>NZ_CP088251.1:2774250-3082500 GCF_021117405.1 Frateuria edaphi
GATCGCCTGCTCGATGCTGTCGGTCGTGAGCACGCCGAACGCCACCGGTACGCCGGAGGCGTAGGCGGCCTGCGCCAGGCCCTTGGCGCACTCGCCGGCGACGTAGTCGAAGTGAGGCGTGGAGCCGCGGATCACCGCCCCCAGCGCGATCACTGCCGCATAGCGGCCCGAGTTGGCGAGCTTGTGCGCGGCCAGCGCGATCTCCCAGGCGCCCGGCACGCGGATCAGGTCGATCGCCTCGTCCTTCACGCCATGGCGCACCAGTGCGTCGCGCGCGCCGGCCACCAACGGCTCGACGACGAAGCCGTTGAAGCGGCCGGCGACGATGGCGAAACGGCCCGTGGGCGTGGCGAAGTCGCCTTCGATGATCT
This sequence comes from Frateuria edaphi, assembly GCF_021117405.1. Taxonomy (NCBI): domain Bacteria; kingdom Pseudomonadati; phylum Pseudomonadota; class Gammaproteobacteria; order Lysobacterales; family Rhodanobacteraceae; genus Frateuria; species Frateuria edaphi. Next base: position 2,774,622 of record NZ_CP088251.1, read on the forward strand.
TCATTGCGAATCCTTGGGCAGACGGGAAGCCCTTGCGGGGCCGGGTATTTTACGGGTTTGGGGCGTCGATATCTCCTGCGGGAGCACCGTTGGGCGCGACAGGAGGCATCCGGGTCGCGCCCAAGGGAGCTCCTACGGGGACATGTGCGGGTAGCCGGTGCACTCCAGACGCGCCTCGCCACCGCTGACACGCAACCTCGCCTGGGCACCGAACGGCAGCGTGAGCTGGCGTGCGGCATGGCCGTGCGGCAAGCCGTGGATCACTGGAACGCCGGCCATCCGGGCCAGCTGCGCGAACGCCGCGTCGAGGTCGTAGCCGTTGTCGCGCGGGCCCGGGCGACAGGCGTGGAAATCGCCCAGCACCAGCGCACGCTGCCTTCCGAGCACGCCGGACAGGTGCAGCTGGTAGAACAGCCGCTCGATGCGGAACGGCGGCTCGGCAAGGTCCTCGACGAAGAGAATGCCGCCGTCGATGGCCGGAAAATAGGGCGTGCCGAGGAGGCTGCACAGCACGGCCAGGTTGCCACCCCACAGCGGGCCCTGCACGTCCAGCCCGGCATCGCCGGCGCCGGCCCAGGTGGCCACGCTGGCGTCCGCGCTCAACGTGCTCCAGAAATGTTCCCAGGTGTAGGTGGGGCAAGGCTCGGCGCCGAGGTCCGCCAGCAGCGGGCCGGCGAAGCTGCGCACGCCGCTCCTCGCATACAGCGCCAGCTGCAGCGCGGTGAAGTCGCTGTGGCCGACCAGGGCGAGGTTCGAATGGGCCAGGCGCTCGCGCAGCGCGCCGTAGTCGAGTTGGCCGAGCAGGCGCGCGGCGCCGTAGCCGCCGCGGGTGACCAGTGCGATGTCCGGCAGCTCGTCGAGCGTGGCCAGCGCGTTGATGTCGCCCGCGCGCTCGGCATCGCTGCCGGCGAAACGCAGCTGCGCGCGCCCCAGCACGTCCAGGTTCTCCACTGTGCAGCCGGCCTCGCGCAGGCGAGCCACGCCGCGCATCATGGCGTCCGGATCGTGGGCGTAGCCGGAGGGGGCGATCAGGCGGATGCGGGCGTTGGGCATGGGCTTGATGGCGATGGAGTACGGAGCATCCTAAGGCATGTGGGGCGCGGCGCCCTCACACGTACTCGACCACTTCCAGATCGAACCCGGCCAGGCCGACGAGCTTGCGCGGCGTCCCCATCACGCACAGCTTGTGCACGCCCAGATCGGTCAGTATCTGCGCGCCCAGCCCGAGTTGGCGCCACTCCTGCTGCTGCGCGTCCTCCGGTGCGAGCGCCGCGGGTTGGCGTTTCAGCCGGGCCAGCAGCGCATCGGGCGTGTCCTCGCCGGAGAGCACCAGCAGCACACCGCGTCCCTCGTCGGCAATCCGGCGCAACGCACTGGTGACGGTCAGACCGAGGTCCTCGCGCGTCAGGTGCAGCACGTCCGACAGCGTGTTGCGCACGTGCACGCGGGTCAGCACCGGCCTGCCGTCGTCGACCGTGCCGCGCGACAGCGCGTAATGCAGGCCGTGGCGGATGGCATCGCGGTAGGCGACCAGCCGGAACGGGCCGAACTCGGTCTCGACGTCCTCCTCGTGCACGCGCTGGATCGTCTTCTCGGTCTCCAGCCGGTAGCGGATCAGGTCGGCGATGGTGCCGATCTTCAAACCGTGTTTGGTCGCAAAGACTTCCAGTTCGGGGCGCCGCGCCATCGAGCCGTCCTCGTGCAGGATCTCGATCAGTACGGCCGAGGGCTCCAGCCCTGCCAGCGCGGCCAGGTCGCAGCCGGCCTCGGTGTGGCCGGCGCGGGTGAGCACGCCGCCGGGCTGCGCGGTGAGCGGGAAGATGTGGCCCGGCTGCGAGAGATCCTGGGGTCGGGCATCGGACTTGACCGCCACCTGGATGGTGCGCGCGCGGTCGTGCGCCGAGATGCCGGTGGTCACGCCCTCGGCCGCCTCGATCGAGACGGTGAAGTTGGTGTGGTAGGGCGAGGTGTTGTCACTGACCATGGGCTTGAGGCCCAGCTGGCGCGTGCGCTGCTCGGTGAGCGTCAGGCACAGCAGGCCGCGCGCCTCGCGGACCATGAAGTTGACGTCCTCGGGCCGCACCATCTGCGCGGCCATGACGATGTCGCCCTCGTTCTCGCGGTCTTCGTCGTCGAGCATCACGACCATGCGGCCGGCGCGGAGGTCTTCGAGGATTTCGGGGATGGTGTTGAAAGGCATGGTGGGTTCCAGAACGGATTCAATCTTGCGGGGCGTCATTCCGGCGAACGCGGGAATCCATGTTGGCTTTCCTGCATCGGAGCGAGATGGATTCCCGCGTTTACGGGAATGACTTCAAGGCGATCGGCAGAGCACGGGCAAGCGTGGGACACGGCGAAACCGGCACAGTGATCGAGTCAGGCGAAGCCGTGCTGCTTGAGGAACGCCTCGTCCAGCCGCGGCGCCTGGCCGCTGCCGATCAACCGCTCGACGTACCGCGCGATCACGTCCACCTCGATGTTCACCGGATCCCCCGCGCGCCTGGCGTGGAAAGCCGTGTGTGCCACGGTGTGCGGGATCAGGTTCACGCCGAAGCGGGTGCCCGATACCTCGTTGACGGTCAGGCTGGTGCCGTCGATGCAGATCGAGCCCTTGGCGGCGATGTAGCGCGCAAGGCCCGGCGGCACCTCGAAGGTCCAGCGCTGCGAGCGCGCATCGGGGGTGATGGACACCACCCTGCCCACGCCATCGACGTGACCCGAGACCAGGTGTCCACCCAGCCGGTCGGCCAGCCGCAGCGCCTTTTCCAGGTTGACCGGGTCGCCGGCCTTGAGCCCACCCAGGGTGGTGAGCGACAGCGTCTCGTTGGACACGTCGGCCGCGAATCCGCGTTCGGTGAGCGAAATGGCCGTCAGGCACACGCCGGACACGGCGATCGAATCGCCCAGCTGCACGTCGGAAAGATCGAGCTGGGCGGTATCGACGTGCAGGCGCACGTCGCCACCGCGTGGCTCGAGGCGCGCGATGGAACCCACGGTCTGGATGATGCCGGTGAACATCAGCGCACCCTCCGGCCGGAGGCGGCTGCAAAACAAGCGACAAGGGACATGAAACGTTCTCCGCATGGGGTCAGCGAAAAACGCCTCAAGGCATGAGGCCGACGCACCGCCATGGCCTTTCGGCCCGCGCGATGCGGTCTGCCGTCTTCTTTCATCCGGACTGTGGGCCGCCCCGGATCACCGGAGTGGCTCGACCGTCGGCTCCGGCATCGGACCGGATCTGCTGACCCCTCGCATGGCGAGGGCGCTCGCGGGCTCGTGTCCTGCATCCATCCGGACACCTACCGCCGGTGGGGAATTCCACCCCGCCCTGAAGACGTTCGCCGGCAACGCCGGCGGGCGAAGTCTAGCAGCACCGGCCCCCTCAGGCCTGCGCGAGTGCACCGGCGAGGTGATCGATCAGCCGCCGCAGCGCCGGCGTGCGGTCCGCGCCGGGCAGCCACAACAGGTGGATCGGGAACGACGGCAGTTGCCAGTCCGGGAACAGGTCCACCAGACGCCCGTCGGCGACCAGGCCATCGGCCATGTAATCGCCCTGCAGGCCGACGCCCACGCCGGCGAGCACCGCGTCGCGAATCGCCTGCGCGTCGTTGCAGGTCAGCACCGGGTCGATCCGCACCGAGCGCCGCTGGCGCTGTCGGCCGAACGACCAGAGCGTGCCCCGGCGATAGCCGCTGAAGGCAATGCAACGGTGCGCCTTCAGGTCGGCCGGATCACGCAGCGGTGGCGCGCCGGCAAGGTAATCGGGCGAGGCACAGGCAAACAGGCGCATCGTGCCTACCCGGCGCGCCACCAGTTGCACGTCGGCCAGCCGTCCGAGGCGCACGGCCAGGTCCACCCGACCGGCCACCATGTCCACGTAGGCGTCGTCATAAGTCGCCTCGATCCGCACGCGTGGGTGCTCGCGCATGAAATCGGCCAGCAGCGGCGCGACGCAATAACGGCCGTAATTCGCCGGAAGATGCACGCACAGGCGCCCGGACAGCTCGCCATCCGTCGGGCGAAGGCCGGCCGCCAGGTCGGTCATCACCGCTTCCATGCGCTGCCACTGCGCCAGCAACTGCTCGCCACGTGCGGTCAGCGCCATGCGCCGGGTGGTGCGCAGGAACAGCCGCGCGCCGACCGCCTCCTCCAGCGCCGCGATGCGGCGACTCAACACCGATGCCGTGCAGCCGACCTCAAGCGCTGCGCGCGAGAAATTGAGACGACGCGCGGCCGCGGCGAAAGCGCGCAGTTCGCGCAGGCGGGTCGGCGTGAGGTCGAAGGATTGATTCATACAGTGAACAGAAGATCACCCATTCGTGCGCATTATCGCAAGCCGTCGATGGCGGGACCATGGCCTCACCACTCACCACGGAGCCCCGCATGCGCGCCATCCAGCTTTCCGCTTTCGGTCTCGACCACCTGCAACCGGTCGACCTGCCTGCCCCGCGCCCCGGCCCGAACCAAGTGCTGGTGCGCATGGAGGCCGCCTCGCTGAACTTCCGCGACTGGATGCTGGTGGACGGCCAGCTGTATCGGGGCGTGTCCCTGCCGATCGTGCCGGTGTCCGACGGCGCGGGCACCGTCGTGGAAGTCGGCGATGCGGTGACGCGCTTCAAGCCGGGCGACCGCGTCACGACCTTCTACAAGTCGCGATGGATCGCCGGCGCGATGCGGCCGGAGTGGGAAGGCGCCGAGATCGGCGGACCGGAACCGGGCGTGCTGCGCGAACTGGCCTGCTTCGACCAGTACTGGCTGGCGCGCGCGCCTGGTCACCTGAGCAGCCTTCAGGCCGCCACGCTGCCGATTGCCGCTCTCACCGCCTGGCAGGTGCTGGAAGCGGCCCGTATCACCACCGGCCAGACCGTGCTGCTGCTCGGCACCGGCGGCGTGTCGCTGTTCGCGCTGCAGTTCGCGAAGTTGCGTGGCGCGCGGGCGATCGTGCTGTCCTCCAGCGACGACAAGCTGGAGCGCGCGAAGGCGCTGGGCGCGGACATCGGCATCAATTACGCGAAGCACCCGCAGTGGGGTGCGCTGGTGCGCGAAGCCAGCGGCGGTACCGGCGTGGACGCGGTGGTCGAGACCGTCGGCGCGGCCACCCTGGCGCAATCGCTGGAGGCCGTGCGCATGCACGGCTTCATCGGCGTGCTCGGGTGGCTCGGCGGGATGGAGGCCACGTTGCCACTGTCCAAAGTGGTGCTCAAGCGCGTGCGGATCCAGGGCATCTCGGTCGCGCCGCTGGAGGAGCACGAGCGGATGGTCGAGGCGATCGAGGCCACCGGCCTGGAGCCGGTGATCGACCGCGTCTACGGGTTCGGCCAGGTGCGCGAGGCGTTCGAGCACCTGGTTGCCGGCCGGCACTTCGGGAAGCTTGCGATCGACTTCAACGCATGAGGAGGCGCCAATGAAGGCGCTGCGCTTGACCGCTCAGGGAGCTCAGTCCCTCACGCGCAGGCGCAGGCGCAAGTCCTGCCCCACCATGCGCTGGTCGAGCACCTGCAGCTGCCAGCGGTCGGCCATGGCGGCCAGCGGGGGCAGTTCAAGCAGCGGCCGGGCCTGGTCGCCCAGCAGCACCGGCGCGACGTAGAGCAGCAGTTCGTCGGCGAGCCCTTGCGCGAACAGCGCACCGCACAGCGCAGGACCGGCTTCGACGTGGACCTCGTTGATTTCGCGTCCCGCCAGGGCGGCGAGCACGGCCGCCAGGTCGAGGCGGCCGGCGTCGCTGGTGATGGCCAGCCGCCCGACGCTTGCGAGATGGGGCGCGACGGGCGCATCCGCCGCATGCACCAGCACGGTGGGCGCCGCCGCATCGAGGACGTGGCTGCCCGCCGGCGTGCGCAGGTGCGTATCGAGAACCACGCGCAAGGGTGGCGCCGGCGCCCCGGCCTCCGCTTCCACCTGGCGCACGGTAAGGCGTGGGTTGTCGGCCAGCACCGTGCCGCTGCCGGATAGGATGGCGGAGCTTCGCGCGCGCCAGCGCTGCACATCGGCGCGGGCGGCTTCGCCGGTGATCCACTTCGACTCGCCGTGGGCCAGGGCCGTGCGGCCGTCCAGGCTCATCGCCAGCTTCACGCGCACCCACGGGCGGCCGCGTTCGATGCGGCTGAAGAAACCGATGTTGAGTTCGCGAGCCTGCCCGCGCAGCAGGCCGCTTTCGACGGCGATGCCCGCCGCACGCAGCTTCGCGATTCCGTTGCCGGCCACCTGCGGGAATGGATCTTCCGCGGCGATCACCACCCGCGCCACGCCGGCGGCCACCAGCGCATCGGCACACGGCGGCGTGCGGCCGAAATGCGCGCAAGGCTCGAGTGTCACGTACGCGGTGGCGCCACGCGCCGCATCCTTCGCTTCGCGCAGCGCGAACACCTCGGCGTGCGGCTCGCCGGCGCGCTGGTGCCAGCCGGTGCCGACCACCTGTTCGCCGTGCGCGATCACGCAACCTACGCGCGGGTTTGGCTGGGTCGTGTAGAGGCCACGGGCGGCAAGTCGCAGTGCGTGCGCCAGGTGCAGGTGGTCGATGCTGGAGAACGCTTCGGTCATGGCGTCGCTGTCGTAGGGTGGGCTTCGGCCCACCGCATTTCCCGCATCAGGCCGGAGGGCTGAAGGCCACCTATTTGGCAGGCCGCTTGCTGCCGCCGAGCAACGGCAACTGCAGCGCATCGAGCCCCGGCAGGTCGCGCTCGAGCTTCTCGATCTCCTCGCGGAACGCCTGCACGTCCTCGAACTTGCGGTAGACGGAGGCAAAGCGCACGTAGGCGACCTGGTCGAGCTTCTTCAACTCGCGCATCACCAGCTCGCCGACCTGGCGCGACGGCACTTCCCGCTCGCCGCTGCGGCGCAGGTCGTTGATGATCTCGCGTACAGCGTGGTCGACGTCGTGGCTGGCGACCGGCCGTTTCTGCAGCGCGCGCTCGAAGCTCGTGCGCAGCTTGCGCTCGTCGAACACCTCGCGCCGCTCGCCGCTCTTGACGATCGCGGGCAGTTTCAGCTCCGCCGTCTCGAACGTGTTGAAACGCTCACCGCACTGCGGGCACTCGCGACGACGGCGCACGGTGGCGCCGTCCTCGGTCAGCCGCGAGTCGATCACGCGGGTGTCTTCGTGCTGGCAGAAGGGGCAGTGCATCCGGTGCCGGTCAGCCGTAAACCGGGAAGTTCTTGCACTGCGCCTCGACCTTCTCGCGCACCTTGGCGATCACCGCCTCGTCGCCCGGCGCGTCGAGCACGTCGCACAGCCAGTTGGCCAGGTCCACGCAGTCGGCTTCCTTGTAGCCGCGGGTGGTGACGGCCGGGGTGCCCACGCGCAGGCCCGAGGTGACGAAAGGCTTCTGCGGGTCGTTCGGCACGGCGTTCTTGTTGACCGTGATGTGGGCCTTGCCCAGCGCCGCTTCCGCATCCTTGCCGGTGACGCCCTTGCCGATCATGTCGACCAGCATCAGGTGGTTCTCGGTGCCGCCGGAGACGATCTTGTAGCCGCGCTCGATGATGGTCTTCGCCATCGCCTGCGCGTTCTTCACCACCTGCGCCTGGTAGGCCTTGAAGTCAGGCTCCAGCGCTTCCTTGAAGGCGACCGCCTTGGCCGCGATCACGTGCATCAGCGGGCCGCCCTGGATGCCCGGGAAGACGATCGACTGCAGCTTCTTCTCGATCTCCTCGCCCGCCTCGCCCATCGCGTCGCGGCTGGCCACGATGATGCCGCCGCGCGGACCGCGCAGGGTCTTGTGGGTGGTCGAGGTGACCACGTGCGCGTGCGGCAGCGGGCTCGGATACACGCCGGCGGCGACCAGGCCGGCCACGTGCGCCATGTCGACGAAGAAGATCGCGCCGACCGAATCGGCGATCTGGCGCATGCGCTTCCAGTCGACCACCTGCGAGTAGGCCGAGAAACCGCCGACCAGCATCTTCGGCTTGTGCTCGCTGGCCAGGCGCTGGACTTCGTCGTAGTCGATCAGGCCTGCGTCGTTCACGCCGTACTGCACGGCATTGAACAGCTTGCCGGAGATGTTGACCTTGGCGCCGTGGGTGAGATGGCCGCCGTGGGCGAGGCTCATGCCAAGGATGGTGTCGCCCGGCTGCAGCAAGGCCAGGTACACCGCCTGGTTGGCCTGCGAGCCCGAGTGCGGCTGCACGTTGGCGTAGGTGGCGCCGAACAGCTGCTTGACGCGATCGATGGCCAGGCGTTCGGCCACGTCCACGTACTCGCAGCCGCCGTAGTAGCGCTTGCCGGGGTAGCCCTCGGCGTACTTGTTGGTCAGCACCGAGCCCTGCGCTTCCATCACGCGCGGGCTGGCGTAGTTCTCCGAGGCGATCAGCTCGACGTGGTCTTCCTGGCGACGCGCTTCGTCGGCGATGGCCTTGGCCAGCTCAGGGTCGAAACCTTCGATCGTGCAATCCTTCGGGAACATGCGTCGCCTCGGCGGGGTGGGTGCGGGGTTTAGCCGAAAAGTGTAGTCCTCGCGGGGGTTCGCGGCCACTGCGGGCGCTTGCGCCAGAGTTGCGTACATCGTACCGTACACCGCACGCCACCCTGGGAGAACGTTCGATGGCACCGATTGCGCGACGCCTGCGCTGCCTCATGGCAGTCACCCTGCTCTTGATCCCGTTGGCGCTGTGCGCGGTGGACGTCGAGGGCGCGGGCATACGACCGATCAGCTTCCCGGACCCGGTCAACCAGGCACAGACGCCAGGCTTCGTGTTCTATCCCTCGTCCACGCCGACGCACGGTACGACAGCCTTCGGTCCGTATGACGTCGCCGCCACATCGGACGCTGCGCCAACACCTGGCCCGTGGCCGCTGGTGATCATCTCGCACGGGCATGGCGGCTCGGACCTGGGCCACCACGACCTGGCCAGCTATCTCGCGCGGCACGGCTTCGTCGTCGCCACCTTCGAGCAACCCGGCGACAACTTCCACGACCAGAGCGGCTCGGCCACGTCCAGGGTGCTGGTGGGGCGTGCCATCGAAGTGCGCGCCGTCATCGACACGGTGCTCTCGGACGCGCACTGGAAAACGCTGATCGATCCGGCGCGCATCGGCGTGGCCGGTTTCTCGGCGGGCGGCTACACCGCCCTGCTCGTCGTCGGCGCCAAACCGCGATTCGATCTTTTCATCGGCTACTGCCATCGCCACCCGGACGACATGGAGACCTGTGGTCCGGCGAAGAAACTCACGCCCGAGGCGGCTGCGGCTTACCTGGCGGATATCCAGCACGACATCGGCCGCTGGGGCGATACCGCCGATCCGCGCGTCAAGGCCGCCTTCGTGATGGCGCCGCTGTCGCTGGTCTTCGACAAGGCCGGCGCCGGCGCGATCGATCGACCGGTCGACCTCTGGTACGGCCAGCACGACCACGTGCTGTTGCCCTCGGAGAATGCGCTGCACCTCAAGCCGCTCGTTCCCACCCTCGCGCGCGTCAACGAGGTGCCCAAAGCGGACCACTGGGTCTTCCTGGCGCCCTGTTCGGCGGCGCTGGCGAAGGACGCCGGCGCGATCTGCAAGGATCCGCCGGGCGTGGACCGCGCGAAAGTGCACCAGCGGATCAACGCCGACGCCGTCGCTTTCTTCCGCAAGGCGCTGGGCACGCGCTGACATGCCCAAGGCGCTCAGCGAGCACGACGCGGAGGCCTTCCGCGAACGCATCTGCCAGGTGGCGGCACGGCTGTTCGTCGAGGAAGGCCCGGCTGCCGTCAGCATGCGCCGCATCGCCGCCGAGCTCGGCTGCGGCACGATGACGCCTTACCGCTACTTCGCCAGCAAGGAGCAGATCGTCACGGCGGTGCGTACGCGCGGCATGCACCGGTTCTCCGAGGCACTGGAGCGCGCGCTGGACACGCCTGGCGACGGCCGCACGCGCAGCCGCGCGGTGCGCGATGCCTACGTCGCATTCGCCCGCCGCGAGACGGCCACCTACCGGCTGATGTTCGAGTATCCCGAGCCCCGCCGCGACGACCCGGCCTATCGCGAAGCCCACGCGCGCATGTGGCGCACGATCGCCGCCCACGTCGAGGTGCTGGTGGCCGAAGGTGCGGTGGAGGCCGACGCGCCGCTGCTGGGTCACCAGATCTGGGCGGCACTGCACGGCGCGGTGATGCTGGAGATCGCCGGCCTGTTGCCAGAAGGCTTCGACGCCGCCTCGCTGCATACCCGCACCGCCGGCACGTTGTTCGAAGCGGCGCGACCCGACCGCGCTCAGTCCTGATCGGCGCCTCCCTTGCGCTGGTGCAACGCCCAGACCATCACGTAGCTGATCACCATCAGCAGCAGCCACGACCCCAGCTTCGACACCGGGACCATCGACCAACCGTGGCGCTGCGGCGGATAAAGCCAGGCGCGGCTGAAGGTGCCCACGTTCTCGGCCATCCAGATGAACAGCGCCACCAGCACGAAGCCCAGCAGCAATGGCATGCGCCGGTGCACGCGGCGGATGCGGTAGTGCACCCAGGTGTGCCGGAACAGCCACGCCAGCGCGGCGAACAGCAACACCCGGGCGTCCGGCAGGTAATGGTGGGTGAAGAAGTTGAGGTAGATCGCCAGTGTCAGCCCCAGCGTCGGTGCAAAGCCCGGGTGCCCGGTGAAGCGGAAATCGAACAGCCGCCAGGCGCGTGCGATGTAGCTGCCCACCGAGGCGTACATGAAGCCGGAAAACAGCGGCACCCCGCCCAGGCGCAGCAGCGAGGGCTCCGGATACGTCCACGAGCCCACGGCCGTCTTGAACAGCTCCATCAGCGTGCCGACCACGTGGAACAGCGCGATCACGCGCGCCTCGCGCGGGCTCTCCAGCCCGCTCGCCAGCAACGCCAGCTGGATTCCGACCGCCGTCAGCGTGATGAAGTCGTAGCGCGCCAGCGGGGCATCGGGCGGGTACCAGCGCCACGACGCCAGCAACAGCGCCACCATCAACCCGCCGAACAGGCAGGCGGAGGCCTGTTTCACCCCGAAACAGAGGAATTCGTAGGCGAAGGTCGCCGTCGGTCCACGCCGGGAAACCCGCTGGCCGACCCACCGTTCCAGCGCGCGCCAACCGCGCCGCCTGCTCCATACGCCGCCGATCGCTTCCATCGCCCTGCTCCCGAGCCCAAAACGCCGAGCCTCAAGGGGAAAACGGCCCGCCGCGTGGCAAGACGCAGCCCGATCGGCGATAATTGGCGGTCATTTCCCCGCCTTTCTCTGTCGGACCGCTCCCGCGGCCCGCGGACGCCCTTAGGGAGCCGAAGCATGCAGTACATCTACACCATGAACGGGGTGAGCAAGATCGTTCCCCCGAAGCGCCAGATCATCAAGGACATCTCGCTCAGCTTCTTCCCCGGCGCCAAGATCGGCCTGCTGGGCCTCAACGGCGCGGGCAAGTCCACAGTGCTCAGGATCATGGCCGGCGTGGACACCGACTTCCAGGGCGAGGCCCGCCCGCAGCCGGGCATCAAGGTCGGCTACCTGGCGCAGGAACCACAGCTCGATCCGGAAAAGACCGTTCGCGAAGTGGTCGAGGAAGGCGTGCACGTCATCCTCGACGCGCAGAAGCGACTGGAAGAGGTCTACGCCGCCTATGCCGAGGAAGGCGCCGATTTCGACGCCCTCGCCAAGGAGCAGGAACAGCTGGAAAACCTGCTCGCCGCCAACGACGCCCACGCGCTGGGACGCCAGCTGGAAGTGGCCGCCGACGCGCTGCGCCTGCCGCCGTGGGATGCCCCGGTCGGCCCGCTCTCCGGCGGCGAGAAGCGCCGCGTGGCGCTGTGCCGCCTGCTGCTGTCCAAGCCGGACATGCTGCTGCTCGACGAGCCGACCAACCACCTGGACGCCGAGTCGGTCGAATGGCTGGAGCATTTCCTGCAGGATTACCCCGGCACCGTGGTGGCGGTCACCCATGACCGCTACTTCCTGGACAACGCTGCCGAATGGATCCTCGAGCTCGACCGCGGCCGCGGCATCCCGTGGAAGGGCAACTACACCGACTGGCTGGAACAGAAAGACGCTCGCCTGAAGCAGGAAGCGCAGCAGGAGAAGTCCCGCCAGCGTGCGATCGAGAAGGAACTGGAGTGGATCCGCTCGGCCGCCAAGGGCCGCCAGTCCAAGGGCAAGGCTCGCCTCAACCGCTTCGAGGAACTGAACTCGGTCGAGTACCAGCGCCGCAACGAGACCAACGAGATCTTCATTCCGCCGGGCGAGCGCTTAGGTCAGGAAGTGATCGAGTTCAAGAACGTCAGCAAGTCCTTCGGCGACCGCCTGCTGATCGACGACCTGTCGTTCAAGATCCCGGCCGGTGCGATCGTCGGCGTGATGGGTCCCAACGGCGCGGGCAAGTCGACGCTGATGAAGATGATCATGGGCAAGGAGCAGCCCGATTCGGGCGAGGTCAAGCTCGGCCACACGGTCAAGCTCGCCTACGTCGACCAGTCGCGCGACGCGCTCGATGCCAAGAACAACGTGTGGCAGGAAGTGTCCGGCGGCTCGGACATCCTCACCATCGGCAACTTCGAGATCCAGTCGCGCGCCTACATCGGCCGCTTCAACTTCAAGGGCACCGACCAGCAGAAGATCGTCGGCAACCTGTCCGGCGGCGAACGCGGCCGCCTGCACATGGCCAAGACCCTGCTGCAGGGCGGCAACGTGCTGCTGCTCGACGAGCCGTCCAACGACCTGGACGTGGAAACCCTGCGCGCGCTCGAAGACGCGCTGCTGGAGTTCCCCGGCTGCGCGGTGGTGATCAGCCATGACCGCTGGTTCCTGGACCGCATCGCCACGCACATCATCGCCTTCGAGGGCGACTCGCACGTGGAGTTCTTCCCCGGCAACTACAACGAGTACGAGGCCGACAAGAAGCGCCGCCTGGGCGACGACGCCGGTCCCAAGCGCGTGAAGTACAAGAAGCTGGCCTAAGCGTTTGGCCCCTCCACGCGAGGGGCCATCCCGCGCCCTCTCCCCTAGGTGGAGAGGGCTGGGGTGAGGGGCCGCTCTAGCCCGGCAGCACCATCGAGCGAAAGACACTACACACCAACGAGGAGCCCCCCATGCACTTCATGCAGTCCCTGCACCAGGCATGGCAGCGCAATGACTCCCTCGTCTGCGTGGGCCTCGACCCCGAACCCGCCAAGTTCCCCGCCCATCTGCGCGACACCTCCGACGCGGTCTACACCTTCTGCCGCGCCATCGTCGACGCCACCGCCGACCTGGTCTGCGCCTACAAACCCCAGATCGCCCACTTCGCCGCCCTTCGCGGCGAAGACGCGCTGGAACGCCTGATCGCCCACATCCACGACGCGCATCCGGGCGTGCCGGTCATCCTCGACGCCAAGCGCGGCGACATCGGCTCGACCGCCCAGCACTACGCCACCGAAGCCTTCGAGCGCTACCGGGCCGACGCCGTCACCCTGAACCCCTACCTCGGCCGCGACTCCATCCAGCCCTTCCTGGACCGTGCCGACAAGGGCGTGATCCTGCTCTGCCACACCTCCAACCCCGGCGCCGCCGACCTGCAGGACCTGATCGTCGAAAGCACCAACGGCGAACGTCTGCCGCTCTACCAGCACCTCGCCCGCACCATCGCCCGCGACTGGAACGCGAACGGCAACTGCGCCCTCGTCACCGGCGCCACCTGGCCCGAGCAACTCGCCCAGGTACGCGTCCTGGTCGGCGACATGCCCCTGCTCGTCCCCGGCATCGGCGCCCAGGGCGGCGACGTCGAAGCGGTCCTGCGCCATGGCCGCACGGCTGACGGCACCGGCCTGATGATCAGCTCCTCCCGCGCCATCCTCTACGCGGGCGACGGCGAAGACTTCGACGCTGCCGCCCGCAAAGCCACCGAAGCCCTGCGCGACCAGATCAACCGCTGCCGCGCCTGAGGCGCCCCCGCGTTCGCCACTGGGCGAATCGAATTACCGCTGGCAGGTTGCGGCGCCGGCGAGACGGGCCTGGCGCGGCCAACCGCCGCCGGGTCCGCCCGCAACAAGAGCGGACGTGCGATAAAGAGGCGTTGCCAGCCCTGGCGGCCGGCGTTTCCCGAGGCCATGCATGGCAACAGATCTTTCCTTCATCGATTACGTCATCGAACAGGCGGCGCTGGACGAACGCATTACGTTCAAGCGGATGTTCGGCGAGTACGGGATCTACATCGACGGGAAAGTGGTCGCTTTCGCGTGCGACAACAGCCTGTTCGTCAAGGCGGCGAACGCCACCGCCGAGCTGACGGCAAACCTGCCGCGCCGCCCGCCCTACCCCGGCGCCAAGCCCTATCCGGTCGCGGACGAGTTGCTGGACGATTCGGACCAGCTGCAGGCGTTGCTGCTGGCGACCGCGGGTGCCATGCCCGAGCCCAAGCCGAAGAAACCCCGGAAAGGTCGGTAGTAATCACGGCGCCCCGGGAAGGGGATACCTGGTTGCCGGACGGCACAACGAGCGCCGCCCAGCCCGCTGTCAGAACTGGTCGCTCGCCGGCACCCACGAGCTCGAGCTGCTGGGCGGCACGCGCGCGGGTGGAGGCGACGGCGCGACACCCTCGCAATTGGGCGGCAGCGGGCCGCCGCTGACGCGCGCAGCGGCGCATTGTGCCGCGTTGTCCAGCTTGATCGGCGCGGCGGGCACGGGGGTCGGTGTGGCCGTCGCCGCGCTGCTGGATACGGTGGGATCGAGCGATTTCACTGGCGCCAGGTTCAGGCGCTTGTAGAGCTCCGGATCCTTGGCGGCTTTCGCGGGCGGGTCGCCACCGCAGCCGAACAGCGCGATGGGAAACAGCGGGCTGACCTTGCAATTGAGCCGCACGCCCCGCGGCAGGTGAAAGGTGTGCTTGATGGTGGTCTTCTCGACCGCGTGGCGCAGGGCGGTATCGATGGAACTCTCGCCTTCGGGCGCCCAGTCGTCCTCGAAGCGGGTGGGCCTGTAACCGATATCGGGCGCGCGATGGTCCATGATTTCGGTGTCGCCGTGTGGCTTGAGCTGGATGTAACTGCCCAGTCGGCCCCGCTGGGCGCCCTCGGCCGCGCCCGGTTGTGCCTTGCCCTGCTTGCCTTCGTCCTGCCCCTTGCCCTGGCCGGCCTGCGGCGCGGGTGCGCCGTTGGCGCTCGCGGTTTCGGATGCGCCTTCGCGGGCGCCGGGGGCGCCCGTGTCGCTGCCCTGCGGTGTCGCCTCGGGCGCGCTGGCGGGTGCGTTCTCCTGCGTGGTGGCACTACCTGGCTGCGTGGCGGCGGTTTCCCCGGCGGGAGTTGACGGTGCGGCGGCTTCGGCCGGTGCAGATGCGGTCGACGGCGTGGCCGCGATCTGCGGGCTGGCCAGGATGACCGGTGCCGCGGGCGAGGTCGCCTTGGGTACGTCGATGGCGGGCGCGGAGGGTTGCGGCGCCGCGGGCGCGGGCGTCGTTTCCAGCGGCACGGCCGAGAGCTGCGGTTCGGCGAGCTGGATGCTGGGCGCCTGCACGCGCGGGCGTTCGCGCGGCACGAGTGGCGTGGGTGCGTTGATCTGCGGCGCCAGGTTGATGGTGGGCGCGGCCTGTGCCGGTAGCGGGATCGCCTCGACCTGGGGCGTGGCAGGCGCGGCGGGCGGTTGCGGTCGGACCAGGTCCACCGTGCTGGGTGGCAGGGCTTTCGGCGGCGCGACCTGGTCGATCGCGATGCTGGGCGTGGCGACCGGCGGGGTCGCCTGCGCGGGCACGGCAGGCATCGCCAGCGAAGGCGGCGTGGGCATCGGCCGGTTGCCTTCGGCCTGCGGCTTGCGCACCGGCTCGGGTTGGAACTTCGGTGGCACCGGGCGCACCGTCGGCGGCGCGTCGAGGTTGATCCGCGGCGGCGTGCCGGCCAGCGGCACAGGCGCGAGGTCCGGCGTCGGCTGCGGGCGCGGCAGCGTGAGCGGCGGAGTCGGCGCGGCGGCCTTGGCAATCTGGATGGTCGCCTTCGGCGCGGTGATCGTGATGACCGGCGTGTCGGGCCTGGAAGGCGTCGGCGTCGGTGGCGTGCTTGGTGCGCGCTGGGCCTGCACCGCAGCGGCGGTGCTGGTGTTGCCGCGGTGGCGCGGCCCGACCCGCTTGGGCGGCGTGCCGCGCACGGGCGGCGGAGGTGGCGGCTCGGGCTTGTCGATCAGACGCACCTGCAGCGGCTCACTCGTGTGTTCGGGCTCCTGGAGATCGTAGGCGGGGCCGAGGATGGCGCCGAACAGCACCATGAGATGCACCAGCAGCGTGCCGGCCAGTCCGGCGATGCGCAGGGCGCGATCATGCGGCCGCTCGGCGCGCCGACGGCGGTAGACGATCGCTTGTGCCGCCGCCTCGCGTGGCGAGCGCAGCATGAGGACCGGGTGCGCTTTGGCGGGCGAGTCGCTCGGCTTGTCCGCGGGTGGCAGGGGCATGGGGAAAGTGTAGCTTGCGGGGTGGAAGGGCCGTGCCCGGTGAACAGGATCCGGCGTTCGTTGCGGGGGCCGCTTGTGAACGGCGGCTTTTCCTGCGGGCCGGAAATCATCGCCCTCTAGCGCGGCCTAGAGGTCGAGGGATTGCATCCTGGCGAGGCGGCTCAGGGCTTGCGGCAGTGCATCGGCGGCGGCTTGCCGGCCTGCCGTGCTTCATCGCATTCGGCATCGACCGCGCGCACGGGCGTATCGACCGGGCAGCCGTGCGGCAGCGGCTTGCCGGCGCGGTAGAGGGCGATGCATTCGGCCAGCTTGCGCCTGGGCGGAGCCAGTTCCTTCGCCAGCGGGGCGGACGCCATGTTGAGCCGCTCGTCGCCATCCTTCTTCGAAGGCGGCGCGGGCGGCATGGTGCAATCGGGCGTGGGGAGGCCGAACAGCGTCCTGCACTTGAGGTGGATGCCATGCCCGAGGTTGACCGACTTGTGCTCGTTCGTGCGGGTCGCGCTCAGCGCCCGGCGCACGGTCTGGCCGACGAGGGTTTCGTTGGGCGACGGGAAATATTCCTCGAAACGCGTGGCCTTGTACTTGATCGGGTTGTCGTGGCTCATCACCTGGCGGTCGCCCTGGGGCATGCGCTGCACGTAGTCGGGTATCGGCGCGGTGGTCGCCGCGCTTGCGGGAAGCATGGGTTGCCCGGTGCGGTCGTACAGGCGTGGCGTCCGGGAAGCCGGGACGGCGGACGGCGCAGGCAGGCTGACCATCATCGCATCCTTGCGGGGTCGCTCGCGCGAGGGCGACGGCGGTCGCGTGGGCAACGGCGGTTGCGGCACGGCAGGTGGTGGTGCGGGTGCCACCGTGCGCGGCCGCGCGATCAGGCGCACCTGCAAAGCGCTGCCCAGTCGCGCGTGGACGACCTCGCGCGTGGGACGAGGCTGCATCTCCCACCACGCGACGATGGCGAACAGGCCGTGCAGCGCCAGCACCAGCGCAAGCGCAAGACGAAACCGCCAGGGTTCGTGCGGCGGCGTCCGCTCGCGCCAGGCGCGCAGCAGCGCACGGGTGTCCTCGTCCAGGGGCGCCAGTCCCGGGCGGGGCGACGTGGCAAGCCAACGATGCGGTTCGAGCTGCGGCGGGGAAACGATGGGGGGAGTTCCTTGCTTGGGGAAGCAGGCCGTCAACGCGCCCGCCTTCGCAAGACCGTCACGTTTCCAAGGGGTTCCCGCCCGCATTGCCGCTTGACCGCGCGAACGGATCGCTCAAGGCTACACAGGCGGCACCCGCCGCACCCCGCCATGACCGCCCCGCCCGCGCCCTGTGCGCCCGAGGACGACCATGACGGCCCGCCATCGTCAGCCGCCAAGCGCGGCCTCGTGCGGCGCCGTTCATGCCGATGCGAGTCCGCGCCCTTAGCTCAAGGAGGGACGTCTCGTGTCGTACAGCACGGAAAACATCCGCAACATCGCGCTCGCCGGCCATGCCGGCACCGGCAAGACCACCTTGTTCGAAGCCTTGCTGCATGCCGGCGGCGTCATCCAGACGCCCGGCTCGGTCGAGCGCGGCACCACCCAGTCCGATACCGACGCGCAGGAGAAGGCGCGCGGGCATTCCATCGACAGCGCGATCGCGAGCATCGACCGCGACGGCTGCCACATCAACCTGATCGATACCGCGGGCTACGCGGACTTCCGCGGCGCCACCCTGTCCGCCTTCGCGGCGGTGGAGACGGTGGCGATCGTGGTCAACGCCATCAATGGGATCGAGCATGGCACCCGCCGCATGATGGCGCGGGCGCGGGAGCGCCGCCTGGCGCGCGTGCTGGTGGTCAACAAGATCGACTTCGAGGGCGCCCGGCTGGGAAAGCTGGTCGATGGGTTGCGCGAGGAATTCGGCCCCGAATGCCTGCCGGTGAACCTGCCCGCCCAGGGCGGCAAGCTGGTGCTCGACTGCTTCTTCCACAACGAGGGCACCACCGACTTTTCCTCGCTCGCCGCGGCGCACCAGCAGATCGTCGACCAGGTGGTGGAGATCAACGAGTCCACGATGGGCGCCTACCTCGACAACGGCGAAGGCGCGCTCAGCCGCGAGCAGTTGCACGACGCGTTCGAGCAATGCCTGCGCGAGGGCCACCTGGTGCCGATCTGCTTCGTCAGCGCCCGCACCGGCGTGGGCGTGAATGAATTCCTGGACGTGGCAGGGCGCCTGCTGCCCAATCCGGCCGAGGGCAACCCGCCGCCGTTCGTCGATGGCCAGGGCGAGGCGATCACGGTCGACGGCGATCCGTCGAAGCACGTCATCGCCGACGTCTTCAAGATCGTCAACGACCCGTTCGTCGGCAAGCTGGGCGTATTCCGCATGTGGCAGGGCACGATCCGGCGCGACACGCAGCTGTTCGTCGACGATGCGCGCAAGTCCTTCAAGGTCGGCCACCTGTTCCGCCTCAACGGCAAGGCGCACGTGGAGATCGACCAGGCGATCCCCGGCGACATCGCGGCGGTGGCCAAGGTGGAGGAGATCCACTTCGACGCGGTGCTGCACGACTCGCACGATGAGGACGGCATCCACCTCGCGCCGATGGACTACCCGCAGCCGATGTTCGCCCTGGCGCTCACGCCGCGGCACAAGGGCCAGGAACAGAAGCTCTCGCAGGCGCTGGCGCGGTTGGCCGAAGAAGACCCGTGCCTGCGGATGGAGCACCACAAGGAATTGAACGAAGCTGTGGTGCGCGGACTGTCGGAGCTGCACTTGAAGGTGATGCTCGAGCGCATGCGCGAGCGCTACGGCGTGGAGGTGGACACGCATCCACCGCGCATCGCCTACCGCGAAACCATCGCCGCGCACGCGGACGGCCACCACCGGCACAAGAAGCAGACCGGCGGCGCCGGGCAGTTCGGCGAGGTGTTCCTGCGCGTGGACCCGCTCGATCGTGGCGCCGGCTTCGAGTTCGTCGACGAGGTCAAGGGCGGCGTGATTCCCAATCAGTTTCTGCCGGCGATCGAAAAGGGCGTGCGCCAGGCGATGGAGAGCGGCGCCGTCGCCGGCTATCCGATGCAGGACCTGCGCGTGACCGTGTACGACGGCAAGTACCACCCGGTGGATTCGAAGGAGGTGGCGTTCGTCAGCGCGGGCAGGAAGGCGTTCATGGATGCGGTCGGCAAGGCGCGGCCGATCGTGCTCGAACCGATCGTGGACGTGGAGGTGGCGATTCCCGAAGCCAGCGTGGGCGACGTCACCGGAAGCCTGGCCGGAAAACGAGCACGCATCATGGGCACCGACACGCAGCGCGGCGGGGAACTGCTGATCCGTGCGCAGGCGCCGTTGGCGGAGTTGACCGACTACCCGACCGAACTCAAGGCGATGACCGGCGGGCAGGGGCGCTACAGCCTGGATCTCTCGCACTACGAAGCGGTGCCGCCGCCGGTGCAGAGGCAGCTCAGCGAGGCGTGGAAGCCCCACGTGGAGGAGGACTGATCCCGCCAGGCAGATCGGCGCCCTCTCCCCGCCAGGGAGAGGCCGGGGTGGGAGGGTAAAAACCGAAAGCCACCATCTCTCCCTACCCCTCTCCCCCGGCTGCGCCGGAGAGCGGTCGTTCAAGCCGCCAACGCCTCGATCACCGCCTTGGCAAACGCCGGGATGTCGTCCGGCTTGCGGCTCGTGATCAGGTTGCCGTCGCGCACCACTTCGCGGTCTTCCCATTTCGCGCCGGCGTTTTCCAAGTCCTGCCGGAGCGAGGGCCACGACGTCACCTTGCGCCCCTCGACCTGCCCCGCGTTGATGAGCGTCCACGGCCCATGGCAGATCGCCGCCACCGTCTTGCCGGCTTTTGCGAACGCCTGCACCAGCTTGACCGCGGCCGGCTGCGTGCGCAGCTTGTCGGGGTTGATCACGCCGCCGGGCAACACCAGCGCATCGAAGTCGGAGACGTCGACCTCCTCCAGCTTCATGTCCACCGGCACGCTGCCGGCCCAGTCGCCACCTTTCCAGCCCTTGATCTCCTTGGCGTCGCCCGGCGCGACCACCTGCACGTCCGCGCCGGCCTCCTCCAGCAGGCGCTTGGGTTCGGTGAGCTCCGAATACTCGAAACCGTCGGTGGCGAGCACGGCGATGGCGCGGCCGTTGAGCTTCTTCGATGGCGTCATGTCGATCCTCCTGCGAATGAAGCGGAGAGGATGGCGCCTGGCGCATGCGCAGGACGTCTTGCGCATGTCATCCGGGTGTTAGTAACGCCTTCGTGCAGGAACGCGGATCAGCGCTTGGGCTTGAGCAGCGTCCCGGTGCAGTCGGGCGTGCCGCACAGGCACTGCCACAGCTTCTTCAGCCGCGCGGTGTAGGGCACGTCCAGCACGATGCCGTAGTCGTAGGTCAGTTCCTCGCCCGGCTTGATGTCGCGGATCGCCTCGATCAGCACGCGATCCTTGCGCGGGTCGCCGCTTTCGCTTTCCTCGACCACCGCGCGGCAGTTCGGCGCGCAGCTGTGGTTGATCCAGCGCGCGGTGTTGCCCTTGCGGTTGGCGTCGATGATGTAGTCGTCGTTGAGCGTGAACAGGAAGGTGTGACCGGTTTCGCCGCCGTCGCCGTACATGTCGTCGGCCTCGGCGTGGGTCATCAGCGTGCCCTTGTACTCGACGATCTCCTCGCCCTTCTTGATCGGCGCGGTGGCGAACACGCCATTGCCGTGGATGGGGGAGCGGCGGGCGACGTAGCGGCGTGGCATGCGTGGGCAACCTTGGGACGAAAGACGCTGATGATGCCTGTTCGCCGCCCACGGCGAAACCGGGCGCGGCCGTGATGGCCGCGTGCCCCAGCGGCTGACGCTAAGCGGTCGGCTGTGGTTAGAATCAGGAATTCGAACGATCGTTTGGAGAACCCGCGATGCGTTTCCTGCGCTGGATCGTCCCGCTGTCGCTGGCCCTGGGCGTGGTTGCCTGTGGCCCTCCCCGCAAGAGCGTGTTTCCGCCTACCGTCAACATCCAGCAGCTGGAACTCCAGCCCGGTGGCGCCTGGCGGCTGACCGTGCGCATCCAGAACAACAGTTACGGCGGCATGGACTTCACGGGGATGGACGCGCAGCTGGCGATGGGCGACAGCGTGCCGGTGCGCGTGCATGGCGCCTTCGAGCGCGACATCCCCGCCTTCGCCGGCGATTCGGTGCAGATCGACGTGCTGCCGACACCCGCGATGAGCAAGGCCCTGGCGGCCAGTGCCGCCAAGGGCAGCGCCGGCGCCCTGCCCTACACGCTTGCCGGCAGCATGCGCGCCAAGCCCGAGCAGGAGAAAGAGCCGCGCGACTTCGACTTCTCCGGCAAGGACTGGCTCTCGCCCGTGCCGGGCATCGCCAATACCTGGCGCTGACCCTTCCCAACGCATACCGCGGTGGCTGAAACCCCACTCTGCGCAAACGCCACGTCCCAACGTTTTCTCGAGGAATACCCGATGACGATCTACAAGGCCCCGCTCGACGACATGCGTTTCGTGCTGCACGACCTGTTCGGCGCGGAGGCCACGCTGACGCCGCTCACCGGCGGCGAGGGCCACACGCGCGACCTGCTCGATGCGGTGCTGGAGGAAGCGGCGCGTTTCAACGAACAGGTGCTCGCTCCGCTCAACGCTTCGGGCGACGCCGAGGGCTGCCATTTCGACAAGGCCACCGCCACGGTGACCACGCCCAAGGGCTTCCGCGAGGCCTATCGCACCTACGTCGAGGGCGGCTGGGCCGGACTGACGATGCCCGAGGCGATGGGCGGACAGGCGCTGCCGGAAGTCGTCGGCGTGGCGATGAAGGAGATGCTCGATTCGGCCAACCTCGCCTGGGGCAACTATCCGCTGCTCAGCCAGGGCGCGGCGCACGCGTTGCAGCTGCACGGCGACGACTGGCAGAAGGAGGTCTTCCTCAAGCCCATGGTCGAGGGCCGCTGGTGCGGCAGCATGTGCCTGACCGAGCCGCAGGCCGGCTCGGACCTGGGGCTGCTCAAGACGCGCGCGGAACCGGCCGCGGACGGCAGCTACCGCCTCACCGGCACCAAGATCTTCATCACCGCCGGCGAGCACGATCTGACCGAGAACATCGTGCACCTGGTGCTGGCGCGCCTGCCCGACGCCCCGGCCGGGAGCCGCGGCATTTCGCTGTTCGTGGTGCCGAAGTTCAAGGTCGCACGCGACGGTGCGATGGGCGAGCGCAACGCGGTGTCCGCCGGCGCGATCGAGCACAAGATGGGCATCCACGGCTCGCCCACCTGCGTGATGAACTTCGATGGCGCCGAGGGCTGGCTGATCGGCCAGCCGCACAAGGGCCTGTTCGGCATGTTCACCATGATGAACGCAGCGCGCCTGGCGGTCGGCGTGCAGGGCATCGGCCTGGCCGAGCGCGGCCTGCAGAACAGCCTCAACTACGCGCGCGAGCGCCTGCAGGGCCGTGCGCTGAGCGGTCCGGCCTACCCGGACAAGCCGGCCGATCCGCTGGTGGTGCATCCGGACGTGCGGCGCATGCTGCTGACCCAGCGCGCCATCGTCGAGGGCGGCCGCGCGCTGATGCTCTACGCGGCGCTGCAGCTGGACATCGAGGAACGCGCCGCCGACGAAGGCGCGCGCGCGAAGGCTGGCGAGCTCGTGGCGTTCCTGATCCCGATCGTCAAGGGCGTGCTCACCGAACTGGCGCAGGAGAGCGTCAAGGAAGCGGTGCAGGTCTACGGCGGGCACGGCTACATCGCCGAGAACGGCGTGGAACAGTTCGTGCGCGACGCGCGGATCATCACGCTGTACGAGGGAACCACCGGCATCCAGGCGATGGACCTGCTGGGCCGCAAGATCGTGCAGCTCAAGGGCGCGGGGTTGCGCCACTTCCTGGAGGAGATCGGTGGCTTCTGCCAGCAGCACGCGGGCAACCCGGCGCTGAGCGACTTCATCGCGCCGCTGTCGAAGGCGGCCAGGGAGTGGCAAGCGCTGACGATGACGCTGGCCGAGCGCGCGCAGGCGAACCCGGAGGAACTCGGCGCGGCCGCGGTGGATTACCTCTACTACTCCGGCTACATCGCGCTGGCCTACATGTGGGCGCGCAGCGTGGCGGCGGCCGAAGGCAGCGCGCAATCGGCGGCGTTCAAACAGGCCAAGCGGGACACCGCGCGGTTCTACTTCGCGCGGATGTTGCCGCGTTGCGCGATGCATCGCGCGGCGATCGAGGCGGGCGTGGCGAGCATTCCCGTCCTGGCTTGAGAGGACGGGGGGGCTTCAGCCACCATCCCAGAGGTCGCGGTGGGCTTCAGCCCACCCTGCCTCAGTCGCGCCAGATCAAACTCGCGAAGCGACCGCTGTCCGCTCCATCCCGGCGATAGGAATAGAAGCGCTGGTCGGCCAGCGTATCGAAACCCCCGCCGTGAACGCGCGTGATGCCCGCCGCGGCGAGTTTCAGCCGGGCCAGGCTCGCCAGATCGCAATGCCAATGGTTCGGCCGCGTCGACGCGAAACAGGCGGACGCCGCCGGATGGGGTTCGACAAAGGCGGCGCGCACGTCCTCGCCCACTTCGTACGAACCGGCACCGATGCACGGACCCAACCACGCCAGCAGGCGCGCTGGCGGGGTACCCATTGCATCGATCGTGGCTTCCAGCACGCCCGCGGCCAACCCGCGCCAGCCTGCATGGGCAGCGCCGATGCGCGCGCCGTCATCGCTGCAGAACAGCACAGGCAGGCAATCGGCGGTAAGGATGGCGAGCACCGTGCCGGAGAGGTGCGCCACCGCGGCATCCGCCTGCGGTTCCGCCGCGCTGGCGAGCGGACCCAACTGTGCGACGGTGGTGCCGTGCACCTGCCGCAGCCAGCGCGGATCGGACGGCAGCGCGAGGGCGTGGCGCAGGGCGTCGCGGTTGCTCGCCACCGATTCGGCGGCGTCGCCGCTGCGCAGGCCAAGGTTGAAGCGTGCGTAGGGACCGGTGGAGATGCCGGGCCCATGGCGGGTGGTCACCGCCGCGTGCACGCCGCGTGGCGCGGGCCAGTCGGGGAGTATCCAGGGTTCGGTCATGGGGATGGCCGTCACGGGGAGCCACAAGCATAGCGCGCGGATAGCCATCCCACGGTGCGCGGGCAAGAGTCCTCCCAGCCGCGGTTATGGCGGGCGCGAGCCTGATGGCTAATAGGGATCGCTCTGCTCCATGGCATCGGCCCGCAGTGTCCCGATCAATGCGTTCATGTCCACGGGTCGTTTCGCCTCGAATGCCATCGCCTCGCCCGTCGCGGGATGCTCGAACGCCAGCCGCTCGGCGTGCAGCGCCTGGCGCCGGAAGCCGCGCAACGCCGCGACCAGTTCCGGTGTCGCGCCCTTGGGCAGGCGAAGGCCAGTGCCATACAAGGGATCGCCGACCAGCGGGTGGTGGATGTGCGCCATGTGCACGCGGATCTGGTGGGTGCGACCGGTCTCCAGGCTGCACTGGATCAGGCTGTGCGCGCGGAAGCGCTCGCGCAGGCGGTAGTGGGTGATGGCGTGTTTGCCGTCCTCCTCGTCGCGCACCGCCTGGCGCAGGCGGTCGCCCATGTGCCGGCCGATCGGCGCATCGACGGTGCCGCCGGCCACCAGCGTGCCGAGTACGACCGCCTCGTACTGCCGTTCCACATCATGGCGCGAGAGCATATCCACCAGCGCGGTATGCGCGGCCAGCGACCTGGCCACCACCATCAGGCCCGAGGTGTCCTTGTCCAGCCGGTGCACGATGCCGGCGCGCGGCAGCTCGGCCAGCTTTGGATCGTGGTGCAGCAGCGCGTTGAGCAGGGTGCCGGCCGGGTTGCCGGCGCCCGGGTGCACGACCAGGCCGGCCGGCTTGTCCAGCACCAGCACATGCTCGTCCTCGTGCACGATGGCGAGGTCGATGGCCTCCGGAGCGCTTTCCACCTCGTTGGCCAGCTCGGCTTCGACCCGCACCTGTTCGCCACCGCGCAGCAGTTGGCGCGGCGGCGCCACGGCGCCGTCCAGCGTCACCGCACCGGCCTTGATCCAGGCGGTCAGGCGCGAGCGCGAGTAGTCGGGGAACATCTCGGCCAGCGCCTGGTCGAAACGCCTGCCCGCCGCCGACAGCGGGACCTGGGCCGCGTGCCGGATGACGGTCATGCCGCCCTCCGCGGGTGGCCAACGGTTTGGGCTATCATCCCCACGATCACATCCATAAAAAATTCCCAATGCGCGTATTCTTCAAATTGCTCGCCGTGCTGGTCCTCGGACTTTCCCTGGGCGCCTGCTCGCTGTTCGGCCCCAAGCGCGAGACCATCGACACCATGTCGGTGGAGAAGCTCTACGCCACGGCCCACGACGACGTGATGAACGGCGACTACGCCGCTGCGACCAAGGCCTACCAGCGCCTGATCGCGCGCTTCCCGTCCGGCGACTACAACGAGCAGGCGCAGCTGGAACTGGCCTATTCGCAGTACAAGGACAACGAGCCGGACGACGCGTACTCGACGATCAACCGCTTCATCAAGACGTATCCGACCCAGAAACATGTCGATTATGCCTATTACCTGCGCGGCCTGATCAATTTCGGTCGCACCAGCGGCGTGATCGAACGCTACATCTCCCGCACGGGCTCGCAGGCACGCCGCGACCAGGCGTACAACCTGCAGGCGTTCGACGACTTTTCCGAACTGGCCCGCCGCTTCCCCGACAGCGCCTACACCACCGACGCCCGCCAGCGCATGATCTACCTGCGCAACATCCTGGCCCAGTACGAGATCAACGTCGCCGAGTTCTACCTGCGCAACGAGGCTTTCGTGGCGTCCGCCGATCGCGCCCAGTACGTGGTCGAGCACTACCAGCAGGCGCCGCAGACCGGCGATGCGCTCGCCATCCTCGCCCGCAGCTACATGGCGCTGGACCAGAAGCAGCAGGCCGAGAACGTCCGCAAGGTGCTGGCGCTCAATTACCCGGACCACCCCTACCTGACCGATCCGAAGTGGCCGCATGCGCCTTCGACGTTGCGCAAGCTGATTCCCTTCTCGGGGCATCATTGAGAAAAAAGGCCGGCGCATCGCCGGCCTTTTTTTTGGTGCAGGTCGCCATTGCGTTCCTTGCAGGAGTGCACGTGTACGCGATCGTGAGAGACGGCGGTCGCGCACAGGCAGCCTTACATGGAGCTATCGCCAGCCGGAGGTGATGGGATAGCGGCGCTCGCGGCCGAAGGCGCGGGTGGTCACGCGCGGGCCCGGGGCTGCCTGGCGGCGCTTGAACTCGTTGCGAAGTACCAGGCTGGCCACCCGGCGCACGGTGTCCGGGTCGAAACCCGCGGCGGCGATTTCGGCCTGGGACTGCTCGTCCTCGATGAAGCGCGTGAGGATGGCGTCGAGTACGTCGTAGGGCGGCAGCGAATCCTGGTCGGTCTGGTCCTCGCGCAGTTCCGCCGAGGGCGGGCGGTCGATGACCGCAGGCGGGATCACCTGGCCGGCCTCGTTGCGCCAGCGCGAGAGCCGGTACACGACCGTCTTGTACACGTCCTTGAGCGGCGCGTAGGCGCCGCACATGTCGCCGTAGAGGGTGGCGTAGCCGACCGCCATTTCGCTCTTGTTGCCGGTGGCGAGCAGCAGGTGGCTGTGCTTGTTGGAAAGGCCCATCAACATCACGCCGCGCGTGCGTGATTGCAGGTTCTCCTCGGTGGTGTCCATGGCCTTGCCGGCGAAGGCGGGCGTGAGCGCCGCGAGGAAGCTCTGGTAGGTCGGCTCGATGTCGATCACGTGGTAGGCCACGCCCAGGCGTTCGGCCTGTTCGCGCGCGCCGTCCAGCGAGAGTTTCGAGGTGTAGCGGGTCGGCAGCATCACTGCGGTGACGCGCTCGGCGCCCAACGCGTCGACCGCCAGCGCCAGCGTCAGCGCCGAGTCGATACCGCCGGACAGGCCCAGCAGCACGCCGGGAAAGCCGTTCTTGTCGATGTAGTCCCGGATGCCCCGGGTGAGCGCCCCATAGAGCACGGCCTCCGGACGCGTGTCGGCGGCGACCGGCCAGTGGTCGGCGACCAACGTGCGGGTCGTCGGGTCGAACGTGGCCCACAGCAGTGCATCGACGAAGGCGGGGGCGCGCGCGGCGATGGTGCCGTCGCCGTTGACCAGCATCGAGGCACCGTCGTAGACCACCTCGTCCTGGCCGCCAACGAGGTTGAGATAGACGATGGCGCAGCCGGTTTCCTTCGCGCGTGCGGCAAGCAGCGCCTCGCGGGTGGCCTGCTTGGCGTCGTCCCAGGGCGAGGCATTGATCACCACGATCAGTTCGGCGCCCGCCTTTGCGGCCCGTGCCGCCGGCTCGGGCTCCCAGATGTCCTCGCAGACCAGGAAACCCACGCGTACACCGTTGACCATGCCGGTGGCGCTGGCGTGGCCCGGACGGAAGTAGCGCTTGTCGTCGAACACGCCGTAGTTGGGCAGCGCCTGCTTGTGCGCGACGCATTCGATCCGTCCCTCGCGCAGCAGCGCGGCGGCGTTGTAAACCTCGCCCTCGCTGTGCGGGAAGCCAACCAGCGCGGCGAGGCCGTTCGTGCCTTCGGCCAGCGTGGCGATCGCCTCGTTGCAGGCCTGCAGGAAACTGGGGCGGATCAGCAGGTCCTCGGGCGGGTAGCCGCTGATCGCCAGCTCCGGGAAAGCCACCAGGTCCGCACCGCCGACGCGCGCCCGGTTCATCAGCTCGCGGATCTTCGCGGTGTTGGCGGCGACGGCGCCGACGGAGAAGTCGAACTGGGCCAGGGCGAGGCGAAGTTGGGCGCTCATGGGCGAGAGGGGTGTTGGGGGATCGCCATGATAGTGGGGGCGGGTGTTCCGCGGGCCAACGCTTGTGCCTCCCTCTCCCCTGCGGGGAGAGGGAGCCAAAAGCAAAAGGCCACGCTTTCGCGTGGCCTTTTGTCGTGCGCGAAGTGACGCGCCTTACTTCATCAGCTTCGCCAGCGTCTTGCCGAGGTCGGCCGGCGACTTCACCGTCGTCACGCCCGCCTTCTCCAGCGCCGCAAACTTCGCCGCCGCGGTCCCCTTGCCGCCGGAGATGATCGCGCCGGCATGGCCCATGCGCTTGCCCGGAGGAGCCGACGCACCTGCGATGAAGGACACCACCGGCTTGGTCACGTACTCGCCGATGAACTCGGCGGCGTCTTCCTCGGCGCTGCCGCCGATCTCGCCGACCATGATGATGCCTTCGGTCTGCGGATCGTCCTGGAACAGCTTCAGGCAGTCGATGAAGTTCAGGCCGTTGATCGGGTCGCCGCCGATGCCGATGCAGGTGGACTGGCCCAGGCCCTCGTTGGTGGTCTGGAACACGGCCTCATAGGTCAGCGTGCCGGAGCGCGACACGATACCGACCTTGCCCGGCTTGTGGATGTGGCCCGGCATGATGCCGATCTTGCACTCGCCCGGGGTGATGATGCCGGGGCAGTTCGGCCCGATCAGCACGGTCTCCGGATGCTGCGCCAGCACGTTCTTCACGCGCAGCATGTCCAGCACCGGGATGCCCTCGGTGATCGCCACGATCACGCGGATGCCCGCGTCGATCGCTTCCAGGATCGAATCGGCCGCGAACGGCGGCGGCACGAAGATGACCGAGGCGTCGGCACCGGTATCGGCGACGGCTTCTTCCATCGAATTGAAGACCGGCAGGCCGATATGCTCGGAGCCGCCCTTGCCGGGGGTGACACCGCCTACGATCTTGGTGCCGTAGTCGATCGCCTGTTCGGCGTGGAAGGTGCCCTGCTGGCCGGTGAAGCCCTGCACCAGCACCTTCGTATTCTTGTTGACCAGAACGCTCATGCTTGTTCGCTCCTCACTTCGCGGCGGCCACGGCTTTCTGCGCCGCGTCGTTGAGATCGTCAGCCGGCGTGATCGCCAGGCCGGAATTGGCCAGCAGTTCGCGGCCCTTCTCCACGTTGGTGCCCTGCAGGCGCACGACCACCGGGATGGTCAGGCCCACTTCCTTCACCGCGGCGATGATGCCCTCGGCGATCAGGTCGCAGCGCACGATGCCGCCGAAGATGTTGACCAGGATGGCCTTCACCTTGTCGGAGGAGAGGATCAGCTTGAACGCCTCGGTCACGCGCTCCTTGGTGGCGCCGCCGCCGACGTCGAGGAAGTTGGCCGGCTCGCCGCCCGCCAGCTTGATCACGTCCATGGTGGCCATGGCCAGGCCCGCACCGTTGACCATGCAGCCGATCGAGCCGTCCATGGTCACGTAGTTGAGGTTGTGCTGCACGGCGGCCGCTTCGGCGGCGTCTTCCTGGGAGAGATCGCGCATGGCGACCAGTTCCGGGTGGCGGAAGTCGGCGTTGTCGTCGGAGTTCACCTTGCCGTCGAGCGCGGCCAGGTTGCCGTCCTCGAGGATCGCCAGCGGGTTCAGCTCCACCAGCGACAGGTCCTTCTCGTTGAACAGCTTGTACAGGCCCAGCATGATCTTGGTCAGCTGGTTGACCTGCTTGGGATTGAGGTCCATCGCGAAGCCGAGCTGGCGGCACTGGTAGGGCTGCAGGCCTTCGACGAAGTCCACCACGATGGTGTGGATGTCCTCGGGCGTGTCGCGGGCGACCTGCTCGATGTCCACGCCACCGTGCTTGGAGGCGATGAAGGAGACCGACTTCGAATCGCGGTCGACCAGCACCGACAGGTACAGCTCCTTGGCGATATTCGTGGCGTCGGTCACCAGCACCAGGTTGACCGGCAGCGCGCGGCCAGCGGACTGGTAGGTCGCCATGTTCGTGCCCAGCATGCCCTTGGCGGCAGCGCGCACGTCGTCGAGGCTCTTGCAGAACTTCACGCCGCCGGCCTTGCCGCGGCCGCCTGCGTGGATCTGCGCCTTGACCATCCATTGCGAGCCGCCCAGCGCCTTGGCGGCGTCGACGGCGGCGTCGGGGGAGTTGGCAACCTTGCCCGGCGGTACGGTGATGCCGTACTGCGCGAACAGCTCTTTGGCCTGGTACTCGTGGAAATTCATTCCTATACCTCGAGCGAACGGGGAAACGTATCGGGCCGCACGCGCGCTAGGCAGCGTGGGCGCGGGAGAGGGTCGGACGGCGGCTTTCAGCACACTGCCGGCGTGCAATGCGCGCTGCCTGGAGTCAACCGGGCACGAATCGCGCAATACGGCCGGGCATTTTCGCGCAAAGGCGGCCGTGATGGAAAGTGCCGCCTGGCCGCGCCATCCGTGCGCCACGCCCCTGGCAGCGCCCGCCGGCCTGTCTATACTCGGACGAACGCCGCGCCGAAGCCGTCAACGTGCCAGCCACCCTCCCCGCCGAACCGCCCGTTTTCCAGCCGGCCCGCCCGGCCGCGATGGCGATCCGCCACGAACTGTTCTTCCTCAACTACTTCCGGCTGGCGCAGGCCCTGGTCTACACGGGCCTGGCGCTCAGCTCGCCGCGGCTGACCTGGCCGACCGTCGACCAGCCGGTACTGGCCTATGTGGTGACCGGGGTCTACCTGCTGTTCGCCATCGGCATGCTGGTGCAGACCCGCAACGCCATGGCCAACGCACGGCTGGTGGTTTCCGGCGCGCTGGTGGTGGACATCATGGTGGCGGTGCTGGCCGCCTGGCTGATCCACGACGCGCGCATCGGCATCGCGATGATGCTGGCGGTGAACCTCTCCACCGGCGCGTTGGTGCTGCCATTGAGGCTGTCGTGCTTCTTCGCGGCGCTGGCTACGCTCGGCATGCTGGGCCATACATTGCTCGCGGAGGCGCACGGTGACGGCGACCTGCTCGAATCGGGCCTGCTGGGCGTGGCCTACTTCGCCACCACCACGCTCTGCCACGTACTTGGACGCCAGCTACGCGCCACCGAGGCGCTGGCCGAGCAGCGCAGCCTGGACCTGGCCAACCTCTCGCAGGTCAACGAGCTGATCATCCGGCGCATGAAGACCGGCGTGCTGCTGGTGGACGACGCCAACCGCATCCACCAGTTGAACGAGTCGGCCTGGATGCTGCTGGGCAATCCGCCGGCCGACCAGCGCGACCTGGGCAAGCTGGCGCCGGAGCTTTCGCGCCGGCTGTACCACTGGATGACCTCGGGCAAGCTGGACGAGACCGCCACGCAGCTGGCCGACGGCGTACCCGAAGTGGTGCCGCGCTTCACCCGCCTGGCGCCAAACGACGACTCGCACGTACTGATCTTCCTGGACGACACCTCGCTGCTCTCGCGCCGTGCGGAAGAATTGACCCTGAGCTCCCTGGGGCGCCTGTCGGCCTCGATCGCGCACGAAATCAGGAACCCGCTCGCCGCGATCCGCTACTCGGCGCAGCTGCTGGCCGAGTCCAAGGAGCTCGCCGCCGGCGATGCGCGCATGGTGGAGATCATCAACAACCACTGCGTGCGGCTGAACGAGATCATCGAGAACATCCTGCAGCTCTCCCGGCGCGAGCGCTCGCGCCCGGAAACCCTGGACCTGGGCCGCTGGGCCAACGGTTTCGTGGAGGAATACAAGCAGGGCAACGACATCGGCGGCGACTCGCTGCGCGTGATCACCGGCTCGATGGCGGTAGCCGCGGTGGCCGATCCGCAGCAGTTGCAGCAGGTGGTGTGGAACCTGGTGCAGAACGCGTTGCGCTACGGCCGCATGCCAGGCGAGCCGGCGCGGGTCATGGTCGTGGTGCGCCAGGGCGAACACAGCGTGCCGATCCTGGAAGTGATCGACCGCGGCCCCGGCATCGCACCCAAGGTGGCCGCGCAGATCTTCGAGCCGTTCTACACCACGCACGAGTACGGCACCGGCCTGGGGCTGTACCTCGCCCGGCAGATGAGCGAAGCCAACCAGGCGTCGCTCGAATACGTGCGTGTGGCCGGCGGCGGCAGTTGCTTCCGGCTGACCCTCACGCCACCTGCGAGGCATCCGGCCGACGGCGGCGACGCGGGCTGACACCTGGCTTCCCCCTCCGGGGAGAGGGAGCAAAGCGTGAAGCCCGCAATCACGCCGTTTCCTGCCGCGGATCAGAGCACAGAACCGCCAAACTGCTATACCCTTCCACTGTTACCGCCTGCCGAAGAGAACCATGTCCGCACAGACCGTCCTGGTCATCGACGACGAACGCGACATTCGCGAGCTGCTCACCATCACGCTTGGCCGCATGGACCTGCAGGTGGAAGCGGTGGGAACCGTGGCGGAGGCCCGCCGGGCGCTGGGCGAACGCAGTTACGACCTGTGCTTTACCGACATGCGCCTGCCCGACGGCACCGGCCATGAGGTGATCGAGCTGATCGCCGCCACCCATCCGGACATGCCGGTGGCGATGATCACCGCCTACGGCAACGTCGATGCGGCCGTGAACGCGCTCAAGGCCGGCGCCTTCGACTTCGTGTCCAAGCCGGTCGATATCCAGATGTTGCGCCGGCTGGTGCGCACCGCGCTGCAGCTGGCGGAGGAACGCAAGAGCGGTGGCGCCGCCACGGCGACCGGCGCGGCTGGCCGGCTGGTCGGCGACTCGCCGGCGATGCAGCAGGTGCGCGCGACCATCACCAAGCTCGCGCGCAACCAGGCGCCGGTGTACATCGCCGGCGAATCGGGCGTGGGCAAGGAGCTGGTCGCGCGGCTGATCCACGAGCAGGGTCCACGCGCCAGCGGGCCGTTCGTGCCGGTCAACTGCGGCGCGATTCCGTCCGAGTTGATGGAAAGCGAATTCTTCGGCCACAAGAAGGGCAGCTTCACCGGCGCCGGCGCCGACAAGGAAGGCCTTTTCCAGGCCGCCCATGGCGGCACGCTGTTCCTTGACGAGGTGGCCGAGCTGCCGCTGCACATGCAGGTCAAGCTGCTGCGCGCGATCCAGGAGAAGGCGGTGCGCCCGATCGGTGCCCGCGAGGAGGTGCCGGTGGACGTGCGCATCCTCTCGGCGACGCACAAGGACCTGGCCCGGCTGGTCGAGCAGGCCCAGTTCCGCCAGGACCTGTTCTATCGCATCAACGTGATCGAGCTGCGCGTGCCGCCTCTTCGCGAGCGCCGGGGCGACGTGCCGCAACTCGCCGCCTTCATCCTGCGCTCGCTCGCTGCCAAGAGCGGCGGCGCGCCCGGCCGGCTGAAGCCGGACGCGCAGCAGGCGCTGGAGGAATACGACTTCCCGGGCAACGTGCGCGAGCTGGAGAACATCCTCGAGCGCGCCATGGCGATGTGCGAGGGTGACACCATCGGCGCCGACGACCTGATGCTGCCGCAGCGACCGTTGCGCCAGCCGGAGCCGGTCAACGCCGCCCACGCGGCCATGCACGCGCCGCAGCCGGGCGCCCCGGTCGCCGCGCAGCCGGCCGTGCCCCACGCCGCCGGTCTGGGCAGCGGCGTACCGCTGGACGACTACATCAGCAACCTCGAACGCACGGCGATCATCAAGGCGCTGGAAGAGTCGCGCTACAACAAGACCGCGGCGGCGAAGAAGCTCGGCATCACCTTCCGGGCGCTGCGTTACAAGCTGAAAAAGCTCGGCATCGACTGACACCTTGCTTCCCGCTTCCCTTCGGGGAGGGGTCGGGGCGAGGGCCGGCGCTCGTGAGGAACGTGCCCTTCCACGGAGCAAAGCCCACTCCAGACCTCTCCGTCAGCTCCGCTGCGGGGAGGCTGCTGGAAGTTATTCGCCCGCCTCCGCCTCCTGCCCGCCCAGCGCCTGGCGCATGGTGCGCAGCAACTGCTGGGTGTTGATCGGCTTGTCCACCA
The DNA here is from genome assembly GCF_021117405.1 of Frateuria edaphi. Classification (NCBI taxonomy): domain Bacteria; kingdom Pseudomonadati; phylum Pseudomonadota; class Gammaproteobacteria; order Lysobacterales; family Rhodanobacteraceae; genus Frateuria; species Frateuria edaphi. The sequence continues at coordinate 2,808,568 of NZ_CP088251.1, forward strand.
GGTAGAGCCGATCCAGCCGGGGCAACTCCTCCAGATCCGGCGGCGCCTCCGGCCGTGCCAGCAACAGCACCGCCCGGCGATACCCGTGCTCGATCAGGGCCGCCAGCGTGCGCACGCCGGTGAACAGGTTCATGTCCGCGTCCATCACGACCAGATCGGGCACGCCGTGCGCCTCGATCCACTGCAGCGCGGCGGTGCCGCTCTGGCTGGCGTGCGGCTGGTATCCGTAGCCGTCCAGGACATCCACCAGCAACGACAGCGGGCCGGCTTCCTCCACCACCACCAGCACGCGTTCGGCTTCGCCCATCAGGCTTTCACCCTGCTCCTCCTGGGCCTCCGCTTCGACCTTGGGTTCCTCGATCGGGATGTACAGGTGAAAGGCCGTCCCCTTGCCCGTTTCGCTGTCCAGGCGCATGACGCCGTTGTGGCTGGCGACTATGCGCTGGCACGAAAGCAGCCCCAGGCCGGTGCCGGTTTCCTTGGTGGTGAAGAACGGCTCGAAGAGGTGTTCGCGCACCTCCGGCGGCATGCCCGGGCCGGTGTCGGCGACGGTCAGGCGCAGGTAGCGCCCCGCATGCGGCTGCTCCCCGGAAAGAAAGAAATCCTCGGCCAATTCGCACTCGCAGGCCTCGATGCGCAGGCTGCCTCCCGACTCGCCCATGGCCTGGATCGCGTTGAGGCAAAGGTTGAGCAGCGCCTGCTGCAGTTCCGTGTGGTTGCCTTCGACGGTGAGCTCGCGGTCGTCGACCTCCACGTCCATCTTCACCCCGCGCGGCACGCTACCGCGCAGCAACAGACCCAATGCATCCATCAGCGCGCCCACGCGTACCTGCTCGGCGCGCCGCGCGCCGCGAGCGAAGGAGAGCATCGACTGCACCATCTGCAGTCCGCGCCGGCCACAGTCGCGCACCAGTGTGCCCAGCCGCGCCAGGCGTGGATCCTCCTGGTAGTCCTGGAGGCTGTCGCCAGCCAGCAGCAGCGGTTGCAGCAGGTTGCGCAGGTCGTGGCTCAAGCCCCCGGCGAGCATGGCCAAGCTTTCGAAGCGTTGCGCGCGGATCAGTTCGGCCTCGGCGCGACGCTTGGCGCGCAACGCCTCGGCCTCCGCCAGCGCGCGGCGCACGGCGCTGGCCAGGCGGGTGGGATTCTGCTTGAGGATGTAGTCGGTGGCGCCGTTGCGCAGCGCTTCGACCGCCGCCTCCTCGCCCAGCGTCGCCGAGACGTAGATGAAAGGCAGGTCCTCGTCGTGCTGGCGCAACAGCTCCAGCGCGCGCTGGCCGGAGAAGCCGGGCAGGCTCAGGTCCGACAGCACGATGTCGGGCTGGAATTCCTCAAGACACGCGGTGTAGCCAGCCTCGTCGTCGACCAGGCGCACCTGGTACTCGATGCCATCGGCGTCCAGTTCGGCCTGGATCAACTCGGCATCGATCGGGTCGTCCTCGACCTGCAGGATGCGGATGGTGGGCAGCGGGCGTGTGGTGGCGTTGGGCATGCAGTCTATTGCGCTCCTGTTTCGTTCCGTCGTCCAGCACCCGAAGTCATTCGTGCTCCGGCAACTGGTTGAGCACGGCCCAGAAGCGGCCCAGCGTCCGCACGGCCTCGAAGAACTGGTCCACGTCCACCGGCTTGATCACGTAGGCATTCACGCCCAGGTCCCAGCTGCGCGCCAGGTCGCTCTCCTCGCGCGAGGAAGACAGGATCACCACCGGGATCAGGTGCCACCGCTCCTCGCCGCGCAGCCGGGTCAGGACCTCCAGCCCGTTCATGCGCGGCATCTTGATGTCGAGCAGGATCACCGACGGGTCGACGTCCTCGCGACCCTGCCAGGGGCCGCGGCACTGCAGGTAGTCCAGGCAGTCGACGCCATCTTCCACGTGCACCACGGGGTTGGCCAGATTGGCTTCGCGCAGCGCGTCCATGGCCATCTCGGCATCGGCCATGCTGTCCTCGACCAGCAGTACCGGACCCAGGTGACGATTGTTCATGACGGAAGCCTCGTGGTGCGCGCTTCGGCCAGTTCGGTGGCCGGCAGCGAAAAATGGAAGCTCGCACCGCGTTCCGGTTCGGCCTCGGCCCAGACTCGGCCGCCATGGCGCGCGACGATGCGGCGCACGTTGGCCAGCCCGATGCCGTTGCCGGGAAACTCGGAGGCGCGGTGCAGGCGCTGGAACACGCCGAACAGCTTGCCGGCGTATTCCATATTGAACCCCGCGCCGTTGTCGGCCACCGTGAAGACATATTCACCGTCGCGGTCACGGTTCACGTTGATGGCGATCTGCGCCACCTCGCGCCGGCCGGTGTACTTGACCGCGTTGCCGATCAGGTTCTGCCACACGGTGCGCAGCATGTTCTCGTCGCCGATCACGATCGGCAGCGGGCCGATGCTCCACTCGATGCGCCGCTCGCCTGCCTCCGACTCGGCCAGTGCACGCGCCTCGTCGACCAGCGACTGCGTATCCACGGCCTGCAACCTGAGCGCGCCGCGCCCCAGGCGCGAGAACACCAGCAGGTCGTCGATCAGCTGCGCCATGCGCGTGGCAGAGGTGGAGATGACGTCCAGATAATGGGCGGAGGTCTCGTCCAGGTGTTCGACCAGGTGCCGCTTGAGCTTGCCGGTGAAGCCGGCGATGTGGCGCAGCGGCGCGCGCAGGTCGTGCGAGACGGAATAGCTGAAGGCCTCCAGCTCGCGGTTGACGTCGGAAATCTGCGCCACCTTGCCTTCGAGCTGGCGGTTGAGCTCCTTCACCTGCTGCTCGACCAGCGCGCGCGCGGTGACGTCGCTGACAGTGAGCAGCAGCACCGGCGGTTCGCCCTCGTGCTGTTGCAGGCGCCGCGCGTTGACCATGACGTGGCGATCGATCCCGCCGACGGTGCGCTGGACCAGCTCGTAGTCCCACAGCTCGCGATCGTGCAGCATCACGTCGCGCAGGCGCTGCAGCAGCGCGCCGTCGGTCCAGGCGCCCTCGCCCACCTCCTGCAGCGGGCGCAACTCGCGCTGGTCCTCCTGCGGCAGGCCATACAACTCGCTGAAGGCGGTGTTGACCAGCAACGTGCACAGCTGCGCGTTGAGCAGGGCGATCGGCTCGCGCACCGCCTGCAGGATCATCTGCGCGCGGCGCACCGCCTGGCTCTCGCGCGTCTCGGCGCGCATGCGGCGGGCGATCTGGCGTTCGGACACGAGCACGATGATCGACAGCAGCACGATCTGCGCGATCGAGGTGATTCCCAGCACCAGCGCACTTTCGAACGCGCTGCGCCGCGCGTGCGCGCGACGCTCCATCAGCACGGTGCCCTCGTTGCGCACGACCGTATCGATCTGATCGTCCATCGGAAACAACGTGCCGGCATCGTGCAGCGCCGCCACCGCGCCGGCGCGATCGCCGTGCTGGATACGCGCCAGCGCCTGTTCGAGCAGCGCCAGGCGGCCGTTGACCACGTTGCCCAGCGCGCCGATCGCGGCCTGCTGGGTCGGGTTGTCGCGCGTCATGTCGCTCAGCTGGCCGAGCAGCGCGGGCACGTCGTTGCCGGCCTGGTGCGCCCTGTCGACCAGGCTGGGTTCCCTGGCGCCCTCCAGCAGGCGGAATATCGCCGCCTCGCTGCTGCGGGTGACATAGGCGATCCGGTAGGTGAGCGACTTGACCTCGGAGGAGTGCGTGACCAGCTGGCCCGCTTCCATCGCGTCCTCGTGGCTGGTGCGCGTGGCCAGGTACGGCAGCAGCACGATCACCAGCACCGCGCACAGCAGCCCGACCATGCGCCACCGCGGCACGCGCCAGCGGTGCAGGCCGCGGCGAAGCTCGGGCAGCAGGGCGCGATGGCGGCTGGGCATGCGGGAGGCTTCCTCACGGCGCGTCGACCAGGCGCAGCTTACGTCCTGTCGCCCCCGGCCGGTAAACGTGTAATGAAAGCCTACGGCGCGTTAGGGCCGGGTGATGGCGGACTCCGGCGTAATTGCCGGCATGGCGTGGCCCGATCCCCCGTACCGGGGGTTCAGGCGGCCCCCTCTCCCTGCGGGGAGAGGGTTGCGGTGAGGGGTCGCACTGGCCTTGAAACAGCCTGCGGGCACGCGCCCGGCCGGAAGCGATCTCACGGGCGCGCCGGCTCGGCCTGCATGCGGAAATGCAGTTCCCCGCCGGCAAGGATCTGCCCGTGGCGCAGGAAGGGCTTGCCCAGCGGCTTGCCGTTCAACGTGACCTCGCCGACGTAGGGATGCGCGTCGTCCAGCGGCGCGGCGCTGACGGTGAAGACCTTGCCGTTGGTCAGGTGCAGCGTGGCCCGTTCGACGAACGGCCGGCCGATCGCGTACACGTCGCTCGCCGGTGTCACCGGATAGAAGCCCAGCGCGGTGAACACGTACCAGGCCGACATCTGGCCCAGGTCGTCGTTGCCCGAGAGCCCGTCCGGACGCGCCGCGTACTGGCTGTCCATGATCTGCTTGAGCCGCTGCTGCGTCTTCCACGGCGCGCCGGCGTAGTCGTACAGGTAGGCGATGTGGTGGCTGGGTTCGTTGCCGTGGGCGTACCAGCCGATCAGTCCGGTGATGTCCTCCACGTGCTTGAAGTGCGCCGGGTCCACTTTGGCGTCGAACAGCGCGTCCAGTTTCGCCACGAACTTCGCGTTGCCGCCCATCGCCCCGATCAGTCCCGGCACGTCTTGCGGCACGTACCACGAATACTGCCAGGCGTTGCCTTCGGTGAAGTCGCTGCCGTAACCGGCGGCCGTGGGATCGAACGGTTCGCGGAACTTGCCGTCGGCGAGGCGCGCGCGCATGAAGCCGGTCCCGGGATCCCAGGCGTTCTTCCAGTTGCCGGCGCGTTTGCCGAAGGTGGCGGCGACATCGTCCCGCCCCATCGCCCGGGCCATCTGCGCCAGCGACCAGTCGTCGTAGGCGTATTCGAGCGTCTTGGAGGCGCCCTCGGGCTCGCGGTCGATCGGCACGTAGCCGAGTTTCATGTAGTCGGCCAGGTCGCCATAGGGGGCGTAGGTGGCGCTTGCGACCATGGCGTCCAAGGCTTTGCCCGCATCGAAGCCGCGCACGCCCTTGATGTACGCGTCGGCGATCACCGGCACGGCGTGGTAACCGATCATGCACCAGGTCTCCAGGCCCTGGTACGCCCACACCGGCAGGATGCCGAACGGGCTGGCCTCGCGCGCTGCGATGAGGGAGCGGACGAAGTCGCTGCTGCGCTCGGGAGCGAGCAGCACCATGAGCGGCTGCTGCGCGCGGTAGACGTCCCACAAGGACCAGGTCGAGTAGAAGTCGTAGCCCCTGGCCTGGTGTACCGCGTGGTCGGGGCCGCGGTACTGGCCGTTGGCGTCCATGCTCAGCGTGGGCGAGAGCATCGCGTGGTAGAGCGCGGTGTAGAACTGCTTGCGCACGGTTGCCGGTGCGTCGACATCGACCACCGCCAGCGCCTTGTCCCAGGCGGCCTTCGCCTGCGCGCGGCGGGCATCGAAGTCCCAGCCCTTGCCGTCCGCGTCCAGGTTGGCAACCGCGTTGGCGGCGCTGACCGGCGAGATCGCCACCTTCACTTCCAGCGGCTTGACCAGCGAGCCGAAGTCGAACACGCCGACCAGCGCGCGGCCGCTCTGCGCGTCGTGGTCCACAGGCTGGTTGCCCGGTCCCTTGAAGCCCTTGTAGGCGACATCGTTCTCGCGGTCGTACAGCGTGCGCGCGGTGACCGGCTGGTTGAAGCGCATGGCGAAGCACAGTTCCCGCCCCGGCGCCCAGCCGCGCGTGGTTCGGCAGCCGGTCACGGTGCCGTCGTCGGCCACCTGCACGTTCGACCACAGCACCTTGCCCGGGTAGTCGTAGATGCTGGGGCGCAGGTCCAGCAGCAGGTGCGCGCTCTTGCCCGCGGGGAAGGTATAGCGATGCCAACCCACGCGGCGCCCTGCGGTGAGCTCGGCGCGGATGCCGTAGTCGGCCAGGGTCACGGCGTAATAGCCGGCCTGCTCGACCTCGGTGGCATGGTCGAAGCGCGAGCGGTAGCCGCTGCCGGGCCTGGCCGGGTCGCCCGGTTCCAGCTTCACCTCGCCGGCGATCGGCATCACCAGCACGTCGCCCAGGTCCGAGTGCCCGGAACCGGAGAAGTGCGTATGCGAGAAGCCCAGGATGCTGCCGTCGCCGTACTGGTAGCCGGCGGCCCATTTGTAGGCGTGCTTGAAATCCGGCATCGCCGTGTCGGGCGACAGCTGGATCATGCCGAAGGGCACCGTGGCGCCGGGAAAGGTGTGGCCGTCGCCGCCGGTGCCGATGCGCGGATCGACGTCGCCCGCATGGCCGGTGGCGGCGAGCGCGACGCCGGGCGAGAGGGCCAGGGCGAAAACGAGGCGGGACAGGCGAAGGGCCATCTGAAAGGCTCCGTTTGGATCGTTCCAAATGCCAACGCTAACAGCGCGCGCCGCGCGGCGCATGTTGCGCTGCGTGAAGCCGCTGGTGTCATGATCGGCTAGATTTGGATCGTTCCAAACCGCTTATCCCACCGGGTGCCCAATGGACAGCAACACCCCACTCGGCCGCAAGGTCACCGTGAGCGACATCGCCGCCGGCTGCGGCGTCTCGCGCGCGACCGTCTCACTGGTGCTGCGTGGCAGCCCGCTGGTCAACAAGGACACCCGTGCGCGCGTCGAAGAGGAACTGCGCAGGCAGGGCTACGTCTACAACCGCGCCGCCGCCAACCTGCGCCGGCGCACGTCCTCGTCGATCGCGCTGGTCATCAACGAACTGGCCAACCCGTTCTTCGCCGAATTCGCCGCGGGCGTGGACGACGTGGTCGGCGAGGCAGGCATGGTCACCCTGCTCGGCTCGTCCAGCGAATCGCCCAAGCGCGAGCAGGCGGTGCTCGGCTCGCTGATCGAACACGGACCGGGCGGCATCATCCTCTCGCCCGCCGAGGGCAGCGACGCCAGCCAGGTGCTGGCCGCGGTCGGCGCGCGCACGCCGCTGCTGGTGTTCAACCGCGAGCTCACCGGCGAACAGCCCGAATACGCGCATTGGGATTCACTGGCACTGGACAACCAGCAGGGCGCGCGCGAGGCCACCGCGCATCTGGTCGAGCAAGGTCACCGGCGCATCGCCTTTTTCGGCGGCCACGGGGACTCCTCGTCGTGCCGCCAGCGCCGCATCGGCTATCGCGAGGCGATGAAGGCCGCCAAATTGCCGGTGGACTCGCACTGGGAAGTCGAATGCCTGCCCACGCGCCTGGATGCGGCCCGCTGCGCCGAGGCGCTGTTCGCGGCCGGGCCGGCGCCCACCGCGGCGGTCTGCTACAACGACGCAGTGGCGCTGGGCCTGATGCACGGACTGGTCGAACGCGGGCTCACGCCGGGACGCGACTTCGCCCTCACCGGCTTCGACGACATCGCCGAAGCCGCGCTTGCCACCCCTTCACTTACCACCCTCGCCGCCGCGCCGCGCGCACGCGGTCGCCAGGCCGCGCAGATGCTGCTCGAACGCCTGCGCGACCCCGAAGCCGAAACGCGGCGCATCGTCGCCCCCGTACGCCTGGTGATCCGCGCCAGCAGTTGCCCGCCCACCGCCTGACCAGGACTTAAGGAGTCCCCATGGCCATCATGCAAGCTCCCAACCGGTCGCCCGCCGCTCCCGCCGACAGTTCGCGCGAGCGCTACACCCACTATCCCGCGGCGCTCGCGGTGGTCACCACGATCTTCTTCATGTGGGGCTTCCTGACCTGCCTCAACGACATTCTCATTCCGCACCTGAAGGCGCTGTTCGAACTGAACTACAAGCAGGCGATGCTGGTGCAGTTCACCTTCTTCGGCGCGTACTTCCTGATGTCGCTGCCCGCCGGGCGGCTGGTGGCACACCTGGGATACAAGCTCGGCATCGTCGCGGGCCTGGCGATCGCCGGCGTGGGCGCCGCCGGCTTCTGGCCGGCCGCGGGGCTGCATTCCTACCCGGCCTTCCTCGGCGCGCTGTTCGTGCTCGCCACCGGCATCACGGTGCTGCAGGTGGCCGCCAATCCCTACGTGGCGCTGCTCGGGCCCGAGCGCACCAGCTCCAGCCGGCTCACGCTGGCGCAGGCGCTCAATTCCTTCGGCACCTTCCTCGCACCCCATTTCGGCGGGCTGCTGATCCTGTCAGTGGCGGTGAAGAGTTCGCTGGAAGTCACCCAGCTCTCGCCCGCCGAGCAGCTGGTCTACCGGGCGCAGGAAGCGCAGGCCGTGCAAGGGCCCTACCTGGGCCTGGCTATCGCGCTGTTCGTGCTGGCGGTGCTGGTGTACCTGTTCCGCCTGCCCACGCTGGAGGAGGCCACCGAACAGGCCGACCGCGGGCACCACACGCTGCTCGATGCGCTGCGCATCCCGCACGTCCTGTTCGGCGTGATCGCGATCTTCTGCTATGTGGGCGCGGAGGTGGCCATCGGCAGCTTCATGGTCAACTACCTGTCGCTGCCGCAGATCGGCAACATGCACGAGACCACCGCCGCGACCTACGTGTCCTACTACTGGCTGGGCGCGATGATCGGCCGCTTCGCCGGTTCCTGGCTGATGACCCGCTACTCGCCGCGCGCGCTGCTGGCCTTGTTCGCCGCGATCAACATCGCGCTGCTGGCGGTCACCATGAGCACCGCCGGCATGACCGCCACCTGGAGCATCGTGGCGATCGGCCTGTTCAACTCGATCATGTTCCCGACCATCTTCACGCTGGGCATCGAGCGGCTCGGACCCCTGACCGAGAAGGCTTCGAGCCTGCTGATCATGGCCATCGTCGGCGGCGCGGTGATTCCGTTCGCGCAGGGCGCGCTGGCCGACGCGATCGGCGTGCAGGCCGCCTTCATCCTGCCCGTCGTGTGCTACGCCTACATCGTGTTCTACGGCCTGCGCGGTTCGCGCATCGCCGGTGCGTCGCTGGAGGGTCGATGAGCCGTCCGATCCTCTGCTTCGGCGAAGCGCTGATCGATTTCCACGCCGAAGCTGCCGGCGCGAACGGCTTCCCGCGTGCGTTCGTGCCCTTTGCCGGCGGCGCTCCGGCCAACGTGGCGGTGGCGGTGGCGCGACTGGGCGGCGCGGCGCGCTTCGCCGGCATGCTCGCGCACGATCCGTTCGGCGATTTCCTGCTCGACAGCCTGCAACGCGCCGGCGTGGGCGTGGCCGACGTGGCGCGCACGGACGAAGCCAACACGGCGCTGGCCTTCGTCAGCCTCGATGCGCGCGGCGAGCGCAGCTTCAACTTCTATCGGCCACCCTCGGCGGACCTGCTGTTCCGCCCCCGGCATTTCCGTGCGGAGGCGTTCGACGACCTCGCCGTGTTCCATGTCTGTTCCAACAGCATGACCGACCCCGACCTGGCCGAGACCACCCGCGAGGGCATGCGCCGCGCGCAGGCCGCCGGCGCGCTGGTGAGCTTCGATCTCAACCTGCGGCCGGCGCTGTGGCCGCGGGAGTCGAACCCGCGACCGCTGGTGTGGCCTGCGCTGCACCTGGCGGACGTGGTCAAGCTGTGCGCCGAGGAGTTCGCCTGGCTGGCCGAGGACGGCGCGCTGCTCAACCGCCTGTGGCGCGGTCGCACGCGCCTGCTGGTGGTCACCGACGGCCCGCGGCCGCTGCGCTGGTTCCGCCGAGACGCGACCGGCGAGTTGCCCTGCCCGCAGGTCGAGGCGGTCGACACCACCGCCGCGGGCGATGCTTTCGTCGGCGGCCTGCTGTACAAGCTCGCCACGCTCGGGAACGCGGACGCCTTCGATGCGTTGTTGCGTGACGAGCCTGCCCTGCACGCGATGCTCGCCTTCGCCGCCGCCTGCGGCGCGCTCACCGTCACCCGCCAGGGCTCGTTCACCGCGATGCCGAGCGCGGCGGAAGTCGACGCCTTCCTGGAGTCACACCGATGACCACCCTGCCCGACTTCCGCAGCGAGAGCTTCCTGCGCGAGCACATCGCCCGGACCATGGCGTTCTACCACCCGCGTGCGATCGATCCGGCCGGCGGCTTCTTCCACTACTTCAAGGACGACGGCACGATCTACGACCGCCGCCATCGCCACCTGGTCAGCAGCACGCGCTTCGTTTTCAACTACGCGCTGGCCGCGATCGAATTCGAGGACACCGATTACCTCGAAGCCGCGCGCCATGGCCTGCGCTACCTGCGCGACGTGCACCGCGACCCCGTCACCGGCGGCTACGCCTGGACCATCCGCGACGGCGAGCCCGAGGACCGGACCAACCACGCCTACGGCGTCGCCTTCGTGCTGCTGGCCTGCGCCAGCGCGCTGCGCGCGGGGCTGGTCGAGGCGGAGCTCTGGATGGACGAAACCTGGGCGCTGCTGGAAAAGCGCTATTGGGACGCCGAGGCCGGCCTCTACCGCGACGAGGCCGACGCGAACTGGCACTTCTCCTCCTACCGCGGCCAGAACGCCAACATGCACATGTGCGAGGCGATGCTGGCCGCCTATCAGGCCAGCAACGACGTGCGCTACCTCGACCGCGCGCTGCTGCTGGCCGATCACATGACCCGCCGCCAGGCGGCCAAGGCCGGCGGTCTTGTATGGGAGCACTACGACACGGACTGGAACATCGACTGGGACTACAACCGCGACAACCCGCGCCACCTGTTCCGCCCGTGGGGCTTCCAGCCCGGCCACCAGACCGAGTGGGCCAAGCTGCTGGTGATCCTCGAGTCGCACCTGGCCGAGCGCGGCCGCGAGGAGCGCTGGCTGCTGCCGACCGCGCGCCACCTGTTCGACACCGCGCTGATGCGCGCGTGGGATCCGAAGCACGGCGGCATCCATTACGGCTTCGCACCCGACGGCAGCATCTGCGACCCGGACAAGTACTTCTGGGTGCAGGCCGAATCGCTGGCCGCCGCGGCGCTGCTGCACGCCCGCACCGGCGAGGCGGTGTATGACCAGTGGTACGAGCGTCTGTGGACGTACGCGTGGCAGCATTTCGTCGACCACGAGCACGGCGCGTGGTACCGCATCCTCACCCACGACAACCGCAAGTACGACGACGAGAAGAGCCCGGCCGGCAAGGTCGACTACCACACCATGGGCGCCTGCCACGAAGTGCTCGCGCTGATCCGCGCCGGCAGCCAACCATGAACAGGGGATTTTCGATGAAGGCACTCGCAGTCTGCATGGCCGGCGCGCTGGCACTGGCTACCACCCTCGCCGCGGCGGCCGACGCCCCGCGCTACGATCCGCTCCAGACGTTCGCGCCGTTCGCCTACCCCGATCCGGTCAACGCCTATCGCTCGGCCGACGGCAAGCCCGGCCCGCTGTTCTGGCAGAACCGCGCCGACTACACCATCGAGGCGACGCTGGACCCCGCCAGCCGCCTGCTGACCGGCCGCGAAACCATTACCTATACCAACCACAGCCAGAGCGCGCTGGACGTGCTCTGGCTGCAACTGGACCAGAACCGCTACAAGCCCGAAGCACGCGGCGCTTTCACCAGCGAGTTCCCGACCGAGTTCACCGACGGCTACAAGATCGCCTCGGTGGAGGTGGAAGACGGCAGCGGCCGCCTGCAACCGGTGCAGTGGGTCGTTTCCGATACCCGCATGCAGCTGCGCCTGCCCGAAGCGATCAGGCCCAAGGGCGGCAGCGTGCGCGTGCACATCGCCTGGAGCTTCACCGTGCCGGGCGAGTTCGGCGGCCGCATGGACGTCAATGCCAGCAAGAACGGCGACATCTTCGAGATCGCCCAGTGGTACCCGCGCCTGTGCGTCTACGACGACCTGCGCGGGTGGGACACCGCGCCTTACCTCAACAGCGAGTTCTACCTGGAATACGGCGACTTCGATTACAAGGTCACCGTGCCCGCGGACATGATCGTGGCCGGTTCCGGCGAACTGGTGAACCCGCAGGAGGTACTCACCCAGACCCAGATCAAGCGCCTGGACGAAGCCCGTCACAGCGACAAGACGGTGATGATCCGCACTCCCGCCGAGGTCACCCAGCCATCCAGCCGTCCGAAGCAGGGCGGCACGCTGACCTGGCACTTCCGCATGCACGACACGCGCGACGTGGCGTTCGGCGCATCCAAGGCGTACGTGTGGGACGCCGCGCGCATCAACCTGCCGCACGGCAAGACCGCGCTGGCGATGTCGGTCTACCCGGTCGAGAGCGAATGGAGCCGCGCCACGGAATTTCTCAAGGCCTCGGTCGAGTACTTCTCCAAGGAATGGTTCGCCTATCCGTGGCCGGTGGCGATCAATGAAGCCGGCACCGCCGGCGGCATGGAGTACCCGGGCATCACCTTCGACCACAAGCGCGCCAAGGGCGGCGGCCTGCACGGCCTGATCGCGCACGAGATCGGCCACACCTGGTTCCCGATGATCGTCGGCTCCAACGAGCGCCGCCATGCCTGGATGGACGAGGGTTTCAACACCTTCGTCGACATCTACGAGGACGAAGCTTTCAACCACGGCGAGTTCGCGCCCAAGCGCGACGGCGAGTACGCGCCGCACAAGGGCAATCCCGCCGACGAGATCGCCCAGGTGATTGCCGATCCCGAGGCGCCCGCCCTGCTCAACGGCGCGGACGAAACGAGCGAGAAGTACCGCCACCCGATCAGCTACTTCAAGAGCGCCTTCGGCCTGGTGCTGCTGCGCGAACAGATCCTGGGACCGGAGCGGTTCGACGATGCCTTCCGCAAGTACATCGCCACCTGGGCCTTCCATCATCCCTCGCCGTCGGATTTCTTCCGCTTCATGGAAAGCGAATCGGGCGAGGACCTGGGCTGGTTCTGGCGCGGCTGGTACCAGCACAACTGGACGTTCGACATGGCGGTACGCAAGGTCGAGCCGGTCGAAGGCGGGTGGTCGCACGGCGCCGCGGTGACCGTGGCGAACCTGGACCGGCTCGTCCTGCCCACTACGCTGCGGCTGACCTATGACGACGGCAGCACCAGGGACGTGCGCGTGCCCGTGGAGACCTGGCAGCAGCATCGCGAATACGTGGTACGGGTGGCTGGATCCCGCAAGGTCGTGTCGGCAGCGCTGGATCCGGCGCACGCGCTGCCGGAAGCCAATCGCGCCAACGACGTGTTGAAGGTGAAGTAACCCGCGAACGTCCACCATCCGCCTGTCGGAGCCTTCCCCGTGCAACGGGGAAGGTTCACTCAGGCGGAGCTTCGACACCGTCCCTTCCCCCGTTTTGCGGGAGATGTGCCCGTAGGGGGGACGGGGGAGCCCCGGCCTCAGCCCTTCGGTAGCCGCTGCTGCACCTTGGCCATATCCTCCCAGGGATCGGTCTTCAGGTTCCGCGCCCGTTCGAGCGCCGCCTGCATGCCAAATGCGGCGCCGCCTCCGACCTTTCCCAATTCCTCCCACCGCAACGGCATCGCCACCGGCGCGCCCACGCGCGCCCGCAACGACCAGCTGCACACGCTGGTCGCGCCGCGCGCGTTGCGCAACCAGTCGATGAAGATCTTGCCTTCCCGCTGCGCCTTGCTGGCCGTGGCGATGTAGCGATCGGGCGCGCGCTCGACCATCGCGTCGGCCACTCGTTCGCAGAAGTCCTTCACCGCCTGCCAGCCAGGCCCGCGCCGGAACGGCACCACTACGTGCAATCCCTTGCCGCCGCTGGTGCGCACGAAGCTCGTCAGCTGCATCCCGTCCAGCAGGTCGCGGATGCCGCGCGCCCCCTCCACCACCGCCTCCCACGCCACACCGGGCGCGGGGTCCAGGTCCAGCACGATGCGGTCGGGCGAATCAGGCTTGTCCACGCGCGAGCCCCAGGGATGGAACTCGATCGTGTTCATCTGCACCAGCTGCAGCAGGCCCTTGCGGTCGCGGATATAGACGTAGTCGTCCTCGCCGCCGCCCTTTTCCTCCAGCGCGATGGGACGCACGCTGGAGCCGAGCTTGGCCGCGTGGTGTTTCTGGAAAAAGCACGCGCTGTCGGTGCCGCCGGGACAGCGCACCATCGACAACGGGCGGTTGACCAGTTCGGGCAGGATCCAGTCGGCGACCGCCGCGTAATAGGCGGCGACCTCGCCCTTGGTGATGCCGTCGTCCGGATAGACCACGCGCGCGGGGTGCGTGATCCGGACGCCGGCAACGTCGACGGGTTTGTCCGTCCGCGGGCGATGGCTGGCGGCGGTTTCGCTGGAGGGTTCGCGCATGCTCACGTCACTCGCGAGCCCTGTTACAGGAGTGGCCGAAGACGTGCATCACCCGGCCTTGCGCCCCTTGCGCGTGGACGTGGCCTTTTTTGCCGGGCTCTTGCGCGACGCCTTCTTGGCCGCCGGCTCGGCCTTTTTCGCGGCTGCCTTCTTCGCCGCGGGCTTCTTCTCCGTCTTTTCCTCGTCCTTGCCCTTGGCCGGCGTGCGCTGCTTGCCCTCGATGCTCTTCTTCAAGAGCGCCATGAAATCGACCACGTTGGTGGTGGCATTGGCGTGCGCGGGCTCCTCTTCCTCCAGCGTGGTGGTGACGCCCTTGCTCTTGAGCCGCTGCTCGATCACCGCGGTCAAACGCTCGCGGAACTCGTCCTTGTATTTTTCCGGCTCGAACTTGCCCGACATGGACTCGATCAGCTCGCCCGCCATGTCCAGCTCGCGGTCGCTGATGCGGTATTCCGAAGCCGCCTTGTCCGGCAGCGCGTATTCGTCGGCATCGACCAATTCCTGGGGGAAGCGCAACAGGACCAGCATCAGGGCCTCGTCCTGCGGCATCACCGCGCACAGGTATTCGCGCGTACGGATCACCACCCGCGCGATGCCGATCTTGCCGGTGCGCTTGAGCGTCTCGCGCAACAGCACGTAGCCCTTCTCGGCCTTCTTCCCGGGTACCAGGAAATAGGGCTTCTCGAAGTACGCGGGCGTGAGCTGGCCGGCGTCGATGAAGGTATCGATCTCCACCGTCTCGTGCGCTTCGGCGGCGGCACTGCGGATGTCCGATTCCTCCAGCACCACGTAGTTGCCCTTGGAATATTCGTAGGCCTTGACGATGTCTTTCCAAGGCACCTCTTCGCCCGATTCGGCGTTGACGCGCTCGTAACGCACCGGCTGGTTGTTGCGCTGGTCCAGCATGCGGAAATGCAGGTCGACCTTGCGCTCGGCGGTCATCAGGCGGATCGGGACATTCAGCAACCCGAACGACAGCGTGCCGGTCCAGATGGGGCGAGCCATGGCCGACCTCCATGAGTGGCGGGTCTGGAGGTTTGACACGCGGGGCGTGCATGAAACGCCAAGGCTTCCCGCTGGCACCCACGCCAACGATCGTCCAGACTTGGCCTGATGAGCGCCCTGCCCGCCACCGCCCGCCTGCTTGCCTGTGCCGCGCTGCTGTTGCCGCTGGCAGCCGGCGCATCGGAGCACCGGTACCGCTACGACACGGTGCACAGCCAGGTCCTCTTCAGCGTGAGCCACGACGGCTACTCGCGCCCGTTCGGCCGGCTTCACATCGCCCGCGGCTGGCTCCGTTTCGACCCGGACGACTGGAGCCGGGCCGCGACTGAGCTGGACATCGACCTGGCCAGTCTCGACATGGGCGACCCCGACTGGAACCAGGCGGTGCTCGAACCGCGTTTCCTCGACGTGGCCAAGGCACGCTACGCGCATTTCGCCAGCACCGGGGTCGAACGCACCGACGACAGCCACGGCGTGCTGCACGGCGAGCTCACCTTGCGCGGCGTCACCCGTCCGCTGGACATTCCGTTTACGTTCAACCGCCAGGCGCGCACCATCTTCGGCATGCACACCGTCGCCGGTTTTTCCGCCACCGCCATGCTCGACCGCACCCGCTTCGGCCTGACCACCAGCACCGGCTCGATTGGCCGGAACATATCCGTATGGCTTGAAATCGAGGCCATCCGCGAGGACCGCACCCGCCGCCCGGAGAGCGCAGATGCTTCGCAATGACGAGTGGCGTTGGGGCGCCGTCGCCAAGTTTTTCCACTGGACCATTGCGTTGCTGATCCTGGGCAACGGGGTGTTCGGCCTGCTGATGGACCTGGCCAGTTCGCCAATGCAGAAGGTCAACTGGATGGCCTTGCACAAGTCGATCGGCCTGACCGTGCTGGCGCTGTTCGTGCTGCGCCTGCTTTGGCGGGCATTCAACCGCCCGCCGCGCGAGCTGCCGGCGCCACGCTGGCAGCTCTGGGCCGCAAGGGTGGTACACGCGGCGCTATACCTGCTGGTGGTCGCGCTGCCGCTTTCGGGCTGGTGGTTCAACTCGGTGCGCGGCTATCCGCTGCAGTTCTTCAAGCTGTTCAACCTGCCCGCGATCGCGGCCAAGAACCCCGATCTGCGCCGGTTGTCGCACGAAGTGCACGAATACCTGTTCTGGATCCTGCTGCTGGTGCTGCTCGCCCACGTCGGCGCGGCGCTCAAGCACCATGTGCTCGACAACGACGACGTGTTGCGCCGCATGTGGCCGTTCGCCCGCCTCCGCCAAGGCGCCAAAGGAGATTCCGCATGACCCGACCTGCCCTGCGGCGCCTGGCTGCGCTGCTGATCTGTCTGGCCCTGCCCGTGGCCGCCTCGGCGACCGATTACCGCGTGCTGCAGGACCAGAGCACGCTCGGCTTCACCGCAACCTTCCAGGGCGCGCCGTTCCAGGGCAGCTTCGCGCAGTGGCATGCCGCGATCCGGTTCGATCCGGCGCATCTGGCCGGCTCGAAGTTCGACGTCACGGTGGACACCACCAGCGCCAGCACCGGCGATCCGGATCGCGACGGCGCGCTTCCCGGCGCGGATTTCTTCAACGCGACCCGTTACCCGCAGGCGCATTACGTGGCGACCGAGTTCGTCCGGGCCGGCACGCACGTGATCGCCCGCGGCCAGCTCGACTTGCGCGGCGAGGTCCATCCGCTCAGCCTTACCGTGACCTTCACCCCGCAGCCGGGCGGCACCACGCTGATGGACGTCAGCGGAACGCTCAAGCGGCTGGCTTATGGCGTGGGCGGGGGCGAATATGCCGATACATCGGTGATCGGCGACGACGTGACAGTCAACGCGCACCTGGTGCTCGCCCCGAAATAGAGCCCGCCGCCCCGCCCTGAAAGCGAGGAGGCACGGCGTCGCTAGCCGCCCACGAGCGCTCGCACAGCTGCCGCGTCGAACGGCCAATCCAGCTCCCGCCCGTCCCGCGCATCGCGCAGCACCGGTACCCGCGTGCCGTAGCGCGCCTCCAGCGCCTCGTCGTCATCCACCCACACGCTGTCGAACTCCGGCGCCCGCGCCTCGGCGAGCACGGCGAGCGCCTGGTCGCACAGGTGGCAGTAGTCGCGCTGGTAGAGAACGAGGTCGGCCATGCGGCGGCGAATGGACTGCCAAACGTGAAGGGGGCGCGTAGAATAACGGGTTCTCCCCGTTCACCGCAGCGCATCCATGGCCGTCAGCGTTTTCGACATCTTCAAGATCGGCATCGGGCCGTCGTCTTCGCATACGGTCGGGCCGATGCGTGCGGCCGCCCGCTTCGGCGAGCGCTGGCTGGAGGAGAAGGGCGTGCTCGACCGCGTAGCCCGCGTGCGCGCCGAGCTCTACGGTTCGCTGGCGATGACCGGTCGCGGCCACGGCACCGACAAGGCGGTGCTGCTTGGCTTCGAAGGCCACCATCCGGACACCATCGATGCGGACCTGATTCCCGACATCCTGGCACGCATCCGCGCCAGCGGCCGGCTGCGCGTGCTCGGCAAGCACGACATCGTCTTCGACGAGAAGGCGGACCTCGTCTTCAACAAGCGCCAGAAGCTGCCCTTCCACACCAATGGCATGCGCTTCACCGCCTACGACGCTGAAGGCCACGAGCTGGCCACGCGCGACTACTACTCGGTGGGCGGCGGCTTCGTGGTCAACCAGGACGAGGCGGCCGAAGACCGCATCGTCGCCGACACCACCGTGCAGCCCTACCCGTTCTCCAGCGGCGACGAACTGCTCGCGGCCTGCGAGCGCCACGGCCTGACCATCGCCCAGCTGATGATGGCCAATGAAAGCGTGTGGCGCCCGGAAGCGGAAACCCGCGCCGGCCTGCTCACCATCTGGAAGGCCATGGCCGACTGCGTCTCGCGCGGCCTGCGTTCCCCCGGCACCCTGCCCGGTGGCCTGCACGTCGCGCGCCGCGCGCCGGCGATGGCCGAGGAACTGCGCAACCAGCCCGAAGCGGCGCTCAAGGATCCGCTCACCATCCTGGACTGGGTCAACCTCTACGCGCTGGCCGTCAACGAGGAAAATGCCGCCGGCGGCCGCGTGGTCACCGCGCCGACAAACGGCGCCGCCGGCATCGTGCCCGCGGTCGGCCACTATTACCTGCGCTTCTGCCCCAAGGCGGACGAGAACGGCATCGTCGACTACCTGCTGACCGCCGCCGCGATCGGCATCCTCTACAAGGAAAACGCCTCGATCTCCGGCGCCGAAGTCGGCTGCCAGGGCGAGGTCGGTGTTGCCTGTTCGATGGCTGCCGGCGGCCTCACCGCCGCGCTGGGCGGCAGCGTCTGGCAGGTCGAGAACGCCGCCGAGATCGGCATGGAACACAACCTCGGCCTCACCTGCGACCCCATCGGCGGCCTGGTGCAGATCCCCTGCATCGAGCGCAACGCCATGGGCTCGGTCAAGGCCATCAACGCCAGCCGCATGGCGCTCAAGAGCGACGGCAAGCACCGCGTGAGCTTGGACAAGGTCATCAAGACCATGCGCGACACCGGGCGCGACATGAAGGACAAGTACAAGGAAACCAGCCGCGGCGGTCTCGCGGTCAACGTCATCGAGTGTTGAACGCCCGGCTTCCCCCTCGGGAGCCCCGACCGGCCTGCGCCTTCAGCGCCGTCCCGGCACGATGATCGCGCCGGTAGGCGGGTTCGGGTGCCGCAAGGTCAGTTGGACATTGGGGACGTCACGGCCCGGCCTGCCTGGGATTCCGCTTCCAGCCAAAGCAGGTGGACCCATAGCGTCGCAAGGGTCTCCGGACCGGCACGGTTATCCGCGCGGCAGCCGACAGTTCCGACCGGGCCGGATGGCGGCGAAAGTCGTCATGCATCAAGCATGGTGCGGACCTTCCGCAGCAGATGCTCGATCTCGAACGGCTTGACCACCATGTCCATGTCGGGACCGAGGAACTTCTCGCGCGTCAGCGCGTTTTCCGCGTAGCCGGTGATGAACAGGATCGGCAGGTGCGGGCGAAGCCCGCGCGCGATATCGGCCAGGTCGCGACCGTTCATGCCGGGCAGGCCGACGTCGGTGACAAGCAGGTCCAGGCTCTCGTCGCCGCGCAGGACCCGCAGCGCCGATTCAATGTCGGCCGCACGCGAGCAGCGGTAGCCCGCCTCGCCGAGCAGCTCGGCCACCAGCATGCGCACCGTCGACATGTCCTCGACCAGCAGGATGTGTTCGCCGTCGCCCGGTGCGACCACCTGTGGCAGCGTCACGGTCGGGCGCGCCTCGGCCTGCTCGGCCGGGACCAGCAGCGTCACCTCGGTGCCCTGGCCCTCGGTGCTGGCGATGCGGACCAGGCCGCCGGACTGCCGCGCGAAGCCGTAGATCATCGAAAGACCCAGGCCGGTGCCCTTGCCGCTCGGCTTGGTGGTGAAGAACGGTTCGAATACCTGTTCCAGCAATTCGGGCGGAATGCCGCAACCGTTGTCCCGCACGCTGAGGGCGATGTACTGGCCATCGGCCAGTTCGTGGTCGGCGCGGATATGCACGCCGCTGGTGCTGACGCAGACATAGCCGTTGTCCTGCAGCGCGTCGCACGCGTTGATCACCATGTTGAGCACGGCATTCTCGAACTGGCTGACGTCGATGCGCGCCACCATCGGTTCGCTGGCCAGCTCGAAACGCAGCTCGACCCGCTCGCCCATGGTGCGGTGGAGCAGGTCCCTGAGCGAGCGAACGTGCTCGTTGATATCCACTGGCCTGGCGTCGAGCGGTTGCTGCCGAGCGAAGGCGAGCAGCCGGTGGGTGAGCGCGGCCGCGCGGCGCGCCGATTCGAGCGCGATGTCCGAATAGCGCTGTATGTCGAGGCTGCCTTCCTCGACGCGTCGGTTGATCAGCTCGATGCCGGTGATGATGCCGGTCAGCAGGTTGTTGAAATCGTGCGCGATGCCCCCGGTCAGGCGGCCGAGCGCATCCATCTTCTGCGCCTGGCGCAGCTGTGCCTCGGTGTGCGCATGTTCCTCGACCTCGCGTGCCAGGCGGGTGGTGGCCGACGTCAGCGCCTCCTGGTGCTGGCGCTCGCGCTGGCGTTGCTCGGTGACGTCCTCGACAAAGATCAACCCCAGGCCCGGCGCCCGGTACGGCACCACGCGCCATTCGGTTTCGCGCAGGGCGCCGCCGGCGCGCACGATCAGCATGCCCTGCCATCGCTCGCCCGCGAGCAGGCTCGAACTCAGTGCTTCCAGCGCCTGGGCCTGGCCCTCGGCGAAGCAGTCCGCCAGGCGCGGCAGGTGTGCGTCGGACGGAATCAGCCGGGCGAACGCCGGATTGCTCTCATGCACGCGCAGGTCTGCGTCGAGCACGGCGATGGGCGCCGCCACGTGGGAAAAGATCTCGCGGAAACGCGCCTCGCTTTCGCGCAGTTCGCGCTCGGTGTCGCGCACGCGCAGCAGCGTGCGCAGCGTGGCCATCAGCACGTCCGGGTCGACCGGATGCACCAGGTAGGCATCGGCGCCTGCATTCAGGCCAGTGATCACGTCGCCGGTGGCGATCGAGGAGGCCGATACGTGCACCACCGGCAGCAGGGCGGTGTGCGGCTGCTGGCGGAGCTGCCGGACCACGTCGAAGCCGCTCGTGTCGGGCAGGTTGACGTCCAGGATCAGCGCATCGACCGGGTGCGCCTGCAGCAGCGCCAGTCCCTCGCCGCCAGTCGCCGCCTCCAGCACGAGGCAGCCGCGGCGCTCCAGGACGCGCTTGACGGCGTAGCGCGTGGCGACGTTGTCATCCACCACCAGCAGGCGGATTTCCTCAGCCATCGGCATGCTCCCCAGGCAGGACGGTGGGAATGATCACGTAAAACACCGAACCATGCCCGGGCTCGCTCTCCAGCCCGACCCGGCCGCCCAGCAACTGGCTGAAGCGCTTGCACAGGGACAGGCCCAGCCCCGTGCCTCGCAGCCGCTGTTGCAGCGGCGAATGGACCTGGGTGAAATCCTCGAACAGCTTGGCGTGCATGTCCTCGGGGATGCCGATGCCGGTGTCCTTCACCGAGAACCGCACTTCGCCGGGACCTTCCACGCTCGCGGTCACGCGCACCTCACCCTGCAAGGTGAACTTCAGCGCATTGGCGATGAAGTTGCGCAGGATCTGCGCCAGCTTCTTGTCGTCGGTGTACAGCTTGGGGATCCCATGCGGCTCCTCGAACACAAGGTCGACCGCGGTGCCACCGGCGATCGGGCGGAACATTCCGCGCAGCGCGGCGAACAGGTCGACCATCTCGAACCAAGCCGGCGCAATGGTGATGCGGCCCGCCTCGATCTTGGCCAGGTCCAGCAGGTCGTCGACCATCGCACTCAGCTCGCTTGCCGCGTTCTGCACGAAGTCGACCTGCTTGTGCTGCTCCTCGTTGAGCGGGCCATCCAGTTCGTCGCTGAGCAGGCGCACGATGCTCAGGATCGAGCCGAGCGGCGTGCGGAATTCGTGGCTCATGTAGGAGAGGAACCGGCTCTTCAGGTCCGAGGCCTGGCGCAGTTCCTCGGCCTGCGTGTCCAGCTCCGCGTAAAGCGCGAGCACGCCCCGGTTGGTCTCGTCCAGTTCCGCGCGCAGATCCGCGGCCTCTTCGCGCAGGCGCGCGAGTTCGGTGGCAGGGGATTCGGGCAAATCAGACACGCTTCGCCTCCAGGGCTAGGACCAGGACGGTGGCATCGTCCCGGCCGCGGCAGTAGTCGCGATGCAGGAGGGCCGCGATCACCGCCGGATGGCGCTGCCACAGGCCCGGATAATCGCCCAGGCGCCAGCGCGATTGAAGTCCGTCGCTGTGCATCACCAGCAGTTGGCCGGCGACGTGCGGATAGTCGAACGCATGCGCCTTGCGGAACTGCGCGCCGACGATGCCCGGATGCGACGCCAGCCCGCGGCTGGATTCCCCGCCCACCAGGCAGGCGGCGATGTTGCCGATACCGGCGAAGCGCAGCAGGCCCAGGCCATCGTGGCGCGCGAACGCCACCGCCCCACCGCGGGTGCCAGCCATGCGTTGATGCGCGCGCTCGAGTAGTACCTCCGGCGCATCGAACGGCGATTCGGCGAACGCCCCGGCGCCCGCCTCCGCGGCTTCGGCGGCCTGCGGACCGTGGCCGAGCCCGTCGGCGACCATTGCGCTCGTCCGGGTTCCGTCGATGGCCAGCCGCCAGCTGTCGCCGCTGATGCTCTCCCCGTGCAGCGCGTGATGGCTGACGCCATAGCGGTAATCCGTCCCGGCCGGCGTGCCGCGCGGGTAAAGCCGCGCCAGCACCACGGCGCCGCGCGCATCGGCATAGGCGTCGAACACCTGCGCCTGGCGCGTAAGCGCGCTCAGCCCGATGCCCTGGGTGCCGCGCGTGGAATAGCCGTCCACCAGGCAATGCGCCAGGTCGAAACCCGGACCGCGGTCGACCGCGACGATTTCCAGCCCCGACCCATCACGTCCGGCCACCATCGAAAGATGCAGCGCGCCGCGTTTGGCGTGCTTGAGCACATTGCTGGCCAGTTCCGTGGCGACCAGCGCCGCGCGACCGGTGTCGGCCTCGTCGAATCCGGCCCGCTGCGCCCATTGCATGGCCACCCGCCTGGCGTGGCCGACCTGGCTGGCATCTTCCAGCGCGAGCACCAGGGTGGGTGCGCCGGTCTGCCCTATGTCCATCGGGCGATGGTGACGCGGGTGCCCTTGCCGGGCGCGCTGTCCAGTTCGAATTCGTTGACCAGCCGCTTGGCCCCGGTCAGACCCAGGCCCAGCCCGCTGCCGGACGTCCAGCCATCGGTCATGGCCAGCTTGAGGTCGGCGATGCCGGGGCCCTGGTCGCGGAAGACCAGGCGCACGCCACTGCGCACGCCGTCTTCCAGGATCTCCCAGTCCATGTCGCCGCCACCACCGTAGATCACGGCATTGCGCGCCAGTTCGCTGGCCGCGGTGATCAGCTTGGTCTGGTCGACCAGACGCAGGCCGCACTCCTGCGCCACGCGGCGCACGGCCTGGCGGGCCAGCACGACGTCCTGTTCGACGCGAACCGGCATGGTGCCGCGGTTGCGTACGTTCATTGGGCGGCCACGCGTTCGCGCAGCAGTTTCATGCCCCGCTCGACGTCGAGCGCCGTACTCACGCCGGGCAGGGTCAGGCCGAGCTCCACCAGGGTGATCGCCACTTCCGGCTGCATGCCGACCAGCACCGTGTGGGCATCCATGATGCGCGACTGCGCCGAGATGGTGCCGATCATGCGGCCGATGAACGAATCGACCATGTCCAGCGCCGAGATGTCGATCAGCACCCCACGCGCGGTGGTCTTGCTGATGCGCTCGGCCAGGTCCTCCTGCAAGGTCAGCGCGAGCTGGTCGTGCATGTCCACCTGGATGGTCACCAGCAGGAACTCGCCCATGCGCAGGATCGGAATGCGTTCCATCGATCAGGCCTTGACCACGTTCAGGCCCGCGCGCTTGAGCGCCAGCGCCAGCGCGTCGGCAAGGTTGGCCTTGGTGACGATGCCCTGCAGGTCCAGGCCCAGGTGCACGATGGTCTGCGCGATCTGCGGACGCACGCCGCTGATGATGCAATCGGCGCCCATCAGGCGGATCGCGGTCACCGTCTTGAGCAGGTGCTGGGCGACCAGGGTGTCCACGGTCGGGACGCCCGTGATGTCGATGATCGCGATTTCCGAGCCGGTCTCGACGATGCGCTGCAGCAGCGATTCCATCACCACCTGGGTGCGCTGCGAATCGAGCGTGCCGATCATCGGCAGCGCCAGTACGCCGTCCCACAGCTTGACCACCGGCGTGGACAGCTCCAGCAGTTCCTCCTGCTGGCGGCGGATGACTTCCTCGCGCGACTTCTGGAAGGTAGCGATGGTGTACAGCCCCAGCTCGTCGATCAGCTCGGAGAGGGCCCACAGCTGCTCGGCCAGGCGCGCGGGATCGTTTGCCAGCTCCCGCTGGAGCAGCGAGAACAACGGCCGCTTGAGCGAGAAGATGAAGTTGGCGGTGTGCTGCGAATCGAAGCCGTTCAGCGCACGATCGCGCGAAAGCTTTTCGAGGAACGCGCGGCCGTCCGCCCATGCGTCGCCGCCGACGGCGCTGCCGCCCCGGCTCGCGCACTGGACCAGCAGGCGCAAGGCTTCGGTGGTCTGCCGGCGAAGATCCTCGGCGCTCAGGCGGGTATCGCGGGTGGCGCCACTGTTGGCCAGGTCCGCGTTCCACTGCTCGAGCAGCCAGGCATCGTTGTTGCGCATTGCGTCCAGCGTCAACGGCTGCAGCTGTGCCATGGGCATTCCTTGTTGAGTAATCGGCGCATCATGGCGCAACTGATGTGATCAGGACAGTAGCCCGCGATCGGCGTTCATCGACCGACGAAGCCGGTTTGATTCCAACCGCAGCAGCACCCGCTCTCAGCGATCTGGCTGCAACCATGGATGCCCCCGAATCTCCGCCGGGCGCCCCGATTTCTTCCGCTTCGTACCGGGTCAGGTGGGCGACAATTCAGTGACGCGAGAGCGTGTTGTGGCGACTGGCCCATTGCGAAGGCGGAGCATCGTTCAACGCGGGTGTGCCGGATGCCTGCTTCGGGCCGAAAGCAGATGCGCGGACTTCCGCAAGTTTCGCCCCTGCCGCTGACCACCCGCCGTGCGCGGATGGGTCTTCGACGCATCAGGTAGACCTCCAGGGGCGCGCTACCCACGATCCAAACGGCGTTACTGCACTGCCGCATGCAAGCCCCTGGTGGCGATGTTACCTTGCCAATATAGATCGATCTAAATGGCAGGCAACCGTGAAACATCCTCGCCCCTTCCCAAGCGCGTGGGCTCGCTTCGAGCGCCTTGCGACCGAATCCGCTGGCGGGTAGGTCTCCTGATGCCTGCATTCCCCGCACCACTGCTCGAAGTTGCCGCCAACTCGGTCGCCTCCGCGCTGGCCGCGCAGGAAGGTGGCGCCGGGCGGGTCGAGTTGTGCGCGGCGCTGGAGCTGGGAGGCGTGACGCCTTCCTACGCGGAGATCGCCACGGCGCGCGATCGGCTGACGATCCCCTTGTACGTGCTGATCCGCCCGCGCGGGGGCGACTTCCTCTACAACGACTTCGAGTGCGAGGTGATGCTGCGCGACGTCGAGGCCTGTGCGGCTCTGGGGTGCGACGGCGTGGTGCTCGGCGTGCTGGATGCCGAGGGTCGGGTCGAGGAGGCGCGTTGCCGGGCACTGGTCGGTGCGGCCGGGCGACTGGGTGTCACGTTCCACCGCGCCTTCGACATGGTGGTCGACCCGGCGCAGGCGCTGGAGGCGGTGATCGGACTGGGCTGCGAACGCGTGCTCAGTTCCGGCGCGCGGACGAGTGCGATCGACGGCGCGGCGGCCTTGCGCGCGTTGGTGGAACAGGCGGCCGGGCGGCTGGTGGTGATGCCCGGCGCAGGCGTCCATGCAGGCAACATTGCGGCGCTCGCTCAAGCGACGGGCGCGAGCGAGTTCCATGCTTCGGCGAAGCGTGCCTTGCCGTCGGGCATGCGCCATCGACAGCCAGGCCTGGATGACATGGCCACGGGCGAGTGGCGCAGCGACAGGGCGGAAGTGCGCGCGATGGTATCGGCGCTGCAGGATCTGGCGGCGCGCGAAATCCCGGCCTCGACCTAGCCCCGAGCGGTCATGACGATCCCGCCTCCGTCCACTCGCACGCGCAAGACGCCACGCCTGGCCGGCATCGCGGCTGCGCTGGTGCTGTTGGCGGGGCCGGCTCGGACGGCACCGGCCACGCAGCTTCTCGACCAGGATTGGCAGGTCCGCCTTGTGCCGGGCGACCCCCGCGAGGCGGAGCACCCGCAAGCGGCGCACTGGCTCGCTGCCACGGTGCCAGGCGCGGTGCAGACCGACCTGATGGCGGCCGGCCTGGCGGCCGATCCTTTCGTGGGGCGCAACGAGGCGGCGATCCAGTGGGTGGGCCTGTCCGACTGGGTCTATCGCACACGCTTCGATGTCGACCCGGCCACGCTGGCGCGCCAGCATGCCGAACTGGTGTTCGAGGGGCTGGATACCTTCGCCGAGGTCTCCCTCAACGGGCACAAGCTGCTCGACGCGGACAACATGTTCCGGCGCTGGGCGGTATCCGCGAAGCCCTGGTTGCACGCAGGCGCCAACACGCTGGAAGTTCGCCTGTACTCCCCCATCAAGCGCCTGCAGCCGTGGCTGAAGCGACAACCGTACGCGTTGCCGGGCGAGTTCGACTCGGCCTTCGGCGACGAGCCCAAGGGCCTGCAGAGCGCCAACTACGTGCGCAAGGCCGCCTACCAGTACGGTTGGGACTGGGGCCCGCGCATCGTCACCGAGGGAATCTGGCAGCCGGTGCACCTGGACAGCTGGGACCGACTGCGCGTGGCCGGCCTCCATGTGGCGCAGAAACATCTTGATGCGCAGGCCGCCCGGTTGGACGTGCAGCTCGATGTCGATGCGGACCGCGAGGCGACGTTGCCGGCGGAAATAAGCGTGTTCGGCCCGGATGGCGAGCCGGTCGCCCGGCAGGTCGCGGATTTCGAAGTGGTTGCAGGCCACCACCGCGTGGGCGTGCCGGTAACCATTGCCCATCCGAGGCGGTGGTACCCGGTCGGGTATGGCGCGCAGGACATGTACACGGTCCGGGTGCGGCTGGGCGATGGCGGCACGCCGCTCTACGAAGGCTTGCGCCAGGTCGGCCTGCGCACGGTCGAGCTTCGGCGCGACAAGGACCGCTGGGGCCGCAGCTTCGCGTTCGTCGTCAACGGCGTCCCGATCTTTGCCAAGGGCGCGAACCTGATCCCGTTCGACAGTTTCCCCACCCGCGTGGATAACGCACGCATGCGCCGGACGCTCGAATCGGCGCGCGCGGCCAACATGAATATGCTGCGCGTGTGGGGCGGCGGCTATTACCTGCCCGACGCCTTCTATGCGATGGCCGACCGGATGGGCCTGATGATCTGGCAGGACTTCATGTTCGGCGGGGCGATCCCGCCGCGCGATGCAGCGTTCGTGGCGAATGTGCGGCAGGAGGCGGCGGACCAGGTCGAGCGCCTGTCGGACCATCCCTCGATCGTGCTCTGGTGCGGCAACAACGAGGTGCAGAGCAGCTGGTTGTCCTGGGGCGACCGCAAGGCCCTGCAAGCCTCGCTCGCGCCCGCGGAGAACGAACGCATCAGGCAGGGCATGCGCGACCTGTTCGGCGAGGTGCTGCGCGATGCGGTCGTGCAGAACGATCCCGACGTGCCGTACTGGCCGAGTTCGCCCAGCCGGGGTGGCGATGGTTTCGCCAACAGCCTGGACGATGGCGACTACCACTATTGGGACGTCTGGTCGGGCCAGGCGAAACCAACCACTGCGTACCTGGACGTCACGCCGCGCTTCCAGTCCGAATATGGCCTGCAGTCGTTCCCCGACCTGCGCACGATCCGCGCGTTCGCCGGCGCGGGACCGTGGCAGGCGGATTCGCCGGTGCTGCGCGCCCACCAGAAGTTCGACGGTGGCAACGGCAACCGGCGCCTGCTCGAGTACGTGCGGCGCGAATATGGCGAGCCGAAGAACTTTCCCGCGCTGGTGTACCTGAGCCAGGTGATGCAGGCCGACGGGATCGCGCTCGCGGCCGAACACCTGCGCGCCTCGCGTCCGCAGTCGATGGGCTCGCTGTACTGGCAGCTCAACGACCTGTGGCCGGGCGTGACCTGGTCGAGCATCGATTCATACGGGCGATGGAAGGCGTTGCAGTTCCGCGCCCGGCGGTTCTACGCGCCGCTGCTGGTGGCGGCCTTGCGGCATGAGGGCTCGACGACGGTGTCGCTGGTCTCCGACCGCACCAGCCCGCTTGCCGCGCGCTGGCGGTTGCGCCTGATGGACTTCGCCGGCAAGGTGCGGCGCGAGGAAAACCATGACGTGACGCTGGCGCCGCTGTCCAGCACCCAGGTTGCCCGTTACACCGATGCGGAGCTGCTCGATGGCGCCGATCCACGCGCCACTTTCGCGGTCTTCGAACTGATCGAGGACGGCAAGCCCGTCGCCCGCAACCTGGTGTTCTTCGCCCTGCCGAGGGACCTGCGCCTTCCGCGGGCGCATGTCCACGTGCAACTCATCCCGACGCCCACGGGCTACACCCTGACGCTTGCCACCGATGCGCTGGCGCGCGACGTGTGGGTTTCCTTCGGCGATCTCGATGCCGATCTGTCGGACAACAGCCTCGACCTGCTGCCGGGCGAGCCCGCCGCGCTGGAGGTCACCAGCAAGGCCTCGGTCGAAGCGCTCCGGCAAGCCCTGCAGGTGCAGGACCTTGCGCATGCCATGGGAACCCCGCCATGACCACCCGCCGCGACTTCCTCAAACTGCTCGGCACCACCGCGGCCGCCGGCGCCATCGGCAACGCCGCCATGGCTCGCGCGCGCGGCTACGCCGGCAAGCGCCCGCCCCCGGGCAAGCGCCGCTTCACCAGCGACACGGTGGAACGTGAGCTGGCGCGGGTGCAGGCGCTGATCGGCGATCCCAAGCTCGCCTGGATGTTCGCCAACTGCTACCCGAACACGCTGGACACCACGGTCGAGCTGGGCACGCTGGATGGCAAGCCGGACACGTTCGTGATCACCGGCGACATCGAGGCGATGTGGCTGCGCGATTCCTCCGCACAGGTCGCGCCATACCTGCCGCTTGCGAAGCAGGACCGCGCATTGCAGCGGCTCTTCCATGGGCTGATACAGCGCCAGGCGCGGTGCATCCGCATCGACCCCTACGCCAACGCCTTCATGCCCGATCCGCATGCGCAGCCGCTGTCGTGGGCGCGCCAGGACCAGACCGACATGAAGCCGGGCGTGGGCGAGCGCAAATGGGAGATCGATTCGTTGTGCTGGCCGATCCGCCTGGCGCACGGCTACTGGCGGGCGACCGGCGACGCGGCCCCGTTCGACGATGACTGGCGCGCGGCCATGCACCTGGTCGTGAACACGTTCCGCGACCAGCAACGCAAGCACGGCCGCGGCCCGTACCACTTCCAGCGCACCAGCGACCGGCCCACCGAGACACAGGCGCTGGAAGGCTACGGCAACCCGACCCGCCCCAACGGCATGATCCATTCGGCGTTCCGGCCCTCGGACGACGCTTGCATCTATCCACTGTTCGTCCCGGCCAACCTGTTCGCCGTCGTATCGCTGCGGCAGCTCGCGACGATGAGCCGCACGATCCACCATGATGGCGCCTTCGCCGACGAGTGCACGGCGCTGGCCGACGAGGTGGCGCAGGCCACCCATCGCGACGGGCGGCTGCACGACGCCGATGGCGACGTCTGGGCCTACGAGATCGACGGCTACGGCAACCGGCTGTTCATGGACGATGCCAACGCGCCTAGCCTGCTCAGCCTGCCCTACCTCGGTTGCTGCGCGGCGGACGATCCGCTCTACCGGCGCACCCGCGAGCGCGCCTGGAGCGAACACAACCCCTACTTCTTCCGCGGCACGGCGGCCGAGGGCATCGGCGGGCCGCATGAGGGCCTGCGCATGATCTGGCCGATGGCGATCACCGTGCGCGCGCTGACCAGCAGCGATGCGACCGAGATCCGCCAGTGCCTGCGCTGGTTGCGCGATACCGACGCGGGTACCGGCTTCATGCACGAAGCGTTCGACCAAGACGATCCGGCGCATTTCACGCGGGCGTGGTTCGCCTGGGCCAACAGCCTGTTCGGCGAGCTGATCGTCAAGCTCGCCGATACCCGGCCCGCGCTGCTGCGCAACCCGTGAATCCACTTTCCACCCCAAGGCCGGCATCCGTGGTGCCGCCCACCGATCCACAGGAGAACTCGACATGGTGACCCGCAGACACTTCCTGCAAGGCATGGGCGCCCTGGCCGCACTGGGCGGGGCCGGGGCACTGCCGGGCTTCGCGATGAGCCGGACCGGCGCCCCTCGCTCATCGATGGGCGCCGACGCGGGTGTGTCGCGCTACGTCGACGTGTTCGTCGGCACCGGCGGCCACGGCCACACCTTCCCCGGCGCCGCCCTGCCCTACGGCATGGTGCAGCTGAGCCCCGACACCAACGACGCCGGCTGGGACGCCTGCTCGGGCTACCACCAGCGCGACGGGTCGATCATGGGCTTTTCGCACACCCACCTCTCCGGCACCGGCGCCAGCGACATGCTCGACGTGCTGGTGATGCCGGCGCAGGGTCCGGTGCTGCTGCAGCCGGGCGAGCGCGGGCTGCCGGACAAGAATTACCAATCGCACTTCGACGAAGCGGCGTTCGCGAGCACGCGACTGCCGCCCGACGCGGTCGGCAAACCCGGCCATGGCTACCGCTCGCGCTACGACGGCGAGCAGGCGCAGCCCGGCTACTACCGCGTGCACCTGACCGACCACGACATCCTGGCCGAACTGACCGCTACGCTGCGCGCGGGCCTGCACCGCTACAGGTTCCATGGCGAAGGCGACGGGCATCTGCTGGTCGACCTGGCGCACGGCTACCACGACGATGCCAAGGTGCCGGCCAAGGTCAGCGATGCCACGCTCGAGCTCATCGGCGACGACCTGCTGGTCGGCAGCCGGCGCGTGCACCAGTGGGCCAACGGGCGCTACATGCATTTCGCCATGAAGCTTTCGCGCCCGGTCGCGCGCGCCTCGCTGTACGCCGAGGACGTGGCGTTGCCCACCGGCTCGCGCAAGGTGCATGGCAAGCACCTGAAGGCTGCGCTGCATTTCACCGACGTGGCGCGCGAGCCACTGCTGGTGAAGGTCGGCATCTCCGGGGTCGACATCGACGGCGCGCGGCGCAACCTTGAATCCGAAGTGCCCGGGTGGGACTTCGAGGGTGTGCGGCAGCAGGCCTCCGATACCTGGGAGCGCGAACTCTCGCGCATCCGCGTCGACAGCCCGTCCGAGCCGGTCAAGCGCACCTTCTACAGCGCGCTCTACCACACCATGCTCGCGCCCACGCTGTTCAGCGACGTCGATGGTCGTTATCGCGGCATGGACCTGAAGGTCCACGAACTGCCGCAGGGCCGGCACAACTACAGCACCTACTCGCTGTGGGACACCTACCGCGCGCTGCATCCGCTGCTGACGCTGTTCCAGCCCGCGCGCGTGCCCGACCTGGTCGATGGCCTGGTGCGCATGGCGGCGGAAAGCCCGGACGGCCCGCCGGTATGGCCGCTGCAGGGCGTGGAGACCGGCTGCATGATCGGCTACCACTCCGCCGTGGTGATCGCCGAAGCCCAGGCCAAGGGCTTCACCGGCATCGACTACGCAAAAGCCTGGCCGCTCTATCGCAAGCGCGCGATGGAGGACGACTATCGCGGCCTCGCGTACTACCGCAAACTCGGCTACATCCCCAGCGACAAGGAATGGGAAGGCGCCAGCAAGACGCTCGAATACGCCTACGACGACTGGGCGATGGCGAGCCTGGCCGAGGCGGCCGGCGCGCACGAGGACGCAAAGCACCTGCGCGAGCGCTCGCGCAATTACCGCAACCTGTTCGACAAGAAGCTGGCATTCGTCCGCCCGCGTGGCAGCGACGGAAAGTGGCTGGAACCATTCGATCCGCGCGCCATGGGGCATGGCGACAAGTGGCGCGACTTCACCGAGTCCAACGCCTGGGAGGCGACCTTCCTCAACCAGCACGACCTGTACGGCTACATGCCGCTGTTCGGTGGCGAGCAGGCGTTCGAACGCAAGCTGGACGAGCTTTTCGAGACCAGCTCGGCGCTGCCGGGGGACGCGCCGCCGGACATCGCCGGCATGGTCGGCCAGTATGCGCATGGCAACGAACCCAGCCACCACGTGGCCTACCTCTACGCGTACACCGGCGCGCACCACAAGACGCAGGCGCGCGTGCGCATGCTGCTGGAGAAGATGTACCGGCCCGAGCCGGACGGGCTGGCCGGCAACGAGGACTGCGGGCAGACCAGTGCGTGGTATGTGCTGGGGGCGCTGGGGTTGTACGCGGTCGATCCGGTGAGCACGAACTACGTGTTCGGCAGCCCGATGCTCGACCAGGCCGAGGTGATGCTGGCCGGCGACAGGAAACTGGTGGTCCGCACGCAGGGGAACGGGCCGGACAAGCCATACATCCAGGCGGTGCGCTGGAACGGCAAGCCATGGACCAAGAGCTGGATCAGCCACGCGGAGCTGGCGGCGGGCGGAACGCTGGAGTTCGAGATGGGTGCCACGCCCAATCTGAAGTTCGGTGCAGCACCGGCGGATCGGCCGCCGTCATTCGGGCAGGCGGCCCCCGCGGTCTGAGGCTAGCTCCAGCGTGCGAGCTGAGCCGGGTGCTTCGATTTCGGCTGTGCCTGCGCTCATTGCAACCGTGAATGTGAACGCCCCTCTCCCACCGGGAGAGGGGTTGGGGTGAGGATTCGGTATCGCCGGACAACACGCCCTGCCGAATCCCCCACCCTCGCCCGAGGCGATAGGAACACGGGCGTCCCGCTCGCCACAACCGGACATCCGGACGTCCACAAACCATCTAGCCGCCGTCGCAGGTGACATGCCCGGCCCACTTTGCGACCATCACCGCTTTGGCGCTCAGCGCCTGGCAGACACAGGGGCCCTCGATGGCGAACCAGACTTCCATCCGGCGTGACGTCGGTCCTTTCGCGCTCATGTTCACCGGCCTGGGCTCGATCATCGGCTCGGGCTGGCTGTTCGGTGCGTGGAACGCCGCCAAGCTCGCCGGTCCCGGCGCGATCTGGGCCTGGGTGCTCGGCGCGGCAATCATCCTGTCCATCGCGCTGACCTACGCCGAGCTGGGTGCGATGTTTCCCGAGTCGGGCGGCATGGTGCGCTACGGCCATTATTCGCATGGCTCGCTGGTCGGCTTCATCGCGGCATGGGCCAACTGGATCGCGATCGTCTCGGTGATCCCGGTCGAGGCCGAAGCCTCGGTGCAGTACATGGCCGGCTGGAAGTGGCAATGGGCGCAGGATCTCTACCACGCCGTGCCCGGCCAGCATGGCGAGCTTAGCCAGCTGGGCGTGGCGATCGCCGGCGTGCTGGTGATCGTGTACTTCCTGCTCAACTACTGGAGCGTCAAGCTGTTCGCCCGCTCCAACAGCCTGATCACGCTGGTCAAGCTGATCATCCCGGCCGCCACCGGCGTCGCGCTGATCGCCAGCGGCTTCCATAGCGAGAACCTCGAGGTCGGCGCGACCGGCGGCAGCCACGCCAACGATTTCGCGGCGATCCTCACCGCGGTGGCCACCGCCGGCATCGTGTTCAGCTTCAACGGCTTCCAGAGCCCGGTGAACCTGGCCGGCGAGGCACGCAACCCGGGGCGCAGCATCCCGTTCGCGATCATCGGCGCGATCCTGCTGGCCACCGTGGTCTACGTGCTGCTGCAGATCGCCTATCTCGGCGCGGTGCCGCCGGACCTGCTGGCCCAGGCCGGCTGGAGGGGCATCAACTTCAGCTCGCCGTTCGCCGAACTGGCGGTACTGGTCAACCTCAACTGGCTGGCGATCCTGCTCTATGCCGACGCTTTCGTCAGCCCCAGCGGCACCGGCATGACCTACACCGCCACCACCGCCCGCATGATCTACGGCATGGAGCGCAATGGCACGCTGCCGCGCATCTTCGGCAGCATCGATCCGAAGTCCGGCGTGCCGCGCCCGGCGATGTGGCTGAACCTGGTGGTGTCGTTCCTGTTCCTGTTCTTCTTCCGCGGCTGGGACTCGCTGGCCGCGGTGATCTCCGTGGCGACGATCATTTCGTACCTGACCGGGCCGGTCAGCGTGATGACCCTGCGCCGCACCGCGCCGGAACTGCACCGCCCGTTCCGGCTTGCCGGCCTGCCGATCATTGCCGGCATCGCCTTCATCATGTCCGCCGAACTGCTGTACTGGGCCAAGTGGCCGCTGACCGGCGAAATCATCCTGCTGATGGTGGTCGCGCTTCCGGTCTACTTCTACTACACGGCCAAGCACGGCTGGCACGAGTTCGGCCGGCACCTGAAGGGCGCGTGGTGGCTGATCGCCTACCTGATCACGCTGGCGGCGGTGTCGAAGGTCGGCAGCGCCAAGTTCGGCGGCCTGGACTACATCCCCTACGGCTACGACCTCGCCGTGGTCGGCGTGATCGGCCTGGTGTTCTACCTGTGGGGCGTGGCGTCGGGCTGGCGCACGCCGGCGATCGAGGCCGAGCGCGAGCAGGCGGCGCAGCATCCCGATGCGCTGCAGATCCCGCCGGACGAGGAAGAAGCCGAGAAGATCACCGGCCACTGACCTGCACCGGCAACACCACCGAACGCGCGGCGATGAGCCGCGCGTTTTTTATTGCCGCAAGGCAGCGCTCACACCCTCCATACGCGTGGCTTACGGGGGACGCGACAACATTCCGTGTCACCCCTCGCGGGGCACCACCTGTGGAGCATTCCGATGGCAGAGCTCGATAGCGACAAACGGGACGACCTGTCCCGCGGCAGTTTCGCCTTCCCCGACCAGCGCAAGGAGCCGCTGGAGGACGCCAGCCACGTTCGCAACGCCATTGCGCGTTTCGACCAGGTCAAGGGCGTCAGCGACGACGACCGCGACGAGGCATGGAAACGCATCAAGGCGGCGGCGAAGAAGTTCGACGTCGAGGTGAGCGAAAAGAGCTGGCGGGAGCTGGGCAAGAAGTCCTGATGGCGGTCATCCCGGCGCGCGGGGCCAGGCGAGAGGTCCTCCCGCGGCAAGCCCGGTTCGCCTGTAGCCATGAAGTGGCCGGATCGAATGGCGCGACCCCACGCGGCATGAGCCGGTGTCGGCCCGGTGATCGCCCGCCACCTAGCTCCCTCGCGCCAACGCCAGGGCATCGCCAAGCAACGCTTGCGCGGTGACTTCCGGCCCCGCCCCCGGGCCCTGGATCACCATGGGCTGGGTGTTGTAGCGAGTGGTGGTGAGGGCGAACTGGTTGTCGGTCCCGTAAAGCCGCGCGGACGGATGCGTGGGCGGCACCTCGACCAGCCCGACGCGCGCGCGGCCGCGCTGGTCGAGACGAGCCAGGAATCGCAGCACGTTCCCGCGCGCGGCCGCCTGCGCGTGGCGCTCGGCCAGTGGCGCGTCGAGCTCGGACAGCCGATCGAGGAACGTGGCGGTGTCCAGCTCGCGCAGCGCAGGCGGCACCAGGCTTTCCACCTCCACCTCCTCGCTGCCCAGCGCAAAGCCGGCATGGCGGGCGAGGATCAGCAACTTGCGCGCGACGTCTTCGCCGGACAGGTCCGAGCGCGGATCGGGTTCGGTGTAGCCGAGCGCGCGCGCTTCGGCCAGCAGCGCGGAAAATGGGCGGCTGCCGTCGTACTGGTTGAACAGGTACGACAAGGAACCGGAGAACACGCCCTCCAGCGTGAGCAGGCTGTCGCCGCAGACCCGCAGCCGGCGCAGGGTGGAAAGCACCGGCAACCCCGCGCCGACGGTGGCCGCGTCGCCGTAGCACGCGCCGTGGGCGAGCGCCGCCTGCAGCGCGCGCCAGCCGGCCAGTTCTCCACCGGCCAACGCCTTGTTCGCGGTGACGACGTGGTAGCCCTGCGCCAGCCACGTCGCATGCCGCGCGGCGAGCACCGCGCTGGCCGTGGCGTCGACGATCACCCTGACCGGCGCGCCGCTGGCATCCAGCGCGGCGAACAACGCCGCGTCATCGCGCGGTCCGCCCTCGCCGCGCAGCTGCTCGCGCAGGTTGCGTTGCGCAAGCCGCCGCGGGTCGGTCTGCTGGCGCCGCGAGTTGGCCGCGCCGACCAGCCGGAGCGCCGCCGCCGCCGGCGTATCGAGCAGCTTGAGCAACGCGCCGCCGACCACACCCGTGCCCAGCAGCACCACGGCGATGGCAGGGGATGGCTGCGGACAATCGGCCAGTACCGCGCTCATGCGCTCACCCGGCGTTTGGACGGCTGCACGGCCGCCGCGCGGTCGAGCGCGCGCGCGAGGTCGAGCAGCAGGTCGTCGCCGTCCTCGATGCCCACCGAGACGCGCAGCAGCGCGTCGGCGATGCCGGCGTTGCGGCGTGCCTCCGGCACCATCGCGGCGTGGGTCATCGAAGCGGGATGCGCGATCAGGCTCTCCACGCCACCGAGCGATTCGGCCAGCGAGAAGAACTCCAGCCCATCGACCAGTGCGGCGACGCTCGCCGGGTCGCCGGCCAGCTCGAAGCTCAGCATGGCACCGAAACCCTGCTGCTGGCGCGCCGCCAGCGCATGCCCGCAGTGGCCCGGCAGCCCGGGGTAGTGCACCGCGCGAACCGCCGGGTGCATCGCCAGGTACTCGGCGATGCGCTGCGCATTTTCCTGGTGCTGGCGCAGGCGCACCGCCAGCGTGCGCAGGCCGCGGAGGGTGAGGAAGCTGTCGAACGGCGCGCCGGTCAGGCCCAGGCAGTTGCCCCACCACTTCAGCTGGTCGGCCACGGCGGCATCACGCGCCACCACCGCCCCACCGACCACGTCGCTGTGGCCATTGATGTACTTGGTGGTGGAGTGCACCACCACGTCCGCGCCAAGCGCCAGCGGCTGTTGCAACGCCGGCGAGAGGAAGGTGTTGTCCACCACCAGCAGCGCGCCGACGGCGTGCGCAGCCTGCGCGACGTGGCGGATGTCGGTGATCCGCAGCAGCGGGTTGGAGGGCGTCTCCACCCATACCAGCGCCGGCTTGCGCGCCAGGCCCGCGGCCAGTGTGGCGGCGTCGGTGAGATCAGCGAAGGCCAGCTCGAAGCGGCCCTTCTTCGCCCACGCATCGAGCAGCCGCCAGGTGCCGCCATAGCAGTCGTGCGCCGCAAGTACGAGGCCGCCGGCCGGTACCAGCTCCAGCGCCAGCGCGACCGCCGCCATGCCGCTGGCCGTCACTACCGCGCCGGCGCCCAGCTCCAGGTCGGCCAGCGCATGGCCCAGCAGGTCGCGCGTGGGATTGCCGCTGCGCGAGTAGTCATAGGGCCGCTTGCCGCCCAGTCCGTCGAAGCTGTAGTTGGTCGACAGGTGCAGCGGCGGCACGATCGCGCCGTGTTGCGTGTCGGTTTCGATGCCGGCGCGCACGGCGCGGGTACAGGGGGCCGATTCGCTCATGGGGAATGCTCCGTGGGGTGTCAGGCCAGCGCAGCGCGCAGCACCGGCGCGAGCTGGTGGGTTTCCTTGAGGAAGCCGTCGTGCCCATAGGGCGACTCGAGGACTTCCAGCGTGGTGGGGCCATGCAGGCGCCGCTGCAGTTCGCACAGGTCGGCCAGCGGCACCAGCAGGTCGGAGGCGAAGCCGACCAGCGTGGCAGGCGTGGGAATGCGCTCGGGCGTGACGTCGTGCAGGTCGATCGATTCGGACAGCGCGAGGAAGCGGCCGGCATCGAAGCGCTCGATGAAGCGTCGGCCCTGGTGCTCCAGGTAGTCCTCTACCGGCAGGCGGAACCGGCCCTCGCGGAATTCGGGCGCACCGGCGAACCGGCGGCCGAATTCCTCCCGGCCGCGGTAGGTGGTGACCGCAAGCTGGCGCGCCAGGCCGAGCGCCTCCTGCACCTGCCCGCTCGCGAGGCCCAGCCGCACGATGCCGCGCTGCACGCTGCGCTGGGCCGACGCCAGCGGGTGCGGGCGGTGGGCGCCGGCCAGCACGACCAGCCGGTCCAGCGCGCGCGGATGACGGGCGGCAAAGGCCAGCGCCACCATCGCGCCGTAGGAGGCGCCGACGAAAGCATGCG
This sequence comes from Frateuria edaphi, assembly GCF_021117405.1. Classification (NCBI taxonomy): domain Bacteria; kingdom Pseudomonadati; phylum Pseudomonadota; class Gammaproteobacteria; order Lysobacterales; family Rhodanobacteraceae; genus Frateuria; species Frateuria edaphi. Next base: position 2,846,258 of record NZ_CP088251.1, read on the forward strand.
CGCGGTGGATGCCCAGCGCGTCGAGCAGCGCGGCCAGCGCGTCGGCCTGGTCTTCGCTGGAGATCGCCTCGACACCCAGATCGGCCGGCGCGAGCCAGTCGATCGAGAGCACGCGACAACGGTCCAGGTCGACCGCGGCGCCGGCATCGACCAGCGTCTGCCACCAGCCGGCCGAACCGTCGAAGGCGGTGACGTCACGGCTGGCCGAGATGCCGCCCTGCACGATCACCGTCGGCGCGTCGGCGGCGCCGCACCAGAGGTAGCGAACGTCGACCGCGCGCGCGCCGGTGCCGTACTTGGGCGAGAGGGTCAGCCGTCGCGTGCTGCGCTGGGCGGTGAGTCCACCTGCGCGGGCGTCCACCCGAGGCGGTTCGGCGGCGGGCGATACGGGCAGGGGCAGCGGCTGGGCGGTCATGCGGTTCTCCGTGGCATCGCCTGCGGGAACCGGAAAGGTCGCCATCCCCCGCCGACGGTTGCACGTCGGCGACGAATCACGCCCATCTCTCGGCGGCGCCAGGCGCCCCGCAGGAATTGGCACCGTCGCGGGAACGCTTCCCGCAGGTTGCCCCGGCATCAAAGGGCCTATCCCTCCGCCGGTCTCGATGAGTGGGACGATTCTGGGGCTTGATCGGGCGAACTGTCAATAGCCGTTTAGACGTCTGGATGTCCTTTACTTCAACACGATGACACGACCGAGCGCGCCCGCCTTCCGGAGGCGGATCGAGACCGGGCGTATGCCATTGCCACCTTCCCGAAGAAGACGGCTCGAGATCGGGCGTATGCTGATGCCCCCTCCCCGCCCACCCCGGACATGACCGCTGCACTTCCCGCGCTGCACGAGCAGCTTCGCCAGGATGGCTTCGCCTTCGCCGCCGCCGACGCCATGCGCGTCCTGCTCGATGCGGCCTCCCTGCCCGACTGGCAGGATTTCACCGCCAGTTGGAACGACCTCGCCCCGGATGCCTACCTGGCCTCGACCGGCCGCCATCGGCGCCGCCGCCACGCGGTGTTCTCGGCCGACGCGCAAGGCGTCCACCGCGAGGCGCATCAGCCGCACTATCAGAGCAAGACCTACAACACGCTTCAGGGCGACATCGAGCGCTGGTTCGAGCCGATCCATGCCGATGGTCCGAGCCTTCGCCGCATCCTCGACTTCTGCCACCACTTCTTCGGCGCGCTCGCACCGCAAGTGGCCCGCTGGCATCTGGAAGTGCACCAGTTCCGCATCGAGGCGCGCGCCGGCGAGGCGGGCGAGCCCACGCCCGAGGGCGTGCACCGCGACGGCGTGGACTATGTGCTGGTGCTGCTGGTCGACCGCAGCAATATCGAAAGCGGCACCACCACCATCCACGCCGCCGACGGCCATCTGCTGGGCAGCTTCACCCTCGTCCATCCGTTCGATGCCGCGCTGGTGGACGACGCGCGCGTGTTCCACGGCGTCACTGCGGTGACGCCGAAGGATCCGGCCCTGCCCGCCCATCGCGACGTGTTGGTGGTGACCTTCCGCGCGGATGCAGCCGGCGGCTGACGTTAGTCCCGCAACGAGCGGCCGGGCGGGGCGGCGCGTGCCGCGCCCGCCTTGCCGGCTACTGCTTCATCGCGACGAACGACATCGTCGCGCCGCGCAACTTGTTGTCGACTGCGACATCCATGGTCCTGCCGTCCGCGTGCAGGGTCATCGTCGCGACGCTCACCACCTTGCCGTCGCGCTTGTCGGTTTCCACATAGCTGTGTTTGCCGGTCTTGCGTACGCTGACGCTGTCCACGCCGGGATCGCCCTTGAACGGCGCGTCGGTGCCATCGAGCCTGGCCGAGTAGGACTGTCCGGTCGGGCTGCTCATGCTCAGCATGTCGCCATCCTGCTTGAAGGTCATCGTCAACGCGTTGTCCGACATGTTGTCGATGTGCCTGGTACGCCACGAGCCGGACAGCGCGTGCGAACCGGCGGGCCCTGCGGCCACGCGGGTCATGCTGCCCTTGCCGGTGACCGGGGCGCTGTGGCTGGCGCTGCTGTCGCTGAACTGGAAAGTGGCGCTCTTGCCGTCCGGTGCCACCGTCGTGGTCTCGGTGGCGACCACCTTGCCGTTCTTCTTGTCGGTCTCCTTGACCGTGTGCTCGTCTACCACGTTCACCGCGATCGAATCGAAGTAGGGGTGGCCGCTGACCGGCTGGTCGGTGCCGTCGGCCTTCACGTCGATTGGCGGCACGCAGGTCTTGCAATGGAACATGCCGTCCTTGAGCACGAGCACGTCGGGCTTGGTCGGAAGATGGACCTTGTTCATGTCGATCTTCCAGGTGCCGTCGATGGCGTTCTGCGCAAACGCGGCAGCGGGCAGCAGCAAAACCGCCAGCATGCCGGCGAGCGTTGACGTTTTCATGGCCGATACACTCCCGGAAGTTGATCGCGCCGGCGCTTCCTCTGCCCGCCCCTTCGACCGCCATCCGAACCCGGCCGGCGAACGCTACGCTCGGCAAGCCCAACGCCGCATCAAGAACGTGTTATGCGCAAGCGAGCCGAGCCTTGCTGCATCCGGGCGGCCCGCTTGCGATGATGCAGCTCCCACTCCGGAGCCCTCGCCCATGACTGACCGCGAAGCCGTCGGCACCCGCTTCGATCCCGTCCGCATGCAGCATGCCCGCGCGCAGACATGGGCCGCGCTCCACGGCATTCGCGAGCGCATGCGCGTGGGGATCGGCGAGGAGGAAGCGCGCCATGAGGCGCTCGACGTTTTCCGCGGCCTCGGCATGGAGCGCCTGTGGCATCCGGTGATCATCCGCATCGGCGCGAACACCACCAAGACCTATCGCCAGCGCTCCGATCCGAACGTGCGCCTGGCCGAGAACGACAGCTACTTCATCGACCTCGGGCTGGTGTTCGACGGCCATGAAGGCGACGTCGGCGACACCTTCGTCGTCGGCCACGCGCCGGAGCGGCAGGCCTGCGCCGACGCCGCCCGCACGTTGTTCGACGAGGTGGCCCGCACCTGGCGCAGCGACGGCCTGAGCGGCCGGGCGCTCTACGACTTCGCGAGCGAACGCGCGCAGGCGATGGGCTGGCGCTTCAACCATGCGATCAAGGGCCACCGCCTGGGCGACTTCCCGCATTCGGTGCACAAGGGCGGCGATCTCGGCACGCTGGACGGCGCGCCCTCGCCGGGGTTGTGGGTGCTGGAGATCCAGATCGCCCACCCCAGCGAGCCGTTCGGCGCGTTCTACGAGGACCTGCTCGGCGTGGAGCGCTTGGCGCCGTGATGCAAAAGGCCCCTCGCCGCGGGCGAAGGGCCTCACCCATGCCAGCGCGTGGCATCGCTATTTCAGGATGAGTTCGCGGATCAGTTGGCTGCCGAGCAGCTCGCGCATCGACTCGCGGTCCATCATCCCCTTGTCCTGTGCCTCCAGCGAACCCATTACCTTGGCGCGGATGGCATCGGCCTCGTCGGTGCGATCGAGCGCCGCCATGTTCGGGTAGGTGACGGCCAGGATCAGATCCGCGTCCTGCGGCGTCCGTGGCTGCGCCTCGTAGACCGAATAGCCCATGATCAAGCCGGCCTTCTTGCTGGCCTCCATCGCCGCCTTGTAGGGGCCGTCCAGGTACTTCATGTAGTTGTTGAACTGGCCGGGCTTGATCTTGATGAAGCTGACCTCCCTGACCGGCCCCTCCCTGTAGGGCTTGGCCTCCTGGGCTAACGTCGAACCCATCACCGCGAACAGCATCAACGACGCGAACAGCATGGCGACACGTTTCATGGCCCACCTCCTTCGATGGGGGCGCGCACGCGGATGCGGCGCGCGGGCGACGCTACGCCTGCGCGCTGTTGCGCACGTGTGAACCGCGCGTCGTGACCGATGGGGATTCCGGCGGACCGCCTGGCCGATCCGGCTACAATGCGCGGTTCGACTCCCGCTCCGACCGACCGCATGTCCTCGCACGCCCAAGAAACCCGCCGCCGCCGCACCTTCGCCATCGTCAGCCACCCTGACGCGGGCAAGACCACCCTGACCGAAAAGCTGCTGCTGTTCGGCGGTGCGATCCAGATGGCGGGCAGCGTCAAGGGCCGCAAGGCCGCGCGCCATGCGACGTCGGACTGGATGGCGCTGGAGAAGGAGCGCGGCATCTCGGTGACTTCCTCGGTGATGCAGTTCCCCTACGAGGGCAAGATCGTCAACCTGCTCGACACTCCGGGCCACGCGGACTTCTCCGAAGACACCTACCGCGTGCTGACCGCGGTGGACTCGGCGCTGATGGTGATCGACTGCGCCAAGGGCGTGGAGGAGCGCACGATCAAGCTGATGGAGGTGTGCCGCCTGCGCGACACGCCGATCATGACCTTCATCAACAAGCTCGACCGCGAGGGGCGCTCGCCGATCGAACTGCTCGACGAGGTCGAGTCGGTGCTCGGCATTGCCTGCACGCCGGTGACCTGGCCGATCGGCATGGGCAAGCGCCTGAAGGGCGTCTACCACCTGCTGCTGGACGAGGTGCACGTCTACGAGCCGGGCAAGAACTTCACGCGGCAGGACTCGACCATCTTCAAGGGTCTGGACGCGCCCGGCCTGGAGGCCGCGGTGGGCGCCGACATGCTGGCCGAACTGCGCGACGAACTGGAGCTGGTGCAAGGCGCCTCCAACCCGTTCGTGCTGGAGGATTACCTCGCCGGCAAGCTCACCCCGGTGTTTTTCGGCTCGGCGGTGAACAACTTCGGCGTGCAGCTGTTGCTGGATTTCTTCGTCGAGCACGCGCCGGGCCCGCGCCCCCGCGGCACGCTCGGTCGCGCGGTAACGCCCGAGGAGGAGAAGCTCACCGGCTTCGTCTTCAAGATCCAGGCCAACATGGACCCGGCGCACCGCGACCGCGTGGCCTTCATGCGCGTGTGCTCGGGCACCTACACCGCCGGCATGAAGATGCTGCAGACGCGCACCGGCAAGGAAGTGCGCATCGCCAATGCGCTGACCTTCATGGCGAGCGACCGCGAGATCGTCGAGAGCGCCTATCCCGGCGACGTGATCGGCCTGCACAACCACGGCACGATCTCCATCGGTGACACCTTCACCGAGGGCGAGCCGGTGCACTTCACTGGTATCCCCAACTTCGCGCCGGAGCTGTTCCGCCGCGCGCGCCTGCGCGACCCGCTCAAGATGAAGGCGCTGCAGAAGGGCCTGGCACAGCTGTCGGAGGAAGGCGCCACGCAGTTCTTCCGTCCGCTGATGAGCAACGACCTGGTCCTGGGCGCGGTCGGCGTGCTGCAGTTCGACGTGGTGGCCTACCGGCTGAAGGACGAGTACGGCGTGGATGCTTCGTTCGATACGGTCGGCGTGGCGACCGCACGCTGGGTGCATTGCGATGACCCGAAGATGCTGGAGGAATTCCGCGAGAAGAACGCGATGAACCTCGGCATCGATGCGGCCGGCGAACTGGTGTACCTGGCGCCCTCGCGGGTCAACCTGCAGCTTGCACAGGAGCGCTGGCCGAAGGTGCGTTTCTCGGCCACGCGCGAGCACGCGGCCTCGGTCGAGGTGTAACCCGCGCTCCCCGCAGTAGCGCACCTGCGCGGCGACCAGCGTGCCTCGCGATCGCGCACGGGTGCACTCCTGCAGAACGCCCCGCGTGACCTCCTCCACTGGGATGGCGCCGCGCGCGCTGCTAGCGTGCGCCCTCCAACCAGGGGAAATCGCATGCACGGTTACCGTCTCGCCTTTGTCACGCCCATCCAGGCCCCGAGCTGGCAGCGCTGGCTGGTGTTCTCGCCGGTCGCCCGGCTGGTGTTCTTCACCGCGCTGCTGGTCGCCGCCAGCATGCTGTTCGGGCTCGTTCCGCACGGGCCGGCCGAGAGCCCCGTCGCCAAGGGCCTGCGCGAGCTTGGCTTCCGGGCCGTGGCGCCGCTGCTTGCCTACCTGGTGCTGGTCAAGCTGATCGAGCGCCGGCCGGTGCGCGAACTGGCGCTGCGGCGCCTCGCGCCTGAGGGCGCGCTCGGCCTGGCCGCGGGCGCGCTGCTGTTCAGCGCCGTCGTCGGCAGCCTGTGGCTGCTCGGCAGTTACCGGATCATCGGCACCAACCCGGAAGCGCACTGGATGCTCGCGGCACTGACGGTAGGCCTGGGCGCCGGCATCGGCGAGGAGATCATCTGCCGCGGCGTGCTCTACCGGATCGTCGAGGAAGGCCTGGGCAGCTGGATCGCGCTGCTGGTGTCGGCCTTGTTCTTCGGGGCCGCGCATCTGAACAACCCGGGCGCCACGCTGTGGGCCGGCCTGGCGATCGCCATCGAGGCCGGCATCCTGTTCGGACTGATCTACCTGGTGACCCGTTCGCTGTGGATCTGCATGGGCCTGCACGCGGCCTGGAACTTCATGCAGGGCACGGTCTACGGCATCCCCGTATCGGGGACCCGGGCGGATGGCTGGCTGGTATCCACCCGCAGCGGGCCGGACTGGCTGAGCGGCGGCGTGTTCGGCGCCGAGGCGTCGGTGGTCGCGCTCGTGCTGTGCACGCTGGTGTCCGCCATGCTGCTGGCAGTGGCGCTGCGACGCGGCCTGATCGTGCCGCCCGGCTGGCGCCGCCAGGGGACCGAACCGCGTTCGGGTTCCCTACCCATGCCCACCCCGGGCAGCTAATCTGGTTCCATCGCCGGCGGCAGGCACCACGAGGTCGTGGCGGCAAGCACTCCACGGCCCTCCGCAACCACGGCGACATACGCATGCCGGCAGCAGTACCCGACGATTTCCAGCCCGATCCCTCCCGTCATTCCTGGCTGGCGCACCTGCCGGTGCAGCGCAAGATGCTGCTGGTGATCGGCCCGCTGCTGCTGGTGTTCCTGCTCGCCAACCTGGCCACGCTCTACTCGCTGCAGGAGCAGACGGTCAATCGACGGTGGACCGAGCACACCTACCGGGTACTGCTCGCCATCGATTCGGTCAAGGACGCCATGCTGACCGCGCAGATCGGGGCCCGCGGCTACATGCTGACGCAGAGCAGCGCGGAGCTGGCCGGATTCGAGAAGGGCGGCCGCAGCCTGGCCTCCGGGTTCAGGCTGCTGCGTACGCTGACCACCGACAACCCGCTGCAGCAAGCCAGGCTCGACCGCGCGGAGGTGCTGGCGACACGCTGGCAGCGCGAGATCGTCGCCTACGTGGTCACCCCGGCCAGCCGCGGCAGGATCGACGCCGGGGCGCGCGAGCGCATCCAGCAGGACTTCTTCGCCCACCGCACCGTCACCGCGCCGGACGTGACCGGCGTGCTGGCCCAGATGGCGGGCACCGAGGAGGCGCTGCTGGCCGAACGCAACGCGCGGCTGCAGCGGACGCTGGACCTCATGCGGGTGTTCAACGCGCTGGCCGCCGCGCTCTCGCTGCTCTACGGGGCCTACGTACTGGAGCTCACCCGGCGCATCATCACCCGGCCGCTGCACCAGATGACCACCCTGATGTCCCGCCTGGCGGCGCACGACCACTCGGTCACGATCACCCGCCAGGGCCGGCGCGACGAGATCGGCCAGATCGCGCGGGCACTGGAAGTGTTCAAGCGGATGGCGATCGGCTCGAGCGAGCAGAACTGGGTCAAGAGCGAGATCTCGCGACTGGTCCAGCGCCTGCAGCAGCTTGGCACGCACCGCGACTTCGGCGCTGCGCTCGCCAGCGAACTGGCGCCGCTGACCCAGTCCGGGGTTGCGCTCTATTACGGCTACGACGCCGCAAGCGAACGGCTGGACCTGCTCGGCAGCTACGGCCTGCGCCAGTCATGGAACCCTGCTGAAGCCTACGTGCCCGGTGAGGGCCTGGTCGGGCAGTGCGTGATCGAGCGCAAGCCGATCGCCCTGGACGAGGTGCCCGAGCGCTATCTGCGCATCCATTCGGCCGCCGGCGAGGCCTCGCCCGGGCACGTGCTGATCCTCCCGGTGCTGTTCCGCGAGCGCCTGGTCGGCGTGCTGGAGCTGGCAAGCTTCAAGCCGCTGACGCCGTTGTGCCGCGAATTCCTGGAGGAGCTGCTGCCGATCGTCGCGCTCACCCAGGAAAACCTGACCCGCGCCATCGCCACGCAGGACCTGCTCGAGCAGACCCGCGAGCAGGCTGACCACCTGCGCCGATCCGAGGAAGCGCTGCGCCGGCAGCAACAGGGCCTGCGCGATGCCAACGCCGCCTTGCAGGCCAAGACGCGCGAGCTGGAGGAACAGTCCCAGCGCCTGACCGTCTCCGAAGAAGAACTGCGCGTGCAAACCGAGGAGCTGCAGGCGTCCAACGAGGAACTGCGCGAGAAGGGCGACATCCTCAAGCAGCAGAAGCAGGCGCTCGAAGCGCTGCAGCGCGAGACCGCACAGAAGGCGCTCGAACTGGAGCGCGCCAGCCAGTACAAGTCCGACTTCCTGGCCAACATGTCGCACGAGTTGCGCACGCCGCTCAACAGCCTGCTGATCCTCTCGCGCAGCCTGGCCGACAACGACGGCGGCAACCTGGACGAGGAGCAGATCGAGTCGGCGCGGATCATCCACGACGCAGGCGCAAACCTGCTGCGGTTGATCAACGACATCCTGGACCTGTCCAAGATCGAGGCCGGCAAGATGGAGCTGGTCATCGACGAATTGCCGCTGGCGGTGTTCGCACGCGCGCTCAAGCGCACCTTCGCGCACGTGGCGCAGGAAAAAGGCCTGGCCTTCGAGGTGCAGGTGGACGAAGGCATGCCGCCGGCGCTGCACACCGACAGCGCGCGACTGGAACAGGTGGCCAACAACCTGCTCGGCAACGCGTTCAAGTTCACCGCCCGCGGCGGCGTGCGGGTGCGCATCGGCCACCCGGGCCCGGAGACCCGCGTTCCCCCCGCCCTGCTCGGCCAGCCGCTGGTGGCGATCGAGGTGAGCGACACGGGCATCGGCATTCCGGCGGAGAAGTTCGAGCGCATCTTCCAGGCGTTCGAGCAGGTCGACGCAGGAACCAGCCGCCAGTACGGCGGCACCGGCCTGGGCCTGGCGATCTGCACGCGCATCGCTGCGCTGCTGGGCGGCGACGTCGTGCTGCGCAGCACCCCCGGCGAAGGCAGCACGTTCACCGTGCTGCTGCCGGAAACCGCCCCGTCCGTCGCCATCCCGCCCGCCCCGGCAACGCCCGCACCGGCGCCACGCACCCATACCAGCGCGTTGTTGCCCGAGGCGATCGAGGACGACCGCGACCGGCTGGCGCCCGGCGACACGGTCATCCTGCTGATCGAGGACGACCCCGCGTTCGCCCGCATCCTGGCCGACATGATCCGTCGCAACGGCCACCGCGTGCTGGCCGCCGCCGACGGCGAGAGCGGCCTGGCGCTGGCGCGCGAATATCGCCCCACCGGCGTGCTGCTGGACGTGATGCTGCCCGGCATGGACGGCTGGACGGTCATGGAGCGCCTGAAGACCGACGACGCCACGCGACACATCCCGGTGCATTTCATCTCCGCCATCGACGAGGCCGGCCGCGGCCGGGAGCTGGGCGCCGTCGGCTTCCTCACCAAGCCGGTCAGCCGCGAGGCGATCAACGCGGCGTTCGAACGCCTGCTGCACTTTGCCGAAGGCAAGACGCGCCGGCTGCTGGTGGTGGACGACGATGCCGCCTCGCGCACCGCCGTGCGTTCCATGCTCCGGGGCGAAGGGGTGGAGATCGACGAGGCTGATTCGGCCGAAGCCGCGCTGCGCATGACCGGCGAGGCGAAGTACGACTGCATCGTGCTGGACCTGGGCCTGCCCGGCATGTCGGGCATGGAGCTGCTCGAACACCTGGCCGCCACGCCCGCGGGCGTGCCGCCGGTGGTGATCTATTCCGGCCGCGACCTCAGCCGCGAGGAAAACCTCAAGCTGCGCCAGTACACCGATGCCATCGTGGTCAAGGGCGCCCGCTCGCCCGAACGGCTGCTGGACGAGGTCAGCCTGTTCCTGCATTCGATCCAGCACGCACCGCGCCGCGCCGCGGAACAACCGCCCCCGGGCGAGGAACTGAAGGGCCGCCGCGTGCTGCTGGTGGATGACGACATGCGCAACCTGTTCGCACTGTCGAAGGTGATGCGCGGCTGGGGCCTTGCGGTGACCATGGCGCAGGACGGCCACAAGGCGCTCAAGGCACTGGAAGACAATCCGTCCACCGAGCTGGTGCTGATGGACATCATGATGCCCGGCATGGACGGCTACGAGACGATGCGCGCGATCCGTGCACAGGACGAATTCGTTGAGCTGCCGATCATCGCGCTGACCGCCAAGGCGATGCGCGGCGACCGCGAGAAATGCCTGGAGGCCGGCGCCAGCGATTACCTCTCCAAGCCGGTGGACATCGACAAGCTCGCCTCGCTGCTGCGCGTGTGGCTGCCACACTGAGCGCCCAGGCGATGGACCGGATCGATCCCGCGCTGGAGGACATCGAACTGGAGCTGTTCGTGCGCGCGCTGCGCCAGCGCCACGGCTACGACTTCGGTCATTACGCGCCCGCCTCGCTGCGGCGGCGCGTGCGCCAGCTGGTGCACGCGCACGACACCGGCACGATCAGCGCGCTGACCGGCCGGCTGCTGCATGAACCGGAGTTCGTGTTCGAGGTGATCGAGGGCCTGTCCGTGCCGGTCTCGGACATGTTCCGCGACCCGCCGGTGTTCCGCGCGCTGCGCGAGCAGGTGCTGCCGCTGCTCGCCTCCTGGCCGCGCATCAACATCTGGCAGGCCGGTTGCGCCAGCGGGCAGGAGGTGTACTCGCTCGCCATCCTGCTCGAAGAAGAAGGCCTCTACGACCGTTGCCAGATCTATGCCACCGACTTCAACCCGGCCGCGCTCAGGCGCGCGCAGGAGGGCATCTACCCGGTTCGCGCCGCGCAGGCCTGGTCGCGCAACTACCAGGAGGCCGGCGGCCGCCATTCGCTGGCCGACTACTACAGCGCGCGCTACGAGTTCATCAAGCTCGACCAGCGCCTGCGCCGCAACGTCAGCTTCGCCAACCACAACCTGGTCACCGACAAGGTGTTCTGCGAGGCGCAGCTGGTGCTCTGCCGCAACGTGCTGATCTACTTCGCCAACCCGCTGCAGGACCGGGTGCTGGGGCTGTTCCGCGACAGCCTGGTGCGCGGCGGCTTCCTCTGCCTGGGACTGCGCGAGAGCCTGGACTTCGCGCCCAGCGCCGCCGATTTCACGGCGCTCGACGCCGACCTGCGCATCTACCGCCGCAACGTGTTTCCCGCTTCCGATGGCGCGGCTTGAAGCGATCGTGATCGGCTGTTCGGCCGGCGGCCTGGGCGCGCTCGAGCCTCTGCTGCGCGCGCTCGCGCCGCCGCTCCCGCTGCCGGTGATCGTCTGCAGCCACAGCGCCGAGCCGGGCACCGGCCTGCTCGGACCGCTGCTGGCGCGGTACGCGCGGCTGCCAGTGCGCGAGGCGCGCGAGCGCTGGCCCGCCGAGGCGGGAACGATCCACCTGGCCCCGGCCGGTTATCATCTGCTGATCGAGCGCGACCGTTGTTTCGCCTATTCGGTAGACGAGCCGGTGCATTACTCGCGTCCCTCGATCGACGTTCTTTTCGAGAGCGCCGCGGATGCCTATGGCGCCGGCCTGGCCGGCGTGATGCTGACCGGCGCCAGCCCTGACGGCGCGAAGGGCCTGATGCGCATCCGCCAGGCCGGCGGCCTGGCCATCGTGCAGGATCCGGCCGAGGCGCTCGCGTCGGCGATGCCGCAAGCCGCACTCGACCAGGCCGGCGCCGATCACTGCCTGCCCCTGGCGCGGATCGCGCCGCTGCTCAACGAACTGGCTCACCGCGAATGAACGACACGACGCGACCGAAGATCCTGGTGGTCGACGACACCCCGGCCAACCTGGTGGCGATGCGCCGCCTGCTGGCCCACGCCGGCGCGGACCTGTACGAGGCCGGCAGCGGCAACGAGGCGCTGGCGCTGTGCCTGGACCACGAGTTCGCGCTGATCCTGCTGGACGTCAACATGCCGGACATGGACGGCTTCGAGGTGGCCTCGCTGCTGACCGAGGCCGACCAGATGCACGAGACGCCGATCATCTTCGTCACCGCCGCCTATGCGGACGATCTCAACCGGCTCAAGGGCTATCGCTCCGGCGCGGTGGACTACGTCGCCAAGCCGATCAACGACGTGATCCTGCAGTCGAAGGTGCGCGTGTTCCTGGAGCTCTACGGCGCGCGCGTGAAGCTGGAGCAGACGCTGGAGGAACTGTCCGAGCGCAACCACCAGTTGCAGCAGGAGATCGCCGAGCGCGAGCGCGTCGAGGCGCAGGTGCGCCACCAGGCGACCCACGACATGCTGACCGGCCTGCCCAACCGCGTGCTTTTCCATGACCGCCTCGGCGCTGCGCTTGCCCATGCGGTCGAGGGTGGGCCGGGCTTCGCGCTGGTGTTGCTGGATATCGATGGATTCAAGGGCGTGAACGACCGCTACGGCCATCCCGCCGGCGACGCGCTGCTGCAGGCGATCGCGGCGCGGCTGAAGCTCAACCTGCGCGCGGGCGACACGGTGGCGCGATTGGGCGGCGACGAATTCGCCCTGATCGTGGGCGAGATGGGGGAGCTTCCGGTGCTGCTTCGCCGCTGCGAGGAACTGGGCACCAGCCTGGCCGAGGCCTACCCGCTGGTGTCGCCGCAGGGGGCCTTCGAGGCCCGTGTCAGCGCAAGTATCGGCGTGGCGCCGTGGAGCGCGCAGGTGGCAAGCGACGAGGCGTTGATCCAGGCCGCCGACCGGGCGCTGTACCGGGCCAAGGACGGCGGCAAGAACCGCTGCGTGCTGGCGGACTGACGCCTGGTCCGCGCCCTCGATGCCAGGGTATCTGTCAGGCCGTGGCGGCCCGGCAGTGCGCGTCGATGTAGTCCTGGTGCAACGGCATGGCTTCGGCGCCCGCTGCGATGGTCCTGCGCACGCGCTCGACGAACGCGACCAGGTCCGCCTCCGGCACCTCATCGACGATGGGATGGTAGCCGCGCGGCACGATGCGCTGGCCAAGCATGACCTGGACCCAGCTCGGCAACGCGAAGAAATCCTCACCGTTGCGGAAATAGCGGCCGTCGGTACGGAAAAGCTCGATCGTCTCGCGCAGCGGATCGGGAATGGCCATCGTGCGGCAGTGGTCCCAGAACGGCGTGTCGTCGCGTTCGGTCGCGTGGTAATGGAGCGCCAGGAAGTCGCGCACGCGTTCATGCTCGAACACCGACTCGCGATTGAAGCGATCGGCCAGCATCGGGTCGAACCCGCGCGTCGGGAATAGTCCGAGCAGGCGCTGGATGCCCGACTGGGCCAGGTAGATGGCGGTCGATTCGAGCGGCTCCATGAAGCCACCGGCCAGCCCGACCGCCACGACGTTCCTGTCCCAGAACCGGCTACCCCTGCCGGGGGTGAAACGCAGTGGGCGCGGATCGCCCAGCGCCTTGCCATCCAGGGTCCCGAGCAAGGTCGCAGCCGCTTCGTCGTCGCTGATGTGCCCGCTGGAATACACGTAGCCGTTGCCGGTGCGGTGCTGCAACGGGATGCGCCACTGCCAGCCCGCCGCGCGCGCGGTCACGCGCGTGTACGGCGTCAACGGCCCGGCGCTCTCGCAGGCCACGACCATCGCGCGGTCGCAGGGCAGCCACCGGCTCCAGTCCTCGTAGCCGGCCTTCAGGGTCTTTTCGATCAGCAGGCCGCGGAAGCCGGAGCAATCCACGAACAGCTCGCCCTCGATCCGCTCGCCGCCCTGGAGCACCACCGCTTCGACGAAACCGTCATCGCCGCGCTGGACGACGTCGACGATGCGGCCTTCGATCCGCTGCACGCCCCGGCGTTCGGCCAGCTCGCGCAGGTAGCGCGCATACAGCCCGGCATCGAACTGGTAGCCGTAGGCGATGTCCGCCAGCGGCGAGCCTGGCGGCGCGTCGGCCACGTCGGCCGTGAACCTGTCCTGCGGTGCCGCGACGGTCGGCAGCGAGAACGCGCCGATGTCCGGGGCACGGCCGGCGAGGAACAGCTTGAGCCAGTACTGGTGGAACGGCAGCGGCCCCAGCGAACGGCCGATCGTGCCGAAGCCGTGCACGTAACTGTCGCCAATACGGCCCCAGTCGTTGAACTGGATGCCGAGCTTGAACGTGCCTTGCGTCCGCGCGACGAATTCCGCCTCGCGGATGCCAAGCACCTGGGCGTTGAAGGTCTTCATGAACGGGACGGTGGATTCGCCCACCCCGACGATGCCGATCTCCTCCGATTCCACCAGGCGGACGCGGGCGCCCTTGCCCAGGTAGGTGGCCAGCGCCGCCGCGGCCGTCCAGCCGGCGCTGCCGCCGCCCACGACGACGATGGTGCGGATGCGGTTGTCGTCCATCGCTGCTACCCGGAGTGAGATGCGCATAAGAAAAACGGCAGTGCCGGGGGAGTACAGGCGACTGCCGTTGGAAGGTTCCCGTGCCTTGCGGCACGGGGCAAGGCCTTCCTAGAACTTGTACGTCAGGCCCATGTACACGATGCGGCCAGCGTAGCCGTTGGAGTAGAAGCGGGCCTTGGTGTCGTTGCCCAGGTGCGAGCGCGACTCCTCCTTGGTGAGGTTGAGCACCGACGCGGTGACGCTGAACGCCTTGGTGATGTTGTACGCGGCGTTCAGGTCGATCTGCAGGTAAGGCTCCTCGTAGACGTTCAGGCCGTTGACCAGGCCATCCACCACCTCGCCACGACGGTTGTAGGAAGCCCGCGCCAGGAACCGCTCGGTCTCGTAGAACACGGTGAAGTTGGCCTGGTTCTTCGCGCTCCCGACCAGCGGAGACTTGCCGATCTCGGTGCCGTCCTCCAGGGTGATCGCCGCCTCGTTGGTCTTGTTGTAGGTGTAATTGACCTGGAAGCCGAGGCCGAAGTCCAGCGTGTGCTGCGCGTACAGTTCGACGCCCTTGGACACGCCGTCGCGGCCGCCGGCAGTGGTCGAGTAGTTCTGCACCGTCACGTTCTCGCCGCCGACGTCCAGGGACACGTCCTGCACCACCGGCACCGAGAAGTTGCTGACGTCCTTGCGGAACACGTCGATGCCGAGCACCGAGCCGGGATGGAAGTACCACTCCGCGCCGACGTCGTACTGGGTCGCCTTGTACGGCTCCAGCTGCTTGTTGCTGCCCGCGCCGTACCAGCCGACCTCGTCGCCGCCGCCGATCAGGCGACGGTCGTTGACGTATTCCTGGCTGTAGTACTGCAGGCCGCCAGGGGAGGCGATGTCGTTGTAGCCCGGGCGCGAGATCACCTTCGAGGCGGCGCCGCGCAGCACCAGGTCGTCGGTCAGGTCGTAGGCGACATTGAAGCTGGGCAGTACGTCGGTGTAGGTGCGGTCGAGCGAGCTGACCACGAACGAGGACACGTGCCCGGTGGCCGGGTTGGTCTGGCTGTCCGGCAGCGTGGTGAAGCCGCTGACGCAGCCGGAGCCGGCGGGCGCGCCGGCCGCCGGCAGGTTGCCGGGCTGGCAGGGTGCCGGATTGCCATCGGCGCCGTCGAAGAAATAGTCGTTGTAGTAATCGACCTGGTCGGTCGAGTCGGCATGCTGCCGGGTGCG
Organism: Frateuria edaphi; assembly: GCF_021117405.1. NCBI lineage: Bacteria > Pseudomonadati > Pseudomonadota > Gammaproteobacteria > Lysobacterales > Rhodanobacteraceae > Frateuria > Frateuria edaphi. The sequence goes on from NZ_CP088251.1 coordinate 2,861,761, forward strand.
GGCAAGGCGCACGCCGACGTTGCCGCGCAGGCGCTCGGTCTTGAAGTTGAGCTGCACGTACCCCGAGTAGATCTTCTCGCCGACGTTGTAGATGAAGTTGTCCTCGTTGCGCGTCTGCATCTCCCCGTAGTTCTGGTTGAGGTAGGCGACGTAGGCGGGGTAGTTGATCGCCGGGAACGAACTGGCGTTGATGCCGCCGGCAAGGTTGCCGAGCGGCTGCCCGTACAGGAACTGCGGCTGGAACACCGAGGCGGTGGGATCGCAGCCGTTCTGGAAGCGGTTGTCGTAGTCGGTCGGGTCGGTGCCCTGGCAGACCCAGTAGTTGTTGCCCGTGCTGCGGTGGGTGCCGCCGTTGCGGTACTTCACGCCGAACTGCAGCGAGTCCATCCAGTCGCCGTAGGCGTGCCAGGTGAAGTCGGCCTGGGCGTACTTCTGCCGGGTTTCGTTGCGGGTCCACGAGGAGCCGGTCGAGCCCAGATCCACCTCGCCGATGCCGTTCAGAAGGTTCGCCATCAACTCCGGCGAGAAGTTCATCGTCGGCGTGCCGGCCAGGCTCCAGGAGCTGGCATAGTTGCCCAGGTCGTAGTCGCCGGATGCGTTCTGGCGGCGCGGTTTGATCGGTACCGAAATCTGCAGTTCGGGGCCACCGCTGGCCCAGGTCCGGCCGGCCTTGACGCTGGCGTCGAAGGATTCGCCGACCCACTCGGCGCCGAGGTCCGCGGTCTGCGACAGCGCGCTCTCGTGGTTGTAGCTGCCGGTGATCTGCGGAGTCGGGATGGAGCAGTCGTCGGGACCGAAGCCGCCGGTATTGGTCAATCCGCCCGCGGCCGCCTCGTCACCGCTGCAGTAATAGGCCTTGCCCGGGTGCAACGAGTAGTCGGCGCCGGTGACGATGGTGCCGCTGGGGTCGAAGGTCAGTCCGTCGAGCATGCGCCCGCCCGGCCAGTTGCCATCGCCGGCATAGCGGGCGAGGTTCCATTCCGGGATCTTCAGCGTGTTGGTCTGGGAATCCTGCGACAGGTCGAAGCGGAAGTAGTTGGCCGTCAGCGTGAGGTTGTCGACCGGCCGGAACTGCAGGGTCACCTGCCCGCCCTTGCGCTCGCGGTTCTCGTTGGTGACGTTGAGGTTCACCGAGGTCGGCATCATGAAGTTGCAGTAGTACCCGCACTCCGTGGGCCAGCCGTCCTGGAAGGTGCCGGTGTAGGGATGGTTCTGGTCGTTGAAGCCGGACTGGCCCCACCAGTAGGAGGTCATGCCGGAGGGCTTGCCGTTGACGTCGGTGGCCGGGTGCGCGTCGTAGTCGTCGCCGTACCACTGCCAGTTCTCCGTGCTGGCGCCCATCGTGCGCGTGGTCCGCTTCTGGCTGGTGTAGCCAACCAGGAAGCCGAAGCGCTCGTCCTTGTCGTGCCAGGAGTACTGGCCGGAGAACTGCCCGTCCGTCTTCTTGGTCGTGTCCGCCCAGGTACCTTCGGCGGAAACGAAGCCGCTGTTCGCCTCCATCTCCAACGGGCGGCGCGTATGCAGGATCACGGTGCCGCCGATGCCGCCCTCGTCGATGCGCGCTTCAGGCGTCTTGAACAGCTCGGCGCTGGAAAGCATGTTCGACGGCAGCAGCGTGTAGTTGAACGAGCGCGTCGGGTCACCGTTGGACTCGGCCGTGGCGACGTAGTTGCCGTTCAATTCGGTCAGCGTCAGCTCCGAGGACAGGCCGCGGACGCTGACGTTCTTGCCCTCGCCGCCATCGCGCGAAATGATCACGCCGGGCACGCGCTGCAGGGCATCGGCCACGTTCTTGTCGGGGAACTTGCTGACGTCCTCGGCCGTGACCACCTCGACGATCGCATTGGCCTCGCGCTTCTGGTCGAGGCTCTTCTCGATCGAGTAGCGGTAGCCGGTGACCTGGACCTTCGAGAGCGATACGGCCTGGTCCGGCTGCGCCTTGGCGCCTTTGCCGGTGTCGGCCTGGCCCTGCGGGGACTGACCCTGCTGGGACTGGTTCTGCTGGTCCTGCGTCTGCGCCTGCACGTTGCCGCAATAAAGCGCGGCCAGAACCGCCGCGGCCAACAGCGTGACCGGCACGAATGGGCTTTTCATGGTTCCCCTCCCGAGAGAATTTGGATCGTTACAAATTCAGAGCAACTGCATCCCCTTGCGCTCGACCTGGACCCGCCTTGCCACCTGCTCTCGACCCGGACGGTTTAGATCGATCTAAATCTGGTACGGCCGAAACATAGCCTAAATTTCCGGCGATGTAATGCTGCGAGACAGCAAGGCATGCGCGGCGGACGCGCGGCGGCGCCGCGCCCGGTTCGGCGGGTCGGAAGTCGGTCAGGGATGGCGTCCCGCCGGGCCTGCTGCCGCGGGCCGGATGGGGCGCTGCGTGGAAAGCCCTCCCCGAAAGGGAGGGCTTCGTCGCCGCTTTTTTGTGACCTGCCCGCTTAAGGAGAGCCGGGGTGGGAGGCTGGGCCCGCCCTGGCGCGTCAGGCCACCGCCACCGAACGCGGCTTGTGGTCGGACCGGGTCACCTTCGCACCCAGTTCGGACGGATCGAAATCGTCCACCGAAATGAACTCGAACACGCCCTCGTGCACGCGCTTGAGCAGCGCGGCCTCGGCCTCGGTGATCACGCCTTCGCGCACCGCCTCGGCCAGCTGGCCTTGGTACTCATGCGCCTGCAACTGGCCGGCCTTGAGCGCCTTGCCGAACTTGCGCTCGACCGGCTCGGCGGCGATCACGTCAGGCAGCAGTGCGTTCATGCGGCCGATGGTGTTGTTCGGCGTGGGCGTGAGATAGACCCAGTCGATCAGCCGGTCGCGCGCCTCGCCGGGCGCGGTCAGGATGGCGGCCACGCGCCGGCCCAGGCGATCCGACGGCGGCACCTCGCGACGGCCGAACGGGAACACCAGCACGCGCAGCAGGAAGCCGATCGGCTTGACCGGGAAGTTGCGGATCGCCCCGTCCAGCGCCATCTGCGTGCGCCACATGCACTCGTGGAAGGCCCAGGCGAGCAGCGGACGGTCGGCTTCCGGGCGACCGGTGTCCTCGTAGCGCTTGAGCATGCTGCTGGCGATATACAGGTACGAGAGCACGTCGCCCAGGCGCGCCGAAAGCTTTTCCTTGAACTTCAGCTTGCCGCCCAGCACGCCCATGAACACGTCGGCGCACAGGGCCAGCGCGGCCGAATAGCGATCGAGCTTGCGGTAGTAGCGGCGCGTATAGGCGTCGCCCGCGCCTTGGCCGATCGACGCGCCGGTGATGCCGAGCACGAAGCTGCGCACCGCGTTGGAAATGCCGAAACCGATGTGGCCGAAGAGCAATCGGTCGAAGGTGCGCAGCTTCTCGCCGTAGTCGGCGATGGAGAGCGCCTGCATTTCCTTGAGCACGTACGGATGACAGCGGATCGCGCCCTGCCCGAAGATCATCAGGCTGCGCGTCATGATGTTCGCGCCTTCCACGGTGATCGCGATCGGCACGCTCTCCCAGCCGCGCGCGGCGTAGTTCTTCGGGCCCAGCTGTACCGCCTTGCCGCCGTGCACGTCCATCGTGTCGCTGGCGACCTGGCGCGCCCATTCGGTGGCGTGGTACTTGGCGATGGCCGAGGTCACCGCGGGCTTCTCGCCGCGGTCGACCGCCGCCGCGGTGGCGCGCGAGAGCGCCGCGGTGGCGTAGGTCAGTCCGCCGATGCGCGCCAGCGCTTCCTCCACGCCCTCGAAACGCGCGATCGCCAGGCCGAACTGCTTGCGCATGCGCGCGTAGGCGCCGGTCGCCGCAGCCGAGGCGCGCATCGCGCCGGTGGCGTTCGACGGCAGCGAGATGGCGCGGCCGACCGACAGCACCTCGACCAGCATGCGCCAGCCGTGGCCAGCCATCTGCGGTCCGCCGATGATCGTCGACAGCGGCGCGAACACGTCTTTGCCACGCACCGGACCGTTCTGGAACGGGATGTTGAGCGGGAAGTGGCGGCGGCCGACTTCCAGGCCCGGGGTCGTGTGCGGCAGCAGCGCCAGCGTGATGCCCAGGTCCTCGGTCTCGCCGAGCAGATGCTCGGGGTCGTACATGCGGAAGGCCAAACCGATCACCGTGGCGATCGGTGCAAGCGTGATGTAGCGCTTGTCGAAGTTGAGCTTCACGCCCAGCGTCTCGACGCCGTCGACCATCTGCTTGCAGACGATGCCGTAATCGGGAATCGAGGTGGCGTCGGAGCCTGCGTAGGGACCGGTCAACGCGAAGCAGGGGATCTCTTCGCCGACGGCCAGGCGCGGCAGGTAATGGTTCTTCTGCTCATCGGTGCCGTAGTGCAGCAGCAGTTCGGCCGGCCCCAGCGAGTTCGGCACGGCCACCGTGGACGACACCGTGGCCGACGCCGTCGACAGCTTCTGCAGCACCGCCGAATGCGCCAGCGCGGAGAACTGCAGGCCGCCGTACTGCTTGGGAATGATCATCCCGAAGAACTTGTTCTTCTTGATGAACGCCCAGACCTCCGGCGGCAGGTCCGCCAATTCGTGGGTGATCTGCCAGTCGTCGATCATCGCGCAAAGTTGTTCGACCGGGCCGTCGAGAAAGGCTTGCTCCTCGGTGCTGAGTTCGGGCTTCGGCTGCTTGAGCAGTTGCTTCCAGTCCGGCATGCCCGAGAACAGCTCGCCCTCGAAACCGACCGTGCCGGCCTCCAGCGCAGTCTGTTCGGTGGCCGAAAGCGTCGGCGTGGCGCGGGCGAACATCTTCAGAACCGGCGCGCTGACCTGGCGCCGGCGGAAGGCCGGCATCAGCAGCGGCACGGCGATCAGCAGCTCGATGACGAGCAGCACGATCATCGTCACCCAGGCGCCGGTCAACACGCCCACCACCAGCGTGGCGGCCACCGTGGCGATAGCCCAGGTGCGCAGGCTGGTGCGGTGGTAGGCGCAGGCGCCGGTCGCCAGGATCGCGGCCAGCAGGGTCAGGAACACGGACATGTCAATGCACCTCTTGCGGAATGGTCGGGCGGGCAACGCCGTCCGGGTAGACATCTTCGATGAAAGCGGCGATTTCGCGCGTAAACGCGTCATTGGCGTCGCCGGCAAGCATGTGCGTGGCGCCGGGCACCTCCACATGGCGCGCGTGCGGCACCAGTTTCAGGAACTCGGCCACGGTTTCGCGTGACACCACGTCGCTGCGTTGCCCGGAGAGCAGCAGGACCGGTACGTCCACGCGGGCCGCCGCGGCCAGCAGGCGCGGCTGGTAGCGCTCGCTTTCCCGCACCACGCCCGCCAGCATTGCCGGATCCCAATGCCAGCGCAGGCGACCGTCCGTGCCTTCGCGCAACAGCGGCTTGAGCTGTTCCTCGCTCTTGCGCTCGCGTCGCTGCGGCAAGTAGGCGGCGATCTGTTCGGCCGCCTCGGCATAGTCGGCGAACCCGTCCGGGTGGGCCTGCATGAAGGCAAGGATGCGTTCGACTCCGGCGGTTTCCCAACGCGGCGTGATGTCGACCAGCACCAGCGCGCGGAACGGCGCCGGGCGGGCCTCGCCCGCCAGCACCAGCCCCAGCAGGCCGCCCATCGAGGCGCCGACCAGAATCGGCGGCTCCGGCTGCGCCAGCGCTAACGCATGAAGGTCGCTGGCGAACTGGTCCATGTGGTAATCGCCGCCAGCGACGCGGCCGCTCTGGCCATGGCCGCGGCTGTCGAAGCTCACGCAGCGGCATCCCCGCGCCGCCAGCGCGTCGGCCGCGCCGTTCCAGGCGCCGCGGGTCTGCCCGAAACCATGCGCGAACAGCAGCGGTGGCTCGCCAGCACCGTTGCGTGTTTCAACCGCCAGATGCAAGCCATCAGGGGCGTAAAAGCGATCATTCGAAACCATACGCATGAGTATGGTTTGACCCGCGCGCGAGGTCAACTGCCGCGCTCCTTGCGGAATCCCACTTGGCGCCGCTCCCCCACATTTACGCCAGGACCATCGCTCGCTAGTGGGCTTCAACAAGGCCGCGGCGACTGTCGCGCCCGCCTGTCGCGGCCCTGCCCACAAGCGCTACCATGCGCAGATGAACGCCAGCAGCAAGCCCGAACGTACCCGCCTGTCCGCCGAAAACTGGGAGGACGCCGCCCTGGATCTGATCGCCGAGCAGGGCGTCGGGGCACTGGCGGTGGAAGCCTTGGCCCGCCGGCTGGGTGTGACCAAGGGCAGTTTCTACTGGCATTTCCGGACCCGCGAAGCGTTGCTGCAGGCGGCGCTGGAACGTTGGGAGCAGTACGGCGAGCGCGAAGTCATCGCGCAGATCGAGTCCATCGCCGATCCGCGAGAGCGCCTGCCCGAGCTGTTCCGTCGCGTCGCCCACGAACTGCGCCCGCACCGCGTCTACGCTGCGCTGCTCAAGGCGCTGGATCACCCGCTGGTGGTGCCGGTGATGGCGCGCGTGTCGCAACGGCGCACCGAATTCCTGGCCACCGCCTTCCGTGAGGCCGGCTTGCCGCCGGTCCAGGCGCTCAACCGGGCGCGGCTGACCTATGCCGCCTACGTCGGCTTCCTGCAGCTCAATTTCACGCTCGGCCTCCCCCGCATCAGCCACGAGGATTTCGACGCCTACGTGGAACACATGATCGCGACATTGATTCCGGCCTGATAAAGCTCTCGGGGGCGGTTGCGCGCGTCTGCGCGCGCCTTTTGCTGCACTCAACCTTGCAATACCAGTGCACGCAAACTAGCGTTTCGGAACCCTTTTTTCCTAAGACCTTAGAAGAGGACATCATGGCCAGCAAGCTGGAAGCGCTCGAGCGCTGGGTGAACGAGGTGGCCGCGCGCACGCGGCCATCGAAGATCCATTGGTGCGACGGCTCGGAGGCCGAGTACCAGCGGTTGGTCAAGGAGATGCTGGCCGACGGCACCCTGATCGAGCTCAACCAGGAAACCCACCCGGGCTGCTACCTCCACCGCTCCAACCCGTCCGACGTGGCGCGCGTGGAGCACCTGACTTTCGTCTGCCACAAGAACCAGGACGACGCCGGCCCGAACAACCACTGGATGGACCCGGCCGAGGCGCACGCCAAGATCGACGCCTTGTTCGACGGCTGCATGGAAGGCCGCACGATGTACGTGATCCCGTACTGCATGGGCCCTATCGACTCGCCGCTGTCGCGCTGCGGCGTGGAGATCACCGACAGTCCATACGTGGTTGCCAACATGCGCATCATGACGCGCATGGGCAAGGCCGCGCAGGAGCGCATCGAGCGCGAGGGTACGTTCGTCAAGGGCCTGCATTCGACCGGCGAGCTCGACCCTGAGCGCCGCTTCATCATGCACTTCCCCGAGGAGCGCACGATCAAGTCCTACGGTTCCGGCTACGGCGGCAACGCGCTGCTGGGCAAGAAGTGCCATGCCTTGCGCATCGCCTCCAACCAGGCCCGCGACGAGGGCTGGCTCGCCGAACACATGCTCATCGTCGGCCTCGAGAACCCCCAGGGCGAAACCCGCTACATCGCCGCGGCCTTCCCGTCGGCCTGCGGCAAGACCAACCTGGCCATGCTCATTCCGCCGGAGGGCTACCGCAAGGACGGCTGGAAGGTGTGGACCGTGGGGGACGACATCTGCTGGATGCGCCCGGGCGCGGACGGCCGGCTGTACGCGATCAATCCGGAAGCCGGTTTCTTCGGCGTGGCGCCGGGAACGAGCACGGCGACCAATTCCAACGCGCTGAAATCCATCTCGCGCGACACCATCTTCACGAACGTCGCGGTTACCGCCGACAACCAGCCGTGGTGGGAAGGCCTGCCCGGCACGCCGGTCACCGACTGGCAGGGCCGTCCCTATGATGCCGCCAACGGTCCGGCCGCACACCCGAATTCGCGCTTCACCGTGAGCGCGAAACAGTGCCCGACCTGGTCGGAGAAGGCCGAGGACGCGCAGGGCGTGCCGATCGACGCGATCGTTTTCGGTGGCCGCCGTCCTTCGCTGCTGCCGCTGGTGATGGAAGCGCGCGACTGGGCGCACGGCGTGCTGATGGGCGCGGCGATGGGTTCGGAAACCACCGCCGCGGCCACCGGCGCGGTCGGCGTGCTGCGCCGCGATTCGATGGCGATGAAGCCGTTCTGCGGCTACCACTACGGCGACTACTTCGCGCACTGGCTGTCGTTCGACAAGCCGGGCATGAAGCTGCCGAAGGTCTTCCACGTCAACTGGTTCCGCAAGGGCAAGGACGGCAAGTTCCTCTGGCCGGGCTTCGGCGAGAACCTGCGCGTACTGGAGTGGATGATCAACCGCGTCGATGGCAAGGCGCGTGGCGTGGAGACGCCGATCGGCATCGTGCCGGCCGAAGGCGAGTTGAAACTGGAAGGTCTGAACCTCCCGCGCGAAGCCGCCAGCGAACTGCTCGACATCGACACGGCCGGCTGGCAGGCCGAACTCGACGCCATCGGCGAATACCTTGGCAGTTTCGGCTCTCGCATGCCCGAGCGCCTGCGTCAGGAGCAGCAGCGTGTAGCCAGCGGCCTGTCAGCCGCCAAAACCGAGCCGCGCGCCGCCACGGCCTGATGGCACGAAGCCCCACTCCCCTCCGGGGGAGAGGGTTGGGTTGAGGGCCCACCCTCGCGAAAGGGTCGGGATTGAAGCAAGCCAAAAGCGCAGCCTGCCAGGCAAGCGCCAAACCACGAATCGCCCTCGCCCATCTCTTGCCCCGAAGCGGAGGGTAAGCCTGCTTAAACGTTCCGCCACTTGCGTGCATCCAAGCTGGCAAGATGGATGCCGCCTGCCTCGCCACTGGAAGCCCGATGCCACCACCGCCTGTCGCGTGGTCCGACGCCGATGACGCGCGCGCCGCGGCCAGGGGCGATCGCCAGGCGTTCCAGCGGCTGTATCGCCAGCACGTCGACCGCATCTACGGCGCGGTCTACCGGCTGGCCGGCTACGACCACGCACGTGCCGAAGACCTGACCCAGGACGCCTTCGTGCGCGCCTGGCAGAAGCTTGCCGACTTCCGCCACGAAAGCGCCTTCGGCACGTGGCTGTACCGGCTGGCGGTGAACGTGGCACTGATGGACATCCGTTCGCGCGGCGCGCAGCCGGTCGGCTTCGTCGGCGAGGACGACCTGCCGGACCCGGGCGAGGTGCCCTTCTGCGCCGCCGAGCGCGAGGAGCTGGAGCGCGCCATCGCCAAACTGCCGCCCCGCGCCCGCGCGGTGCTGGTCCTGCACGACGTGGAAGGCTGGCTCCACGAGGAGATCGCCAGCGAACTGGACATGGCCGTCGGTACATCCAAAGCGCAGCTGCACCGTGCCCGCGGCCTGCTGCGGCGGATGCTTGAACCCGGAGAACCGTCATGAACGAATTCGAATGGCGTCGCCAGCTGCGCGGATTGCGCGCGCCGGTCGCACCGTCCCACGATCTGTGGGCGCGCATCGACGCCGCGCTGGAACCGACTGCACCAGTGCGCACCAGCTCGCGTCCGGGCTGGCTGCTTGCCGCGAGCTTCGCCGGCCTGAGCCTGCTCGCGGTGTCCCTGAGCACGCGCCAGGACGGGCTGCTCGTCCACCCGCAAGCCGCCGCCACGGCCACCACCCAGGCGCCGTGGAAGCCTGACGACCCGCGCCTGGCCGGTGCGGCGATCGAACTGGACGCCGCGCGCCTGGAACTTAGGCAGGCCCTGGAGCAGTCCCCCCATTCACCGGCATTGCAGCGACTCCTGTCGCGCACCCATCAACAGCAATCGCGGCTGCGCCAGCTCGACCAGCAGGCCGGCTGAGAACACCGTTCAAGGAGTCATTCGATGAAAACCGCTCGTTACCTTCCCCTGCTGCTCACCCTGTGCATCGGCCAGGCGCTGGCCGACACGCCAATCAACCTGCATCACCCGGCAAACGCCGACGCGCGCATCAACGTGAGCAACGTCAAGGGCCAGGTGACCATCACGGCCTGGGACCGCAACGAGGTGCAGGTTACCGGCACGCTCGGCGAAGGCGCGGCTCCGCTGGTCATCGACGGCGACAACGGCAACCTGGAAATCAAGGTCAAGCCCAAGGGCGACGGATCCAAAGGCTGGTTCAACTGGAACGGCGACAATTCCATGGGCGATACCACGCTCGACCTGCACGTTCCCAAGCGCGCCTCGCTCGACGTGGAAGTGGTCAGCGCACCGCTGGGCATCGACGGCATGGATGGCGGCGACATCTCGGTCAACTCGGTCAGTGGCCGCGTGCGGATCAACGCCCGCACGCCCGACCTCTCGGTCGAAAGCGTGAGCGGCACCGTGCAGCAGTCGGGCCACGCCGTGCGCGCCGACCTGCAAACGGTCAGCGGCGACATCCTCGCCCCTGCGCTGGGCAGCCAGGCCGAGCTGCAGACGGTCTCCGGCCGCATCCAGGCGAGCGGCGGGCCCTGGAAGAAATTCGACCTGAGCACGGTTTCCGGCGACGTGCAGCTCAACGGCGACCTCGCCGAAGACGGCAGCATCGAAGTCGACAGCATGAGCGGTGACGTGCAGATCCAGGTGCCCGCCAGCCTGTCCGCATCGATCCACGCCAGCAGTTTCAGTGGCGATCTGCGCAGCGACTTCGGCCAGGCCATCGAGCACGACCATGGCCCCGGCAGCGAGCTCAACACCGAAGTCGCCGGCAGCAAGGGGCGCATCCATGTGGAAACCTTCAGCGGTGACCTGCGCATCCGCAAGAAGGACTGAGGACCGCGGCTCTGCGGGAGGCACTCCGCGCGCCTCTGCCGCAGCGAACGCACACCACCTGCGGCGGGCTTTCCGGAAGTTGCGAGCCTCGGACGACGATGTGGCGTCGTTTGCGATGCTCGGCCCGTACGGCGGAGTCGAAACAAAAAAAGGCCGTCGCATGCGACGGCCTTTTCGTGTTCGGTGAAAAGCTTAAAGGTCTTGGTGGTATTGCACGTAAGGCGTGCGCGACTGGTCGGGCTCGGGGCCGGCCGGCGTAGGCACCGAGGCGCCCGACGACCACAGGTTCTGCGCACCGATGCTCAACTCGCCTTGCCATGGCAGCCGCAGCGTGACGCCCAGGTCGATGCTGCTCCAGCGCTTGTCGCCGTAGTAACCGCCCGGCAGCGTCGGCTGCATGGTGCGGCCGACGAGCATGCCGCTCAGCGGGCCGTGGTCGACGCCGAAGCTCAGCGCCTTCTGGTCCAGCGAGTTGACACCCAGTTCGTTGCCCGGCAACAGGCGGATCCGGCCCACGCTCGCGCCCAGATCGATGCCGCTCTGCCCGCCGACCGCCACGCGGCCACGTGCATTGAGTTGGGCGCTGCTGTCGAAGTCGGGCAGGCCATTGACGCCCGGCGTGGCGCCCGGCAGGACGCGCGGCAGGCGCTGGTCGGGCGTGCTGTCGGCGCCTACGCTCACGCCCACGCTGTAGCGCCCGAGATTATAGGTGGCGCCAATCTCGCTGCCGACGACCCGCGGACCGCGGGCCATCCCGTTGTGTTCGCTCAACCCGGCATGGATCTGCAGATGCGGATCCAGTCCATACTGCAGGTCGGTCGACGTGACGTTCCCGGCATCGACCACGGGGAACGACAGCGAGGCATCGGCACGCTGGCCCGAACCCGCCGGCTGCGCGGCTGCCTTCAACATGAGCATGTGACCATCGCGGTCGCGCCACATCGGCACCACGACGCCATAACCGAGGTCGACCGTCTGGCCCGTCACCGGATGCAACAGCTGCTGCGCCTGACTGTTTCCAGCCAGCGACTGCCCTGCCGCGGCGAGCGGCATCAGCAAAGTCAGCAGGGGCAGGATGCGGCGCATGGGTCGATGATAAGCAGTCGGAAGGTGACAGGCGGGCGTATGCCATTCGTTGGGGACAGTATAGCTCCTTTACGTTTACCTAACACCCCATCGCAGCGGACCGGCCGCTCAAACGGTGAACCCAGGCACATATCCCATGCCCATGGACCCCGACGTGAAAACAGGGTTCCCTGCGGTTAAAAAATCAGGCAAATCGGACTCCTACAAAGCCCGCTGCGCACGATATAGTCACGCCACGGCCCTGCCACGGAACCTGAGAACCGCCATGAACCCGGCTCCCCCCACCCGCGAGCCCACGACCTTCCCGGCCGACCGGGAAGTGTTGCACCGGGCGGTCGAGCGGCTGTTCGGGGCGCCGGATGCGGGCAGCGTAGCGGCCGTCTGCGAGACGTTGTTGTCGGACTGGCACGTGCGCGCCCGACTCGGGTGGCGCCAACTCGGTGGCGAGGAGGTTCCGGCCGCCGCTGGCCGGATGGAACTGGCCGAAGACCCCCAGGGACTGCGCGTACTCGTGCTGGAACCCGAGGCCCCGCTGTCCGAACCGCTGCGCGAGCGGCTTGCCTGGTTCGGCCGCCTGGCCGGCACGCGGATGCGCCAGCAGGCCGAGACCGCGCGGCTGTACGAGGCGATTTCCCGCCTGGCGCTGGCCGAGCGGTTGCAGCGCGCGCTGTTCGCGATCGCGGAACAGGCCGGCACCGAACGCAACATGGCCGAGATGATGCGCTCGCTGCACGCCATCGTCGGCAGCCTGATGTACGCGGAAAACTTCTACATCGTGCTTTACGACGTGGCCACCGACAGCGTGCGCTTCCCGTACTACGCCGATGCGGCCGATCGCGACCCGCCCTCGCCCGAGCGCAGCGTGCCCCTGTCCGACCTGGAGCACAGCCTGACCTGGAACCTGCTCAAGGGCGGGCGGGCCATGATGGGTTCGATCGAGGAGCTCAACCGGACGGTGCCCGATCGACTGGTGCTGATCGGGCCGGACTGCGAGCACTGGCTTGGTGTGCCGCTGCTGCGCGAGGCCAAGGTGGTCGGCGGCATCGTGATCCAGAGCTACCGCGCCGATACCCAGTACACCACGCAGGATCGTGAGCTGCTCTGTTACGTGGCCCAGCACGTACAGGCCGCTCTGGAGAAGCGCCAGGCGCAGGCCGAGCTCGAACGGCGCGTGGCCGACCGCACGGCCGCCCTGCGCGAGGCCAATCGCGTGCTTCGCCAGCAGGTGCTGCAGCGCCAGCGCGGCGAGCGGCTGCAGGCGGCGCTGTTCCGCATCGCCGAGCTGGCCAGCACGTCCGAGGGCCTGGACACGTTCTACTCGGCGGTGCACCGGGTCATCGGTGGGCTCCTGTACGCGCGCAACTTCTATATCGCCCTGGTCGACGAGGACAACGGGCAGCTGACCTTCCCGTACTCGGTCGATGAGGTGGACAACGTGCCAGCCCCGCGCCTGCACGGCCGCGGCGCGACCGAGTACGTGCTGCGCCACGGCAAGCCGCTGCTGGCCGACTCGGAGCAACTGGAACGGCTGACCGCACTGGGCGAAATCCAGCGCCAGGGCACCCATTCACTGTGCTGGCTGGGTGTGCCGCTGGTGTGGGGCGAAAAGGTGATGGGCGTGCTGGCGGTGCAGAGCTACACCCCCGAGCACACCTACAACGAGCGTGACCAGGAACTGCTCACCTTCGTCAGCTATCACATCGCCAACGCCTTGCAGCGCAAGCACACGGCCGAGTCGCTCAAGCAGGCCTACGCGGGGCTGGAGCGGCGCGTCACCGAGCGCACCCGCGCGCTGGCGCTGGCCAACCGCGACCTGCGCGAGCAGATCGCCGAGCGCGAGCGCGTCGAGCGCCGGCTCAAGTACGAAACCCTGCACGATTCGCTGACCGGCCTGCCCAATCGCACGCTGCTGCTGCAACGCATGGAGCAGGCACTGGAGCGCTATCGCGGCGAACCGGATGAAGGCGGCTTCGCGGTGCTGTTCATCGATCTGGACCGCTTCAAGGTGATCAACGACTCGGTCGGCCACCTGGTCGGCGACGACCTGCTGTTCCAGGTCGGCGGACGCATCCGCGCCTGCCTGAAGACCCGTGACGTGGTCGCGCGACTCGGTGGCGACGAGTTCGCCGTGTTGCTAGAGGGCATCGTCGATCCGGCCACCGCGGTGACTGTCGCCGAGCGCGTCATCGGGGAGCTGCAGGTGCCATTCCGATTGGGCGCCAAGGAGATCTTCACGTCCGCGTCGATCGGAGTGGCCCTGCCCGGCCCGCACTACCAGAAGCCGGAGGAACTGCTGCGCGATGCCGATGCGGCGATGTACCGCGCCAAGGATGAAGGCCGCCATCGCGCGGCCGTGTTCGACGACCGGCTGCGCCGCGAAGCGCTGTCGCTGCTCGAACTCGAAAGCGACCTGCGTCGTGGCCTGGCGCGCAGCGAATTCGTGCCGTTCTACCAGCCCATCGTGGCGCTGGAGGACGGTCGCGTGGTGGGCTACGAGGCGCTGCTGCGCTGGCACCACCCCGACCGCGGCCTGCTGGCACCGGGGGAGTTCTTGATCATCGCCGAGGAAGCCGGCTGTGCCGAAAGCATCGACTGGCAGATCTTCGAGCAGGTCTGCGCGCAGGCACCGGCGCTGCTGGGCAAGGACGGCTTCGTCAGCATCAACGTCTCCGGCCGCCATTTCCGCCTGCCGGATCTCGATGCCCGCCTGCTCGCCCTGCTGGCCGAGCACGGTCTGCCGCCGCGGCAGGTGCGCATCGAGGTGACCGAACGCGCGCTGCTGGACAACCCGGCGCAGGTCAAGCGCATCCTGGAGAACATGCGCAGCCGCGGCGTGCGGGTCGCGCTGGACGACTTCGGTACCGGCTACTCGTCCCTGAGCTACCTGCACCAGTATCCGTTCGAGACGCTGAAGATCGACCGCTCCTTCATCACCGAACTGCCGCGCGAAGGTGAAAGCCAGGGCGTGGCGGTGGTGCGCGCGATCCAGGTGTTGGCCGATTCGTTGAACATGCTCGTGATTGCCGAGGGCATCGAAGAAGAGCACCAGCGCCAGGCGCTGATGCGGGTCGGCTGCCGCTTCGGGCAGGGCTTCCTGTTCGCCCGTCCGCAGCCGATCAGCGTGTGGCTGCCCGCCGATCCGACGCCGGCCGTGGCGTAACGATCTCGATGCCCGGCCGGGGCGGGTTTCCGCCCACTTCAGACCGCGACGATGGTGGGCTGAAGTTCACCCTACCGGTTTACTGCGCGGTGGTGGACGTATCGGCGCTGACCCCGCCGCTGAGCACGTGTTCGGCATCGATGCGGTCGAAGGTGTAGCGCTGCGCGCAGAACTCGCAGATCACCTCGATCTCGCCATCGCGCGCCGCCAGTGCCGCTTCCACTTCTTCGCGCCCCAGCGAGCGCAGCATCGACTCCACTCGCTCGCGCGAACAACTGCAGCCGAACGCCAGCGGTCGCGGCTCGAACAGCCGCACGGTTTCCTCGTGGAAGAGCCGGTAAAGCAACTGCTCCGGCGCCGTGGCCAGCATTTCCTCACGGCCCAGCGTGCCGGTCAGGTGCAGTACGCGGTTCCAGGCATCCTCGTCCTCGACCGCGCCGTGGCCGCCCTCGTCCGGAAGCTTCTGCAGCATCAGCCCGACCGCGTGCGCGCCGTCGGCCGCCAGCAACAGGCGCGCGGGCAGCTGTTCGGACAAGCGGAAGTAGTTTTCCAGCGCGCCGGCCAGGTCCGGCTGGCTGAGCTCGACCAGGCCCTGGTAGCGCTGGCCGCGCTCGGCATGGCCGATGGTAATCGCCATCACCGCGCCCGGCAGCGCGGCCAGGTTCAACGGCTCGGGCAGCGGATCGTTCCAGCGCGCGAGGCCGCGCAACCGTCCCTGGTCGCTGCACTCGGTGAACAGCAGACGCAGCGCGCCGCTGCTCTTGAGCTCGATCGACAACGCGCCGTCCAGCTTGATGTTGCCCGTCAGCAACGCACTGGCCGCCAGGCTCTGGCCAAGCAGCTCGCGCAGTGGCGTCGGGTAGTCCGCACGCCCAGCGACCTCGCGCCAGGCGGCGCCCAGCCGCACGAGCACGCCGCGCACGCCGGCGCGTTCCAGCACGAAGCGATGCAGCACGTCCTCGACAAGCACGGTTTCCACAGAAGATGACCTCGACACGGGGGATCGGAAGAAATGGGGACGGCGCCGGCGCGGGACAATGGGCCGCTTATACTCCCCGGGATTGCAACCGAAGGTCGACGCCAAGACGATGCCAACGCTGCGCACCGCCCTCCGCCGCCCGCTGCGCGCCCTCGCCATCTTGATGGTGTCGTGGCTGGCGCTGTCCTGGCTGGTGGTGCTGGTGCTGCGCTTCGTGCCGCCGTGGACCTCGGCCGTGATGATGGAGCGGCGCGTCGGTGCCCTGCTGCATGGCGAGCACGATTTCCGGCTGCAGCAGCGTTGGGTGCCATGGGAGCGCGTCTCGCCGTATGTGCCGCTGGCGATGGTTGCGAGCGAGGACCAGAAGTTCCCCTTCCACCACGGCTTCGACCTGGACCAGATCCAGGACGCCCTGGACGATGCCGATGATGGCAAGCGTCTGCGCGGCGCGAGCACCATCAGCCAGCAGGTCGCCAAGAACCTGTTCCTGTGGAACGGCCGCAGTTTCGTGCGCAAGGGGCTGGAGGCCTACTACACCGTGCTGATCGAACTGACCTGGCCCAAGCGGCGCATCCTCGAGGTGTACATGAACATCGCCGAGCTCGGCGACGGCATCTACGGCGTGGGCGCGGCGAGCGATGCCTATTTCCACGTGCCGCCGGCGCGACTCGGGCCGGCGCAGGCCGCGCGCCTGGCCGCGGTGCTGCCCAGTCCGCGCCGCCTGCATGCCGATCGTCCCAGCGCCTACGTCCAGCGCCGCACGCAATGGATCCAGCGACAGATGCAGCACCTGGGCGGCCCCGGCTACCTGGACGCCAGCCACCCCCCGCGCGTGCGCCGAGGACACTGAGCCATGAGCGAACTGACCGTCGTCGTCCCCGCCTACAACGAGGCGGCCGTGCTCGATGCCTTCCACCAGCGCCTGGGCGCGGTGCTCGACACGCTGGGACTGGACAGCACCGTGCTCTACGTCGACGACGGCAGCACCGACGGCACCTGGCGGGCGATCGAGTCGCTGCTGGCCGGCGACGGGCGCGTGCGCGCGCTCAAGCTCTCGCGCAATTTCGGCAAGGAGGCAGCGCTGACCGCGGGACTGGACCACGTCACCACGGGCGCCGCCGTGGTGATCGACGCCGACCTGCAGGACCCGCCCGAGCTGATTCCCGAACTGGTGGCACAGTGGCACGCCGGTTTCGACGTGGTCTACGCCACGCGAAGCGCACGTGCCGGCGAGACGCGACTCAAGCGCCTCACCGCCGCGGCTTTCTACCGCGCCATGGAACGGGTCTCGGACACGCCGCTGCCACGTGATACCGGCGACTTCCGCCTGCTCTCGCGCCGCGCGCTGGACGCACTCTCGAGATTGCGCGAACGCCAACGCTTCATGAAGGGCCTGTTCGCCTGGATCGGCTACCGCCAGACGGCCGTACGCTACCAGCGCGAACCGCGCCACAGCGGCCGCACCAAGTGGAACTACTGGCGGCTCACCCAGCTGGCCATCGAAGGCATCACTTCCTTCTCCAGCGCACCGCTGCGGCTGGCCACCTGGGTCGGCCTGGGCTCGTCATTGCTGGCGTTCGCCTACGGCCTGTGGGTGCTGACCAAGGCGCTGATCTGGGGCGACCCTGTGCGCGGCTACCCGACGCTGATGCTGGTCATCCTGTTCCTGGGCGGCGTGCAGTTGCTTGCGCTGGGCGTGATCGGCGAATACCTGGGCCGCAGCTATGCCGAGAGCAAGCAGCGGCCGCTG
The DNA here is from genome assembly GCF_021117405.1 of Frateuria edaphi. NCBI lineage: Bacteria > Pseudomonadati > Pseudomonadota > Gammaproteobacteria > Lysobacterales > Rhodanobacteraceae > Frateuria > Frateuria edaphi. The sequence goes on from NZ_CP088251.1 coordinate 2,879,375, forward strand.
TACTTCATCGAGGAAGAGCGCCAGCACGGCGACCGCCCCGCGTAGGAACCAGTCGCGGGCGACACTCGCTACGGCAGGCATTGCGCGCAACGAACTCCTACACGCCCTGCCGACGCGCCAGCGCTACACTCCGCCGCAGGCCGAAGAGGAGCATCGGGCATGCGTCAGGTAAGGCATCTTCTGCAAAGCAAGGGCAGTGACGTCTATGCGATCGCACCCGAGGCGCCCGTACTGGACGCCATCCGGCAGATGGCCGAGCGCCGTGTCGGCGCACTGGTGGTGATGAAGGGCGAGGCGTTGTCAGGCATCGTTTCCGAGCGCGACTACGCCCGCAAGGTGATCCTGCAGGGCCGCTCCTCCGCGCAGACCGCGGTGGCCGACATCATGAGCGGCGAACCACTCACCATTTCGCCCGAAACCGACGTGTTCGACTGCATGCGCCTGTGCACCGAGCGCCGCGTGCGCCACCTGCCGGTGGTCGAGGGTGGGCGCGTGGTCGGCGTGATCTCGATCGGCGACCTGGTCAAGGCGGTGATCGACGCCCAGGCGGAGCAGATCGAGCAGTTGAAGCGCTACATCACCAGCTGACGCGCTTCGCAGGCGGGCGTCGGCCCGCCGGTTTGGAAGTGAGGAGGGGGCGGAAGCCCGCCCTACGGCTACGGCCCGACTCAGTCCTTGGCCAGATCCGGCGCCCGCCCCGCGCGACGCGCCACCCACGCCGACGTCGCCGCCACGCCCGCGCCGATCAGGCCCATGCCGCCGACGCCGACGCCCAGCCACGTCAGCACGCTCACACCGCTGGTCACCAGCACGTCGCCGAAGCGCCACACGGCTGTCTCGACGAAGTTCTTGCCCTTGTAGCGCGTCTCGCGCGGCACGCGGGTATACAACGCATCGACGGCCGGCTTGGTCATGCCGTAGGCGAAGCCGCGTGTGGTCACCAGCATCACGGCCAGCAGGGGCACCGCCATCCCCAGCAGCCGCACGTCGCCGGCGCCGAACACCGCGACCATCAACAGCAGGCCGATGTTGACCAACGCCGGCACGACCAGGCCCCAGCCGGCGCCGAGGCGCACCATCAACCAGCGCGTCAACGTCAATTGCAGCAGGGCACCCAACGCGTTCGTCGCCAGGTCCAGGTCGTTGTAGAAAGACGTGCGCGCGACGCGGTCAACGAAGTGCGCCTTCGCGTAATCGGCCATCAGCGCGTAGGCCAGCGTACCGATGCCGTCGCCGAGCAGCATCAGCATCGCCATGTAGCGCAGGAACGGCCGCGACCACAGCTCGCGGATGCCGGCCCACAGCGAACCGCCGGTGCCCTGCATGGCACGCCCGTCTCCCGCCTGCTCGTCTCGCGCGGACAGTTGCAGCAGCAACACCAGCGCCAGGCCCAGTGCCACGGACGACACCACCAGCAGTTGCGCCACGCCGAGCACGTGCAACAGCAGCCGGGTCAGCAGCGGTCCGAAGATCGCCCCGCCCATGCCGCCGAGCGCGATCAGCGGAAACACCCGCCGCGCTTGCTGGCTGGCGAAAATGTCGGCCATGAAACTCCAGAACAGCGACACCACGAACAGGTTGAACACGCTGACCCATACGTAGAACACCACGCCCAGCAGGCGCGCGCCGATCCGTTCCTGCGCCAGGAACGCGGGGACGAACGCGACCAGGCAGAGGATGAAGAAGCTGTAGCTCCACGTCAGCAGCCGACGCCGCGATACGTGCGCGACAAGCCAGCCGAACACCGGCGTCAGCAGCAGCATCACGGCGAAGGTCACCGCATAGAACAGCGGCAGCGACTGCGATCCGACGGCGCCGCCCAACTGGTCGCGCACCGGTCGGATGATGTAGTAGCCGGCCATCACCAGGAAGAAGGCCAGTGTGGACAGGATCAGCCCGGTGCGTTCGTCGGCGCGGGCGTTGTGGCGCAGGCTCACGGGGAGTCTAGCCTCATGGGGAGCGCAAAAGCCTAGCATGGCTGCCGGGCCCGCTCCCGCCGACCGGACGCAACCTCTTCCCCATGCACCCCGATCGGCTGAACACTGGCAGCCCGACGCCTGCCTGTTCACGTTGTAGAGCCAGCCCAAGTGGCCCACAATTCGGGAATCGCGCCTGCTCCAGGCCGGCTTTTTTCCTCCACTTTCCACGGCTTTGCGCCGGACTCTTCCAGGCATGCAGCTTCGTACGCTTTCCTTGCTGATCGCCGGCCTTCTGGGCGCAGCGAACACTCCTGCATTGGCCCGCGCCTCCACGCTGGCTTCATCACCCGCCTCCACCCCAGCCATCCAGTCCGCCCCGCAGTCGCTTCCGCCCGAGCGCGTGAAGGAGACGCTGGAGGCGTACAGGCAGTGGCTCGGCAAGCTCGACCAACGCGACTCCGTTGCCGGGTTGGCCACCGCGGTCGTGGTGAACGACAAGGTGGTGTTCGAAGGCACCATCGGTTACGCCAACGCGGCCGACAAGGAACCGGTCAAGCCCGACACGGTGTTCCGCCTGGCGTCGCTGTCCAAGGCCTTTGCCACCGGCCTCACCGCGGTCCTCGTGCAGGACGGCAAGCTGGCGTGGGACACGCGGCTGGTCAACGTCCTGCCGTTCTTCAAGCTCAAGAACGTGCCCGACACGCAGCGCGCCACCGTCGCCGACATCCTTGGGCAACGAATCGGGTTGCCGCGCAACACCTACGACAACATGCTCGAAGACGACGTCCCCTACGAGCAACTGGTGCGCAAGCTCGACGAGGTCGACATGACCTGCGGCGTGGGCAAATGCTACGGCTACCAGAACGTCGCCTTCAGCCTGATCGGCGATGTGGTGTACGCCATGACCGGCAACTTCTTCTACAAGCTGGTCGACCGCCGCATCTTCCTGCCATTGGGCATGTCCACCGCCAGCTACGGTCGCGCCGGACTGGAATCGAGCGAGAGTTGGGCGCGCCCCCACCGGCGCACCCGGCGCGGCTGGGTGCCCTTCGAGCCTAAGGAAAACTACTACCGCGTGGCCCCGGCTGCCGGCGTCAACGCCAGCCTGCGCGACATGGAAAAGTGGCTGATCGCGCAAATGGGGGGACGCCCCGACGTGCTCTCACCCGCAGCGCTGGAAGTGCTGCACGATCCAGGCGTGCGCACGCCGACGGAATTGCACTCCTCGCCCTGGCGCAATGGACGCCTCACCTCGGCGGCCTACGCGTTGGGCTGGCGGGTGTTTACCTACGGTGGTGAAACGCTGGTCTATCACGCCGGCGCGGTGGAGGGTTACCGCACCATGATCGGTTTCTTTCCCAAATACCACGCCGGGGTGGTGACGATGTGGAATGCCGGCGTGCCGACGCCGTCGGGCCTGATGCCGATGGTGTTCGACAGCCTTCTCGGATTGCCGCACGTGGACTGGGCAGGTCTTGAAAAGAGCGCCCCCGATCGCCCACGAAGGGCAAGCCCGAGGCGCCACCGTCGCCACTAGACGAAACCCGCGCCACGGTCCGGCGGTGTGCACCACCGCCTGACCGGCAACTTGCCTGACCCGCGCAAGCCTGGTTTTGGGCGATGCCCGCGCAAAAAAAAGGCAGCGCCAGGCGCTGCCTTTCCTGCCCTGTACATCGCTCAGAGCTTGAACTCGATCTTCTTCTGCAGCTTCGCTTCCACGGGCGTGCCGTTGCGCGTGGCCGGCTTGTACTTCCAGCGTTCGACCGCGTTGACCGCCTCGCGATCGAACATGTGGCGCGGCTGTGCATCGACCACCTGCACGCCGCCGACGTTGCCTTCGGTATCAACCGTGTAGCCCACCAGTACCCAGCCTTGCGTGCGCGTACGTTGCGCCTGGGTCGGGAAGCGCGGCTGCACATACTTGGTCATCACCGGCTCGGTCGATACGACCTGTTGCGCCGCCGGCTTGTTCGGCTCGGCGGTGGCCGGCGTGTTGGTCGCTGCAACCGCGGTCGGCGCCTTCTGTTCGGACGGCTGCGCCTTCTGCTGGGTGGCGAGCTTGTCGGCGGCCGCCTTGTCCGCCGCGGCCTTGTCGGCTGCCAGCTGCTGCTGGCGCTGCTGCTCGAGCGCCTGCTGCTGTTCCTTGTCCAGCAGCTTGCGCTGGGCATCGAGCTTGGAGCGCAGGATCGTCAGCGTGTAGTTGGCCGGGTCGGCCTTCGCGAGCAGGTCGATCTCGCGCTGCGCCTCATTGAAGTCGCGCCCGTTGATCGCCTGCTCGGCGCCGCTGGCTGCGAACGGGAAGGTTTCGCGCAGGGCGTCGGTGGCCACCGGGTTGCCCGGCTGCTTCTCCAGCGCTTTGAGGTAGAACTCGAATGCGTTGTTGCCGGCCGGCGCAAGCACGCGATGGTCGTTCATCGCCTTGCGCGCCTCGGCCAGCAGCTGGTTCAAGTCCATCGCCTCGACGTTGGCGGGCGGCGCCACGGCGATCTTGTCGGTGGACACCGGGGTGGACGGATGCCCGCCACCGTCCTGCATGACCAGCTCCTGGTGCGGCTGCAGGATCAGGAACCAGCTGGCCACGGCCAGCAGGACGAAAATGGCGATAACGGCAATCAAGGTGGGGCGGGCGGCCCCGCGCGCGCGTGCGCGCATAGATCTGGTACGGGTATCCATGGGACGTTCACCATTGGCTGGCATGAGATACCCGCGCTTTTTCCCCCTGTAGGAGCGGCCGTCCCCCTGGACGTGCGCGGCGCGAGTGCGCACAAGTTACCGCCAATGCGCCGTTGCGGCAAATACGGAAGCCTCGGTCGGAGACCTGCATTTTCCCGCCCCCGAAACGAAGCGTCCCGGCCGGGGCCGGGACGAATCGCTCTTCGAAGTACCCTCCCTGCGCTGGGCACCGCAGGGAGAGAAAGTCGATACCGCTTGTTGGTCTTCTAGAAAAAACTTACTTCTTGGCCTTGGCGGTCTTGGTGGCCTTGACCACCTTGGCCGGCGCAGCCTTCTTCGGGGCCGCCTTCTTGGCGGCAACCTTCTTGACGGCAACCTTCTTGACGGCAGCCTTCTTGGCGGCGGCCGGCTTCTTGGCGGCAACCTTCTTGGCGGCCGGCTTCTTGGCGGCGACCTTCTTGGCGGCCGGCTTCTTGGCAACCGGCTTCTTCGCGGTGGCCTTCTTCACAGCAGTCTTCTTGGCGGGCGCCTTTTTGGCGGCCGGTTTCTTCGCAGCGGTTTTCTTGGCAGTGGCCATTCGTCTCAGCTCCTCATCAGTTGGCAGTGGTTGCCCAGTAAAAGCGTGCAGGAACGCCTCAACCAGCAAGTCGCTGTTGGTGGCGTGCCGAAGATTGTTCACTTGACGGCGGGTGCGCTCGTCGGAAAGCAGACGCAGGACATGCAGCGGAATCGACACGGTGATCTTGCGCACCGCGCCGGCCTTCTCGCCGTGATCGACATAAGGCGTTATGAATTTCGATGCAGCCATGTGGACCCGTTCCCCTGATCTGAAGCGAAAGCTATTCCTGAAGATTTCAACTGTCAATTGATTTCGACCAGAAAATTCGACCGGTCGAAAGCCCGTCCCGGAGGCCGCAAAGGGCCGCGCGGCAAGGGTTGGCGGATTAACCGTGGCATTTATAAATGGACGTATAGACGGCCATATAAAATAACAACGCAAATGACCAGCACCCCGCAAAGCCTTGCTCCACAAGGCTTCGCGCCATATCGATGGCTTTGCCCGAGCGCGCGCGACGCGCACCGCAACGGTACGCCAGAGCAGTCCCGCGGGAGCAGCGGGAGCCCTCGTTTCGAATGAATGGAAGTCGACCAGCCGCACGATCGACGGCGATGATCGATCACCTCGGAGGCTCCCGGATCGCACCTTCCGGGCAGCCAGCAGATGCCGGCGAGCCGCTCGTGCGCCGCCGGCGGCGGCGCACGACGATGGACCGTCAGTGGTCTTCGTTCTCGATCTGCTCGGCGTACGCGTCGGCATCGAGCAGTTCGTCCAGCTCGGCGCGATCGCTGATGCGCACGGCGAAAATCCAACCGTCGCCGAAGGCGTCTTCGTTGATCGTCTCGGGCTTGTCGTTGAGCAGCTCGTTGACCTCGACGATCTCGCCGGACACCGGCGAATAGATGTCCGACGCGGCCTTCACCGACTCGACCACGGCCACGCCGGTGCCGGCCTGCACGCTGGCGCCGATCTCCGGCAACTCCACGTACACCAGGTCGCCCAACTGACCCTGCGCGTGGTCGGAGATGCCCACGCGCACCACGCCGTTGTCTTCGACGCGGGCCCACTCGTGGGATTTGAGGAACTTCAGGTCGCCGGGAATCTCGCTCATGGTCGGGTCCAGTCGTTGTCGTGGGATTGGAGCGGCGATTCTAGCCGCTCCGGAGGAAACTCTATAAAGGGATGCGGGCCTGGATCAGATGCCTTCGCAAGGCTTGCCATCGCGCACGAACGGATACTTCACCACGCGCACCGGCACCTCGCGGCCACGGATGTCCACCCGCACCTCGCCCGGCTCGCCGGCCGGAATGCGCGCGAACGCCACCGCCTTGTCGAGCGTGGGCGCAAAGCTGCCGGACAGGACCTCGCCCTCGCCGTTGGCAGTGAGCACCTTCTGGCCGTGGCGCAGCACGCCTTTTTCGTCGAGCACCAGGCCGACCATCACGCGCGGCACACCAGCATCTTTCTGCGCCTCGAGCGCCTTGCGGCCGATGAAGTCGCGCCCCTCATCCAGCACGATGGTCCAACCCAGGTTCGCCTCCCACGGCGACACCGTCTCGTCCATGTCCTGCCCGTAGAGGTTCATGCCTGCTTCCAGGCGCAACGTGTCGCGCGCGCCCAGGCCAGCCGGCTTGACACCGGCGTCGGCCAGCGCCTGCCACAGGGCGACCGCCTGCTCGCCGGGCACGATGATCTCGAAGCCGTCTTCGCCCGTGTAGCCGGTGCGCGCGATGAACAGCGGCATGCCGTGCGGGCCCTGCGCGGCGGCGGCGGCGAAGCGGCCGAGCTTCTCGATGCGCGGGCGATCGACCTCATGCAGCAGACCGATCACCCTGGCGCGGGCGTTGGGGCCCTGCACCGCGATCATCGCGAAGTCGGGGCGCTCCTTCACTTCCACGCCGAACGCCCTGGCCTGCTGTTCGATCCAGGCCAGGTCCTTGGCGCGCGTGGCGGCGTTCACCACCAGGCGGAAATGCGCCTCATCGAAGAAGTACACGATCAGGTCGTCGATCACCCCACCCTGCTCGTTGAGCATGCACGAGTACAGCGCCTTGCCCTGCACCTTGAGCTTGTCGACGCTGTTGGCCAGCAGATGGCGCAGGAACTCGCGCGTGCGTGGACCGTGCAGGTCGACCACGGTCATGTGCGAAACGTCGAACATGCCGGCGTCGCGGCGCACCGCGTGGTGCTCCTCGATCTGCGAGCCGTAGTTGATCGGCATGTCCCAACCGCCGAAGTCCACCATGCGGGCGCCCGACGCGCGGTGGGTGTCGTTGAGTACGGTCTTTTCGGTCATCGGACGGACGCCTTGGGGAAAGGTGGATTATCGCTGCGGGCCGGACGCAAGCCAAGCTGCGCGCAGCTCTCCGCCGAAGCGCATCCGTGCAACCGTCGCGACCCAAGGTTGCGTGGGCGCGCTCCTATGGGATCCGGCGAAAGGTCAGATTGATGCGTGGCGTAAGGACGCGCGCGGCGCGCGGCAGGGCGTGCTGATAGAGGCGCTGGGTCGCGCCGGCCATGCGCAGCAGGCTGCCGTGCGGCAGCTCCAGTTCCAACGCAGCCGAACTACGCGGCGATTTGCGTCGAAAGAGGAAGCGGCGCGATGCACCGAGGCTGAGCGAAGCGATCACTGGCGCCGGTCCCAGCTCCGGCTCGTCATCGCTGTGCCAGCCCATGGCGTCATGGCCGTCTCGATAGAGATTGGCCAGCACGCTGTTGAACGTGCCCCCGCAGGCCTGCTCCAGGCGCGGGCGCAGCGCCGCCAGGGCAGGCGGCCACTGACGTGGCTCGAAGCGCGTGCGCGAATAGACGTAGCTCGCGCCGGGGTCGCCAATCCAGCAACTCAACCGCGGCGAGGCGACCTCGCGACCGAACATGCGGATGACGTGAGTCTCCCAGGCAATCGTGTCGCGGAGCTCCTCAAGCAGCGCATCGGCCTCGGCCGGTGCCAACCAGTGCGTCCACAGCGCGAGGTCCGCGCCGGCGAGCGCGAGCGGCTGCCAGCCCACGCGCTCAGGCGATCGCCGGGTAGGTCGGCTCGGCGTCCAGCGTCGAGGAGCACACCGCGGCCAGCTCCAGCAGGCGCAGGTCCGAACCGCGCGCACCGACGAACTGCAGGCCGATCGGACGGCCATCAGGCAGCGCGCCCATCGGGATGCTCACCGCCGGGCAGCCGGCGAGGCTGGCGAAGCTGGTCAGGTCGGCCGCCGAGTCGGGCGCGGGGACATCCAGCGGAAACGCTCCCTGCGGCGTGGTCGGCAACACCAGCACGTCGATCTGCGCGAACAGGCGACGCATCTTGAGCGTGGCCGCGTCGAGCACGCGGTCGGCGATGGCGTAGTCTGCCGCGCTCTTGCGCGCGGCGTAACCGAGCATCTCGCGCAGCCGTGGCGAAACTGGGCGTGCCGTGTCGGCCAGATCCTCGGCGAAGGTGCCGAGCATCTCCGCTTCCATCAGCAGCAGGCCGGCACGGCGCGTGCGTGCGAAGTTCCAATCGGAGAAGTCCACCGTGCGCCGCTCGCCGAGCTCGCGCGGCAGGCGGGCCAGTGCAGCCTCGAACACCTCGATCACGTCCGGCTCGACGCCGATCGCCGCCAGGTCCGGCAGCAGGCCAGCGCGCAGGTTGCCCGGCTCCCAGTCCGGCGGCGAGAACGCCACGCGTCGGCGGCGCGAGCGAGCGTCGTCGGCGTCGTAGCCCGCGAGCACCTGCAGCAGCACGGTCAGGTCGTTGGCGCTGCGCGCGAGCAGGCCCACGGCGTCGAGCCGCCGCGCCGCCGGCAACATGCCGCGGGCGGAAATCTCGCCGTGCGTCGGCTTGAGGGCGTATACGCCGCAGTAGCTGGCGGGGATGCGGATGGAGCCCAGGCTGTCCGAACCGACCGCCGCCGCCGCGAGCCCGGCCGCCACCGCCGCGGCCGCGCCGCCGGAGGAGCCGCCGGCGCTGTAACCGGGCTTGTACGGATTCTGGGTCGGACCGTAATGCGGGTTATCGGTGGCCGCGCCCAGCGCCGCCTCGTCCATGTTGGTCTTGCCCACCAGCACCGCACCGGAAGCGCGCAGTCGTGCGACCACGTGGGCATCGTCCTGCACTGGCTGTTCGCGCCCGGGCAAGCCGGCGCGGGTGGGCCAGCCGGCCATGTCGAAATTGTCTTTCAGCGCGATCGGGATGCCGTCGAGCCGACCCAGCACACCGTCGCGGCGGCGGTGGGTCGCGGTGCGCGCCTGCTCCTGCAACAGGCCCGGGCGCAGGTCGACGTAGGCATTGAGTTCGGGATTGATCCGCTCGATGGCCGTCTGGTAGACGTCGGCCAGTGCCTGGGGCTGCACGCGCCCAACCGCCAGCCAGTGCAGTAGCTGGCACACGCTGGCTCGGCGCAGGTCGATGTCGGCGATCGGCGGGGTCGAATTCATGCCTCGTCCTTCAGGGTGGATTCCCGATTATCGCCATGGGCCGCAAAGCGATTGCAAGCGGCCTTTAGTGAAGAGTCCGGTTTGCCGCCGGGGCCGCGAAACCGGACAATGCCTCTCTTTCCTTATATGTACGCCGCACGGAGTCCGCCATGAGCGAACGCGAAACGATGGAATACGACGTGGTCGTGGTCGGCGCCGGCCCGGCCGGGCTGTCGTTCGCGATCCGCCTGAAGCAGCTGCAGCCGGACACCACCGTCTGCGTGATCGAGAAGGCGTCCACCATTGGCGCGCAGATCCTGTCCGGCGCGGTGATCGAGCCGGCCCCGCTGGACGCGCTGCTGCCCGGCTGGCGCGACAACCCGCCGCCGATCTGCGTGCCGGCCGGCGAAGACGAATTCTGGCTGCTGACCAAGACCGGCGGCCGCAAGCTGCCGGTGCCGCCGGGGATGAACAACCACGGCAACTTCATCGTGTCGCTGGGCGCCATGTGCGCCTGGCTGGCGCCACAGGCCGAGGCGCTGGGCGTGGACGTGTTCCCCGGCTTCGCCGCCGCCGACAACGTCTACAACGAGGACGGCTCGGTCGCGGGCGTGCGCATCGGCGACATGGGCGTGGCCAAGGACGGGACCCACAAGAGCGGCTACACCCAGGGCATCGACATCAGGGCCAAGGTCACCGTGCTGGCCGAAGGCGCGCGCGGCAGCCTGACCAAGCAACTGATCAAGCGCTTCGCGCTGGACAAGGACAGCGACCCGCAGGGTTATTCGATCGGCATCAAGGAACTCTGGCAGGTGCCCGCCGGCCGCGTCACGCCCGGCAAGATCGTGCACAGCTTCGGCTGGCCGGCCGACAACGACACCTACGGCGGCAGCTTCCTCTATCACCTGGACGGCGACCGCATCGCCCTGGGCTACGTCAGCGGACTGGATTACCGCGACCCCGAATACAAGCCGTGGGAAGCCTTCCAGCAGTGGAAGAACCACCCGCACGTCAAACCGTTGCTCGAGGGCGGCAACATCCTGTCGGCCGGCGCGCGCGCCATCGTCACCGGCGGCTACCAGTCGCTGCCGAAAGTCGAGATGCCGGGTGCGATCCTGATCGGCGACACTGCCGGCCTGCTCAACGTGCCCAAGATCAAGGGCACCCACCAGGCGATCCGCAGCGGCATGCTCGCCGCCGAACACCTGGCCGCCAACGGCCTGAACGCCGCCGGCTTCGACGCCGCCCTGCGGGCCTCACCGGCGATGGCGGAATTGAAGCAAGTGCGCAACATCAAGCCCGGCTTCAAGAAGGGCCTGTGGTTCGGCATGGCGAACGCCGCCTGGGAAACGGTCACCCGCGGCGCCTCGCCGTGGACGCTGAAGAACAAGCCAGACTGGAGCTCGCTGGAAAAGGTTGGCGAATACGAGGAACCCAAGCGCGACTACGTGACGCGCGACCTGGCCCCGCGCGATCGCCTGGCCGGCGTCTACTTCGCCGCCACCGAGCACGACGAAGACCAGCCGATCCACCTGCACGTGGCCGATACCAACATCTGCATCGAACGCTGCAGCGTCGAGTACGACAACCCCTGCACCCGCTTCTGCCCGGCGAACGTGTACGAGATCGTGGAAGACGCCCTGCCCGATGGCAGCCAGTCCAAGCGCCTGCAGATCAACGCCGCCAACTGCGTGCACTGCAAGACCTGCGACATCAAGGATCCGTACGAGATCATCACCTGGGTTACCCCCGAGGGCGGCTCGGGTCCCAACTACCAGAACATGTAAGGCCGCGAGGGCACGCTCCTGATCGGCAATCTGCAATGGCGCTTCCGGCGCCTGTGCTACCAGTGGCAACGCACACGCGGCAGCATCGCGCTGCGCGGCTGGCGGGGTACGCTGGCGCGCGTGCGCCAGGAATGGACCTCGCGCCCCGCGATCGCCGACGAGCTTGCGCTGCTGCCGCTGGACCTGCCATTCGAGCCGTTCGCCGTGCCGGGCTCAGACGCGCCGCGGGTGTCGATCGTGATTCCGGTCCACGGTAAGCTCCCCTACACGATCGCCTGCCTGCGTTCGCTGGCAAGGCATCGCGCGCGCGCTCCGTTCGAGATCATCGTGGTCGATGACGCCTCGCCGGACGAGACCGCCACAGTGCTCGACCAGGTCGATGGATTGCGGCTGCTGCGCAATCCCCGCAACGTGGGCTTCATCGACAGCTGCAACGCTGGCGCCGCGGCGGCCAGGGGCGAGTTCCTGCTATTCCTCAACAACGATACGCAGGTCACGCCCGGCTGGCTCGATGCACTACTCGCCTGCTTTGCCGAGCGTGCCGATTGCGGTATCGCCGGGGCCCGTCTGGTCTATCCGGACGGACGCCTGCAGGAAGCCGGTGGGCTGGTGTTCGCCGACGGCGGCTGCTGGAACACCGGACGGTTCGAGGATCGCGACGCACCCGCCTTCCAGTACCGCCGCCGCACCGATTACGTCACTGGGGCCGCCCTGCTCGTGCGGCGCGAGGTGTTCGACCGTGTCGGCGGATTCGACATCCGCTACCGACCGGCCTACTACGAAGACACCGATCTTGCCTTCGCCGTGCGTCAACTTGGACTAGCCGTGTATTACGAACCGGCCAGCACGGTGATCCACTGCGAGGGGATCACCTCGGGCACCGATACCGGCAGCGGGGCAAAGCATCATCAGGTGACCAACCAGGCCGTGTTTGTGGCCAAGTGGGCCGACCAGCTCGCCCTTCAGCCGCCGCCGGGCACGCCTCTGGAGCAGGCCGTCCGCTGGCATGCGCGTGGCCGGGTACTGGTGGTCGACGCCACCGTGCCCGATCCGACGCGTGACTCCGGTTCGCTGCGCTTGTGCGGCATCCTGCGTCTGCTCGAGCAACAGGGATGGAGCACCTGTTTTTTCCCGGACGACCGGCGCGCCACGCACCGCGACATGCTTGCGCTGGGCGAGCTCGGCTGCGAGATGCTCAGCGCGGAAGACCTCCCAACCTGGTTGCGCCGACATGGGCGCCAGCTCCATGCGGTGATCCTCTGCCGCCACACGGTGGCCGGCCAGTACGCCAGCCTCGTACGGCGCCACGCACCGCAGGCCAGGCTGGTTTTCGACACGGTGGACCTTCATTTCCTACGCGAAGGACGCGCCGCCGACCTCGCCGGCCATCCCGGGCTCGCCCGACAGGCCGCGGCTTCGCGGCGCAGCGAACTGCGTCTGATCGAGCGCTGCGACACGACGCTGGTGGTGAGCACGCACGAACAGGCGCTGCTGGCGGCGCTGCTGCCGCAGGCACGCGTGGAGCTGCTCTCGAACATCCACCATGTCCGTGGCTGTCGCCGATCGTCGGCCGAGCGCCGGGATCTGGTGTTCATCGGTGGCTGGGGCCACCCACCGAACGCCGACGCGATCCGCTGGATCGCGCAGGACATCCTGCCGCGCCTGCGCGAGGCCCTGCCGGACATCCGCGTTCACGTGCTGGGCGACCTGCCCGATGACGCGGTGGCGGGGCTCGCCCGCCCCGGGCTGGAGTTGCATGGCCGCGTGCCTGACCTGGAGCCATGGCTCTACCGGTGCCTGGCCTCGCTTGCGCCGCTGCGCTTCGGCGCCGGGGTGAAGGGCAAGATCAACATGGCGATGAGCTTCGGCCTGCCGGTCATCGCCACCACGATCGCCGTCGAAGGCATGCAGCTGAGCGACGGCGTGGACGTGCTGGTAGCTGACGATCCGTCGGCGTTCGCCAAGGCGACGGTGCGCCTCGCCAGCGACGCCTCACTCTGGCAGCGGCTGTCTGACCACGGATTGGAAAACGTCCGCCGGCACTTTTCCGTCGATGCCGCGGCTGCCACCCTCGAACGCGTCCTGGGTTGACCGCGATGACTTCTTTCCTCGCCAAGCGCTACCTGTTCCGGGCCATGCGGCTGGGCTTCCGGATCCTGCCGTTGCCTACCGCCACCCGCGACCGGCTGCGCCAGCGATTCCTGGAGCGCTACGTCAACCTCGTGCCAGCCGGCCCGCGCGGTCAGGTCACGGAAAACGCAAGGCGCCGTCCACACCTACATGCCGCGGCACGCGCGATCGGCTTCGTCGAACCACGCGCCGAGGCGCTGCCGGCGCCGCTGCCCGCGACGCTGATTGCGTTCTACCTGCCACAGTTTCACCCGATACCGCAGAACGACGCCTGGTGGGGCGAGGGCTTCACCGAATGGACCAACGTGGCGCGCGCGCTGCCCCAGTTCGAGGGCCACGCGCAGCCGCGCCTGCCGGGCACGCTGGGTTTCTACGACCTGCGGCTCCCGCAGGTGATGCGCCGGCAGATGGAGTTGGCCCGCCAGTACGGCATCGGCGCATTCTGCAGCTACTTCTATTGGTTCGGTGGCGAACGGTTGCTCGAACAGCCGCTGCTGCAATGGCTGGAAGATCCGTCGCTGAACCTGGCGCTGTGTCTTTGCTGGGCCAACGAAAACTGGTCGCGACGCTGGGACGGACGCGCGGAGGACATTTTGATCGGCCAGCGGCACAGCCCGGAGGACGACCTCGCCTTCATTGCACACGTCGCACGGTGGCTGCGTGATCCACGCTACCTGCGCGTGCAGGGCAAACCGCTGCTGCTGGTCTACCGCCCGGGCCTGCTGCCCGATCCGAAGGCGACCGCAGCGCGCTGGCGCGACTGGTGCCGCGAGGCGGGCATCGGCGAGATCCATCTCGCCTACGTGCAGAGCTTCGACCGGGTCGATCCACGCGACATCGGCTTCGATGCGGCGGTGGAGTTCCCTCCCAACAACGCGACGCCCGCGCCGATCACCGCACGCCAGCGGTTGCTTGATCCGGAATATCGGGGCGACGTGTACGACTGGCGCGAACTGGCCCGCCAGGCCATGGCACTACCCGATCCGCCTTACCCGCGTTACCCGGGGGTAAACCCAGGCTGGGACAACGAGCCTCGTCGCAGCGGCAAGGGCCGGGTATTTACGCATGCCTCGCCGCGCGGCTACCGCGACTGGTTGCGCCAGGCGATCGCCGTGGCGCGCCGGCGCCAGCCGGACCAGCCGCTGGTGTTCGTCAACGCCTGGAACGAGTGGGCCGAAGGCGCCGTGCTCGAACCCGACGCGAGGCTGGGCCACGCCTGGCTGCAGGCCACCCGGGACGCCCTGCGCGCGACGCCCGCCGCGGCAGCGGCCGCGCAGCCCTGCGCGGTGATCCACGTTTGGTACGTCGAGGTGCTGGACGAGATCCTAGCGACCCTGCAAGGTTCCGGCCTGGCATGGCGCATCATCGTCACTACCGCGCACGAGCGGGCCACGGCGGTACGCGAACGGCTCCAAGCGCTGGGTACGGCCGCGGAAGTGCACGTGTTCGAGAACCGCGGACGCGACATCCTGCCCTTCCTGCATGTGGCCAACCAGTTGCTCGATGAAGGCACTGAGGTGGTGTTGAAGCTGCATACCAAGCGCTCGGTACACCGCGAGGACGGCGAGCTTTGGCGGCGCGAACTGCTCGACGGACTGGCCTCACCTGCACGTGCCCGTGCGCTGGCGGCGGCGTTCGCGGCGGACCCGACGCTGGGCTTGGTGGCACCGGACGGGCACGTGCAGCCGCTCGGGTTCTACTGGGGCGCCAACCGTGACACGGTCGGTTATCTGGCCACCCGGCTCGGCCTGGCCGAACCGGACGTCGAGCACGACTGCTTCGTGGCCGGCAGCATGTTCTGGGCGCGGCTTGAGGCGCTGCGTCCGCTGCTGGATGCGCACCTGGGCGAATGGGAGTTCGAAGCCGAGGCCGGCCAGCTCGACGGCATGTTCGCACACGCAATCGAGCGGATCGTCATGCTGGTCGTGCGGCACGCCGGGTTCCGTGCGACCGAAGCCGCCGGTCTGCTGGGTCTGGCGTCCTCGCAGCGGCCCTTTCCCTATGCAGCCGCGGACGGTGCTGGCGCGCGTCAGTAGCGCGCGCGGCGCCAGCGCCCGCTGGTCTCGAGCATCACGTCGATAGTGGTGCAGGTTCTGCCGGCTTCGCCCTCGTGCGCCCCGCGCTGGGCGCCACTAGCGCCTCCGGTTCCGCTCGCGGCGCGGACCACACTCGAAGTGAGCGTCCACGCCCGCGACCCGGCGTGCCTCGATGACGTGCACCAGCGTGCCTATGCCCGCCGCTTAAGTTGAAGAGCACGCGCCGTTCGCGTCCGTGAAACCAGCGCCCGCAGGTGCACACGCACCACCGTCCCGCGCCCTGTTTCGGGGTCCAGTCGAGGCCGGGGGAATCTCCGTTGGGTGCAACTTGCGATTCCGCCGCACGGATCCGCCCCTTGGCGTTTAAGCAGCGCGGGACTGTCAACGCAGGCCATAGGCGCGGAGTACATCGCGGGCGAGCGCTCGAACCCCGGTTCGCTGGCGCCGCAGGGTTGGTCGACGGCGTGCACCTCGTCATTCAGCGGAACCCGGGGCTGCCCGAACGGGGCGGCGTGGAGGAAAAACATCAACCGCTCCACGTTCGCTTCACCCATGCCCCGGGCAGCTCCAAGCTGCCGCTGACGCTGTTCTTGTCGTAGGCACACGGCCCCACGACCAATTCGCCACCCGGAGAAAGAGCGCAGAACCGCATCATCGCGTCAAAGCGCGCATCGCCTGACACGCACGCTGCTTCATGGGCTGGCGCTCCATGCTTCCGACCAACCCGCATACGCCGGCACATGCCCGGTCGGGTTAGAATCGGCGATTCACGTCCCTTCCCATGCCGCCTGCGGAGCGGCACACCCAAGGAACCGAAATGAAGATTCTGGTCGGCTACAAGCGCGTCGTGGACTACAACGTCCGCATCCAGGTCAAGCCCGACGGCACCGGCGTGGTGACCGAGGGCGCCAAACTCTCCGCCAACCCGTTCGACGACATCGCCCTGGAAGAGGCCCTGCGCCTGCGGGAGAAGGGCGTGGCCGAACAAGTGGTGATCGTCGGCATCGGCCCGGCCGACCTCACTGCGCACCTGCGCAACGGCCTGGCGATGGGCGCGAACCGAGCCATCCACGTCACCACTGCCGAGGCAATCCAACCGCTCACCGCCGCGCGCGCCTTCCTCAAGCTGGTCGAAAAGGAGCAGCCGGGCCTGGTGATCCTGGGCAAGCAGGCGATCGACGACGACGCCAACCAGACCGGCCAGATGCTCGCCGCGCTGTGGGACCGTCCGCAGGCCACCTTCGCCAGCAAGGTGGAGATTGCCGATGGCAAGGCCACCGTGACCCGCGAGGTCGACGCCGGGCTGGAAACCATCGAGGCCGAGCTGCCGGCGGTGATCACCACCGACCTGCGCCTCAACGAACCGCGCTTCATCAAGCTGCCTGACATCATGAAGGCCAAGTCCAAGCCGGTCGACGTGATCGAGTTCGCCTCGCTCGGTGTCGAAGGCGGTGACCACCTCAAAACCACCCACTACGCCGCGCCCCCCAAGCGCACCAAGGGCGTGATGGTGAAGGACGCGGCCGAGCTGGTCGCCACCCTCAAGCAGAAGGGCCTGCTCTAAGCAGCCGCCGGGAACAGGAGAGAAGACATGAGCAAGATCCTCGTCATCGCCGAACACCTGGACGGCAAGCTGAACCCCTCGACCGCGCGCGCCGTGAGCGCCGCCGCCGCGGCCAAGCCCGAAGCCATCGACGTACTGGTGCTGTCCGACAACGCCGATGCCATCGCCGCCGAGGCCGCGAAGATCGAATGCGTAAGCCGCGTGCTCGCCGCCACCCGCGCCGAGAACGCGCACGCGCTCGCCGCCGTGCTGGCGCCGCAGGTGGCCAAGGCCGCCGCCGGCTACAGCCACGTGTTCGCACCCTCCACCACCTTCGGCAAGGACCTCGCCCCGCGCGTGGCCGCCCTGCTCGGCGTGGCGCAGGTCAGCGACGTGATGGCGATCGAGGGCGCGCACACCTTCAAGCGCCCGATCTATGCCGGCAACGCGATCGTCACGGTCGAGGCCGACCCGGCGCACACCGTGGTCGCCACCATCCGCACCGCCTCCTGGCCAGCGGCCACCACCGGCGCCAACAGCGCCCCGGTCGAGGCGTTGAACCTCGACGTCGCCCTGCCATCCCACACCCGTTTCGTCGAACTCAAGCAGGGCAAGAGCGACCGCCCGGACCTGCAGAGCGCGAGCAAGGTCGTCTCCGGCGGCCGCGGCGTGGGCTCGAAGGAAAACTTCGAGATCATCTACAAGTTCGCCGACAGGATCGGCGCGGCGGTGGGCGCCTCGCGCGCCGCGGTGGATGCGGGCTACGTGCCCAACGAAATGCAGGTCGGCCAGACCGGCAAGATCATCGCGCCCGAGCTGTACATGGCGATCGGCATCTCCGGCGCCATCCAGCACCTGACCGGCATCAAGGACGCCGGCACCATCGTGGCGATCAACAAGGATGGTGAGGCGCCGATCTTCGAGGTAGCCGATATCGGCCTGGTCGGTGACCTGTTCAAGATCATTCCGGAACTCGAACAAGCGCTGGGCTGAACATGTGGCGGGCAAATGCCCGCCACCAGGGGCGGCAACCACCGGGCAGCTCGGACTGACCGCCTGCGAATGTCTCAAGGGGACGGCTGCTGGTGATTGATCCCGGCGTATTGCGTGCCAATGGGTGGTTCACGGTCGGTGTGATCGTCATCGCGCTGATCTTGCTGGTGACCAAACGCCTCGCCCCCTTATGGATTCTCGGCGGAGCGGTCGCCCTCCTGGTCATCGGCGGCGTGCTCAGTCCGGCGACGGCAATCGCCGGTTTGGCAACAGGGCCGTACTGACCGTGGGCGGCCTTGTTCCTCATCACGGCGGCCTCCGGCATACGGGAGCCATTCGCTGGGTTGGCGCCTGGGTGCTCGGACGCCCCTAGCGGGCTGTTCGCGGCCCAGGCCAGGCTGGTTGGTATCGCCGCGAGCATGAGCTCGTTGGTCAACAACACGCCCATTGTCGCGATGCTTACCTCGGCTGTCGAAAGTTGGTGCCGCCGCGCGGGATTCCCGCCCTCCAAGGTGCTGCTGCCGCTCAGCTACGCGACGATGCTCGGCGGCATGTGCACCTTGGTCGGCACCAGCACCAATTTGTGTCGCCGGATTGGCACACGGCCATCCGGAGCTGCCGCCGCTGGACCTGCTCACCCCCGCTTGGGTAGGCATCCCTGTCGCCGTCTCGGGCCTGCTCTACCTAGTCACGCTTGGCCGGTGACTGCTGCCCTCCCGGGCGGGCGCGATCGAGCAGGCAGCCGATACCCGTGAGTGCGTGCTGGAGCTGCAGGCGGATGCCGGCGGGGCCATGCAGGGGCGCACGATCGCCGAGGCCAGGCTGCGGCGCCTGCGCAACCTTTGCCTGGCCGAGATCGACCGCCATGGCGCCATTATTCCCGCGCCGGGCCTCCACACCACCCTGCAAGCGGGCGATCGGCTGATATTCGTCGGCTTGCCGAACGGTGCGTGTGAGCTGCGCGGACTGCAGGGCCTCTCATATGCCCAGACGCCACTGTTACCCGTCGACCCGGACTCCGGCCGCCATTTCGTGGAGGTGGTGCTGTCGCGCCTGGCCCCGGTGATCGGGCGCTCCGTGCGCGATTCGCAGTTCCGCGAGCGGTACGGTGCCGTGGTGCTGGCCATCAACCGGCATGGGCGGGAGCTGCGCGAGAAGCTCGGCGAGGTGGTACTGCAGAGCGGTGACACGCTGCTGCTGGAGACCAAGCCCGACTTTGTGCTACGGCACGACCAGTCGCACGATTTCGCCATGCTCAACCGTGTCGGCGAGGACAACGGGATCGACCCGCGCCGCGCTTTCATGGCGCTGGCTTTCGTGGTGGCGACGATCGCCGCCAATGTGCTCCTCCGGGCGGACGTGCTCACGTCCGCGCTGGCCGCGACGCTCGGCATGCTGGCGACGGGCTGCCCTTCCTTTCCGCTCCGTCTGGCGCGCCCTGGAGGTGCCGCTGATTGCCACGATCGCGTTCGCCTTCGCGATCGGTCAGGCATTCAACGACACCGGGGTGGCTGCTGCCATGGCGCGCCTGTTGTTGGCCGTCGCCCCATCGAACCCCTGGACTGCCTGGTCGCCGTCAACGGCGCCACAGTCGTGTTCACCGAGCTGGTCACTAACAGCGCCTCGGCGGTGCTGATGTTCCCTGTGGGCCTCGCGACCGCCGCGCAGCTGGGCGTCCACCCGATGCCGTTCGTGAAGACTGTGATGTTCGCCGCTTCCGCGTCGTTCATAACGCCCATCGGTTATCAGACGAACTTGATGGTTTACGGCCGGGTGGGTACCGCTTCATCGACTACGTGCGCGTGGGCACGCCACTGGCCGTCGTCGTCGGGCGTTGGTGACCACGCTGGCGCCGCACATCTGGCCATTCTGATGGGACAAAAACGGCAAAATGTTGCGCAAGAAGTTTCCACATCCCACTACAATCACGTGATTTGCTGAGGAACCGGCCATGAAGGCGACCCATGCTCATCATGCGAGCTCCCACCTGGATCGCCTTGAAGGCGAGAGCATCCAGATACTGCGCGAGGTCGCTGCCGAGTTTTCGAATCCGGTGATGCTGTATTCGATCGGCAAGGATTCCTCCGTGCTGCTGCACCTGTTGCAGAAGGCGTTCCGTCCGGCGCCCCCGCCGATTCCGCTGTTGCATGTAGACACGACCTGGAAGTTCCGCGAAATGATCGCCTTCCGAGATCGGCGGGCGAAGGAAACCGGTTGCCGGCTGATCGTGCACACCAACCCGGATGGCCTGCGCGACGGCGTCGGGCCCTTCAGCCATGGTTCGGCGGTGCACACCGACATCATGAAGACCCAGGCGCTGAAGCAGGCGCTCAATGCCCATGCTTTCGACGCCGCCATCGGCGGCGCCCGGCGCGACGAGGAAAAGTCGCGCGCCAAGGAACGCGTCTTTTCGTTCCGCAACGAGCAACATCGCTGGGATCCGAAGAACCAGCGGCCGGAATTGTGGAACCTCTACAACGCCCGCATCCGCAAGGGCGAAAGCGTGCGTGTGTTTCCCCTGTCCAACTGGACCGAGCTGGACATCTGGCTCTATATCTACAGGGAAAACATCCCGGTGCCGTCGTTGTACCTGGCGGCCGACCGGCCGGTCGTGGAACGTGACGGCATGCTGATCATGGTCGACGACGACCGCATGCCGCTCGCGCCCGACGAGCGTCCCGCCATTCGCAAGGTGCGCTTCCGCACCCTCGGTTGCTACCCTCTCACCGGTGCGATCGAGTCCGAGGCCGACACCTTGCCCAAGGTGATCCAGGAGATGCTTGTCGCCAGAACCTCCGAACGACAGGGGCGCCTGATCGACCAGGATGCCGGTGCCTCCATGGAGAAGAAGAAGCAGGAGGGCTATTTCTGATGCGCCGCGACGAACACCCCCCAATCGACGCCCTGGCCGCTTCGGCCGTGGATGCCTACCTGCAGCAGCATGAGACCAAGGGCCTGCTGCGCTTCATTACCTGCGGCAGCGTGGACGACGGCAAGAGCACCTTGCTCGGGCGCCTGTTGTACGACACCAAGCTGCTGTTCGACGACCAGTTGGCCGCGCTCGAAGGTGACAGCCGCCGCCACGGCACGCAGAACGGCGAGCTCGACTTTGCCCTGCTGGTCGACGGCCTGGCGGCCGAGCGCGAGCAGGGCATTACCATCGACGTAGCCTACCGCTTCTTCGGCACCGATCGGCGCAAGTTCATCGTTGCCGACTGCCCCGGGCACGAGCAGTACACGCGCAACATGGCAACCGGTGCCTCCACTGCAGACCTCGCCGTGGTGCTGGTGGACGCGCGCAAGGGCCTGCTCACCCAGACGCGCCGGCACAGCTACATCTGCAGCCTGCTCGGCATCCGTCACGTGCTATTGGCGGTCAACAAGATGGATCTGGTGGACCATGCCCAGGCCACCTTCCGGGGCGTCGAGGCAGCCTACCGAGAACTGGCCACCCAGCTGGGCATTCCCGAGGTCACCGCGATCCCGGTATCGGCCTTGCGCGGGGACAACGTGTCGGCCCGCAGCACCGTGATGCCCTGGTACACCGGCCCAAGCCTGCTCGAACACCTCGAAACGGTGGCCATCGAGCCGCCGGTCGCCACCACCGGCTTCCGCATGCCGGTGCAGTGGGTGTGCCGCCCGGACCAGCATTTCCGCGGCTATGCCGGCACCCTCGTAGCCGGCGAGATCAAGCCCGGTGACGAAGTGGTGGTCCTGCCCGGCGGCGCGCGTTCCCGGGTCGAGCGCGTGCTTGGGCCGGACGGCGACATCGAGCTGGCCCGTGCCGGCCAGGCCGTCACGCTGACCCTCGCCGACGAACGCGACGTCAGCCGCGGCGACGTGCTCGCCAGCGCGAACCAGCCGCCGCAGGTGGCCGACCAGTTCGCCGCGCACATCCTCTGGATGGACAACCAGGCCCTGCTGCCCGGGCGCCCTTACTGGCTGAAGATCGGGGCCCGCACGGTCAGTGCCCAGATCACCGAGATCAAGCACCGGATCGACGTGAACACCCAGGAGCACCTGGCCGCCAAACGGCTGGAGCTCAACGAGGTTGGCGTGTGTAACCTCAGCCTTGACCACGCCATTCCCTTCGAGGCTTATGAGCACTGCCGCGAGCTCGGTGCGTTCATCCTGATCGATCGCCAGACCAATGCCACGGTGGCCGCCGGCGCGCTCGACTTCGCGCTGCGGCGCGCCGAGAACATCCACTGGCAACACCTGACCATCGACCACCAGGCCCGCTCCCGCATCAAGGGCCAGCGCCCGCGTTGCGTGTGGTTCACCGGCCTGTCCGGCTCGGGCAAATCGACCGTCGCCAATCTGCTGGACAAGCGCCTGCATGCGATGGGCTACCACACCTACGTGCTGGACGGAGACAACGTCCGCCACGGCCTAAACCGCGACCTGGGCTTTACCGACGAGGACCGCGTGGAGAACATCCGGCGTGTGGCCGAAGTCGCCAAACTCATGGTCGATGCGGGCCTGATCGTGCTGGTTTCCTTCATCAGCCCGTTCCGCAGCGAACGCGCGATGGCGCGCGAGCTGTTCGGCGAAGGAGAGTTTGTCGAGGTATTCGTCGACACTCCGCTGGAGCTCTGTGAGCAGCGCGATCCCAAGGGCTTGTACGCAAAGGCGCGCGCCGGCGGCATTCGCAATTTCACCGGCATTGATTCGCCGTACGAGAAGCCGCAGGGTGCCGAACTGATTCTGACCACGGCGGACCACGCCCCAGAGGAGCTAGCTGCGCGCGTGGCGGAGGTACTGGTTCGTGAGCAGCAATGAGAGGAGTCCCCGCCTCAAGAGATCTCGGAGCATGTGAAGAGGTCCAGCGATGGCTCCGCTGAGCATCGCCATCGGCAGCGCCTAAACCATCGGCCTGACGGTTGCGGGGACATGGGCCGGGCGGCCGGCGCTCTAGCTGGCCATGAGATCACTCGCTCATTGCCGTACGCCCAGGGAAAACTCGCCTTCTCCCCAACCCGTGCGCCGCAAGCACCAACACTGCAGCGAAAGCCGGATGCCCAGCTCGATGAATCTCGACAATCCGGTCCAAGCCGGCTGTTGCCCGCGTGGCGCAGGGCCTTCGAACTGCTTGGGCCAATGCCCCCTACGAACTACCGCAGCGACCCATCAGGAGCGGGCAGGCCATGCACTTCCATGACCGGCCGTGAATAGAGATTCAATCGGTGGTCATATAGAAGGCTAATCAGCACCGATCGTTTTTCCGGGCCCATGCGGCATATCGGCAGCTGGGGGGCGCAGCGCTCCGGCGTATTGCGGGGGTCCTTCCGCATCAGGTCGATTTGCCGAGCGAACAACTGGTAAGCACTGCGATGATATGGAGCGGCCCTCCATGCGTGAACGCTGAGCGGAAGCTGCAGTGCCACGTAGCAGGCCGCCAGCCCGGCCGCGATCCACCGAGCGCGCGTCATGTGGCCGGCATCGACGGCGCGAGCGCAAAGCATGATGACAAGCGCCACGAGGTTGAACTGATAGTAAAGGATGTATCTCGGCGAGTTCAGGTAGTCCGAGCCGAACACAGTCACCCGGGAAACGATGATCCCGCCCACGAGACCGTAGAAGAAGAGCATCAATATCGCGGCAAAAGTTCTCGACCGCGTTGTTGGTGACCGAAAAAAAGAGACCCAGAACCCGACGTGGCATCCCGCCAGCAAACACGCCAGTAGTACTTGCGTCAGGACCACATGGTGTGGGACCAGGGCTCGCAACCGCTCGAACGAGACCAGCGCGTTGGCCAAGGGCAGAACAATCCATTCCCAGGCATTCGGCAGCTGGGCCAGCAGCAAGCGACCGGTATCCGTAGATGCCGCGGCCCCGCCAACAACCGGAGTTATCAGGTACAGGACAGCATCCGTCACGAGAAAGGCCACCACGACGGCCGCCACTGTCCGCCATCCATCGTGGCGGAAGGACCGATATCGCAACAGCGCAGCGACCACGCTCGCAATAACGGCGATGGTGGATACGTCGCTCGCCACGACCGTCGTCAAGACCGTTGCCGCGATGGCCGCAGCAACCCCTCGCCCCCGGACCAATGCCGAGGCAAATAGCGAGAAGAAGACCGCCACCACGAGGAATATCACATATTGGACACTGACGTCTGGCCAGGTCCAAACCGCACCGCTGTTGAGCGAAAGAAGTGGAGTCAGAACAGCGGCAAAGCCCAGCCAGGCAATCCACCCGTTCCCGTCCTCCTTGATGTCCTTGTTCAAGTTGCGCTTGATGACATAGGCGATGCCGATGGCGCATGCAAAACCGAGGATCGCCTGCGGCACGAAGTCAAGCTCGAAAAACCAGAGTTCGACAAGGTAGATCAGCTTCAACAAAGGCTGTGAGTGATCCACGCCGGCGCGACGAACGAAGAAGTCGCGCAACGCAAGATCATGTTCGATGCCTTTCCTCAGGAAAACGTCGAGGTAGTACCAGCCATCCGAGACAAGCAGCGGATTAGCGGCATACGCCACGAACAGCAGGCCGTTGATCACCAGAGCCACCGGCCACACCGCCAACAGCGGCTTCAGCCGATCCGAGAACCAATCAGTCCTGGCGCTTATCATTCCCGGTCCCATCGCTCTTGATAATATAAAGGGGCTTGGCCTTGATCTCGTCCAGGATTCGCCACAGATACTCGCCGATCAGGCTCAACATGAACATGATCATGCCGCCTATCACCAGTACCACGACCATGATCGGCGCCCAGCCTTGGAACGGCACATCACCTATCAGTCGAAGCACAATGATCAGCGCCGCGTAAGACAGGCCGAGGACGGAACTCAGCACCCCGCAGACAGACATGATCCGGATGGGTAGATAAGAGCCGTCCAAAAGAAAGTCGTAGAACAATTTCAACTTCTTACTGAAATTATATTGGGACTTGCCAATCGTCCGTTTTCTCCGCACATAGGGGATGAAGGTGGCGGGAAGGCCCGACCACAGCACATCACCCTGAAAGAACCGGTTGCGACCCTTGAAAGTCAGGAAAATGTCGAGCGCATATCTGCTCAGCAGAACAAAGTCGAATCCGCCCTCGGGAATATTGGGATTTGAAACCCGAAGCGCACCATAGGCCAACTTCGAAAGCATGCGGGCCATCATCGAGTCCTCGCGGTCAGCCCGATGACCGACCACGACATGCGACCCGGCACGCCACGCCCGCACCATGTCGACAGTGAGTTCGGCCGGATCTTGCAGGTCCGCGGACATATTGATGATCGCGTCGCCTGTCGCGTGTTCGTAGCCGGCGACGATCGCTGCGATCTGTCCAAAATTCCGCGTGAACTGGATCAGCCGAACTTTTGGATCCTTAGCGGCGACTTCCTCCATTTCGGTAGCCGACCGATCCTTGGATCCATCATTTACGAACAGTATTTCGTAATCGTAGCCAGCCAGCCCGCTTGAGAAGAGGCTGACGATGGCTTCCCACGTCCGTTCAATCGAACCCTCGTTCTGATAGACCGGAATGACGTAACTTATTTTCATGATTCCAGGCCTGCCTTGACCAAAGACGACGCAAGGGTCTCGACAATGTAATCCACGTCTGAATCGCTAAGCTCCAGGTGGAACGGGATACCGAGGATTCGCTCCCCGATGTCCTTCGCAACGGGGAGGCTTCCGGTCGTCGGCCGGTCGACCATGGGAGGATGGAGGTGTAGCGGCGGGCAATACCAGCGGCGAGTCTCAATACCCGCCTCGGACAAATCCTGTGCGACGGCAGATGCCTTGGCGTCTCGAGGCAGAAGCGTGGCAAGGATGGGATAAATCCCGTCGATCGCCTTCTTTTGCATTCTCAAGGAGGGACATCTTGCAGACAGCGCGGAAGCGAACTTCTTGTCCAGCTGTCTCCGTTGCGCCTTGATATCCTCCCAAAGCTCGAACGTGGCCAATCCGACGGCCGCGTGATACTCGCTCATTTTTCCGTTGGTTCCCGATTCCGCGAGGAGGCTGCGGGAGGTATCGATCCCGAAGTTGGAAAGCCGGCGGATATGGTCGATTCGCGCCTTGTTCGACGAAATGACCATGCCGCCTTCGCCTGCGCCCAGGGATTTCGTGGCATGAAAGCTGTAGACAACATCGGTCATGCGGCCTGGCTTCTGGTTACCGAACGCCCCAGCGGCGTCGACGATCACGGGCTTGCCGGTGTCGGACGCCAACGCATCCCAGTCCGAGGCATTGTGGCCATAGCCAAAGGTGCTGACCGGCATGAAAGCGTCGACCATGCCGGCGTGTTCGCGGGCGGTGTCCGGCATGAGTGCCCACGTATGGGCATCGACGTCGGCGAACACCGGAACCATGCCCACCCGTTCGATCGCCGTGGCCGTAGCGACGAACGTCAGTGTTGGCAACAGGACCCGGCTGCCGGGGGCCAGCCCGGCTGCCTGCAGGGCAAGCTCAAGACCGACTGTGCAATTGGCTACCGTCGTGGCGTAGTAGCTGGCGCCGTGGTCGCTCCCGACTTCGGCGAGCACCCGCTGTTCGAATCGGTCATTCAGCGGGCCGAAGTTCGTGTAGTGGCGGTTCCTGTCGATCTCCTCGAGGTACGGATGAATCCTGTCGGCCTTCGGCATGGTCGGAACCAGCAATCGGATTTTTTTCATGACTCACCTGGAAAAGGAGTAGTGCTTGTGAGCCACGTAGCTCACTATGGTACTGAACGAGACAAAAATCGCCTGCGAAACCAATGGACCGATTCCTGTAAACCTGACGAACAGCGGCAGAAATACCAAGTTCGAGAAGAAGATGAGGCTATTCGCAAGCACAAAACGGCGAAATGATACCAGCCAGCGAGTGCCGTGATTGAAGACAAACCTCCTCTGCATATAAAACGCAAGAGGAAGAGCGATCATGTAGGCGATCACGATCACAAGCAGATCCCCTACTCGGCGTGCAATGAGAAGGTGGACCAAAACGAAAATGCCATAGCCCGCCACGGTGTTCCAGGCGCCCACAGCAAGAAAGCGGATACGCTGATCCAACCAAAATAAGCGGATGAGGTTGGCCGGTCGCCGTGTCGCGAGCACCTTCATCTGGGCAATTCCCGCGCCGGATTGCCTGCGTGTATCTTGTCGGCAGGTACATGCTTGACTACGACCGCTCCCATACCCACGAGCGCCCTTTCGCCGATGGATACGCGTTCCCGCAAGCATGCGGCGGCACCTATGTAGGCGGACGTCCCGATCTGGCAATTGCCGCTGATGACGGCTCCAGGCGCTACGGTCACGTAATGGCCGAGATGACAGTCATGCCCCACATTGACCGAACGGTCCAGGTGCACGTGGTGGCCGATAACGACGTCTGTCGTGATGATGGCGCCAGCGCAGACGATGACTCCGTCGCCGATGTCCGCGCATCGCGAGATTATTGCAGCCGGGTCGATCAGAGTCGGATATCTAATATTGCCAGACAAAGATTCCCTCAAAGATTTCCGCACGGCGGGATCGCCAATCGCAAGAATGAGCTCCCCCCCGGATTGATCAAGCCGGCTCAAGGGAAGAACATCGAAACCTGCCACGCGGCGTTTCTTCCAGACGTTGTCGCTCTCATAGAGGCCGCGGACATGCGCGACCTTGCCAAGGCGGTCAAGAAGGAAC
The DNA here is from genome assembly GCF_021117405.1 of Frateuria edaphi. Taxonomy (NCBI): domain Bacteria; kingdom Pseudomonadati; phylum Pseudomonadota; class Gammaproteobacteria; order Lysobacterales; family Rhodanobacteraceae; genus Frateuria; species Frateuria edaphi. The sequence continues at coordinate 2,907,012 of NZ_CP088251.1, forward strand.
AGCACTTCGCGCGCAAATCCTCCCGCGCCCACTATGGAAATGCCTGAAATTCGCGTGCTCGACATAAGAAGAAAAGATAAGGGCTTTCAGTGTGCGCACCGACCTGGCCCCAGCCAGGCTGAGCGTCGGAAATGGCGATGATCAAGCGAACAACGAGCCTGGTGCCTATCGCAGACGTGCACCGTTTCCTGTGATTCCACGTGTCCTACCGAAATGGCGGAGACGACGAATCCGCCGAGATCAGCCAGCCCATTGGATGGCACCGCGCGAAGGCATGCCGACGTCAGGACTCTCCACCCCGATGCCTCGCCAATAGTGCAGCACCAACAGGAGCCGCGACATGATGGTTATCCCTACGCCCCCGTCGTGGCCGCCCCACGAGGAGCAGGTGCAAGTTGCAGAGATGCTCACCCATCGGCTTTCCGCGCGTAGCCAGATCGCGTGACGCGCCTCCAATGACTGAGCGTATTTGACGTCTTCCTGCACGTCCGGTGCAGCGCGTGCCGGGCAGGCTTGTCCTCCGGCCCGATACTAGTGATTCGACTCCAGGTTGTCCGAGCTCCGACTACGGCTTCCGCGCTGCTTTGGCCGCAGCCGCGCTATTGTCGCTGTAGCTGCGCCCCCCAGCAAGCTCCGATGCGGCGCCAGCGGCCTTGAGGTCCGAACAGTTGTCGCGAGCTTTGCAACGACACCAAATTCCGGGCTAGGGATCATTTGCCGCACGCAAAAGCCCAGTCCGGCGGCTCAATCTCTTCGCATCTCGACGGAGCCATGGGATGCACGGCCCCCTGACCTCATGGATCTGCCCCAGGCTCGGGCTTGCGTGGGACTTTTAAAGTCGCCATCATCCCAGCTCCGCGATGAACACCCATCCTGGCCTGAATGTGACATCTTCCGTTCAGCTCGCTGCACGACAGGACCGAAGCAACCATGACTTGCAAGTTTAGGCCCGGGCCCGGGAGGGTGCCGCCCTCCCCCTCGCGGCCCTCGTCCGAGCCCGCCACTGAAGGACGTGCGGATGCCCAGGTTCCTGCCTGAAACGCTTGCCGAGTTTCGCGCGATTTTTTCGACACGGCCCGTATGGATGGCGCTCGCACGCGAGGACATCGGAGATCAGCACCGCCGGACTTGGCTGGGCCCACTCTGGTTGCTCGTAAATTATCTGATTTTCGCGGGAACATTCATCTACGTTTTCCAGGGCGCGGGAGCGAAGGCAGGGAACTACACCGCCTACGTCTGCCTTGGCCTGCTGACGTGGTTCTACATGACGGAGGCGATCACGCTAAGCGTTTCGCTGTTCGTGCGCGAGGAGAGCTTCATCAAGGGGACCAAGCTGCCGCTTACGACCTATGTCATGCGGCTTGGCATGCAGTCGGTGATCCGTTCCGGTTACGCGCTGGCGGGCTGCCTGGCAATCCTGTGGCTCAATGGCGTTACCCCCTCCCCCGCCTGGGCATGGTCAGGCCTCGGTGTACTGCTGATCCTCTGGGTGACTCCGGCGGCCATCACTGTGTTCGCGTTCCTCGGTGCCTTCTTTCCCGACAGCCAGTTCATCGTTGCCAACCTCATGCGGATTGGCCTCTTCCTCACACCGGTCCTGTGGACACCGGAAACCGCAACCGGGATCCGCCACCTGTTCTATTATTGGGACCCATTCACCTATTTCCTCGAGATCGTACGGGTGCCCATCCTGGCCGGCTCCGTCCCGATCCACGCGTTCGTTGTCTGCCTGGTCACGGGCCTTGCACTTTGGCTCGTGGCCCTCTTACTCCTGGGCCGCTACCGCCGGCACATTGTGTTCGTAATCTGATGGTCTCTATCGTTGCGAAAAATGTGAGCCTCACCTACTCGGTGCAGGAGAAACTGAGCCTCGCACCTCGGGATCGTCGGCTGGGCGCTACCGGGGGGCATATCGACGAGAAGTTCGGCAAGCGGTTGGTGCGGGCACTCCAAGACGTCAGTTTCGAGCTCGCGGCCGGCGATCGCCTCGCGCTGGTCGGCTCCAATGGAGCCGGGAAGAGCACGCTGTTGAAGGTGCTTTATGGGATCTACCAGCCAACGGACGGGTGCGTCGAAATCAGCGGTCGCGTGGACGCGCTGTTCAACATCAATATTGGTTTTCGCCGCGAGGCGACTGGGCGGCGCAACATCGAACTGCGCGGGCTGATCAACGGCTGGTCGCGTGAGGAGATCGCCGAGCGCATGGAGGAAATCATCGATTTCAGCGAACTCGGTGATTTTATCGACATGCCCTTCAAGAGCTACAGCCAGGGCATGGGTGCAAGGCTGGCATTCTCGATCGCCACGAGCCTGGAGCCGGAGATTCTGCTGATGGACGAATGGATCGGCGCGGGAGATCCGGCCTTCCAGGAAAAGGCGCGGCTGCGGATGGAGGCGATCGCTGAAAAAGCCGGCATCATTGTGCTGGCCAGCCACAACCACGCACTGCTGAAGCGGGCGTGCAACAAGGTGCTGGAACTGGAGGGCGGGCACGTGAAAGCCTTCGAATCCATGGACGCCTGGGCAGCCCAAGCGGACCCATCCAACGCTGCGTCCTCCCCGACCGCTTAGGCTCCCCGCGGCCCGCAGTATCGCCTTCCGGCAATTGCGGGACCGCGGCACTGCTGTCGGGGCCTCGGTGAATGCGCCACGACAGGACCGATCAGATCCGCACCCGGTCGATGGCCTCCTCGTCACAAACGATGTCGACGTCGACCGGGCCGTGCGCGCTGGCTACCGATCCACTCTCGGTGCCGCTGCGCTGACCGGTGTAATGCTTGAGGAAACAGCGCATGGCATGGTCCACGCCGATGGCGTTGATCCCGCGGTAGTCGGCCTCGTAGTAAGCCGAGTTGTTGTAGTTGCCCGTAATTATTTCGAACGAAGGGAAGTACTCGACCCATTCCGGAAACTTCCGGTAAAGCATGTCTGCGGCCACCCGAAGAACCGACTTGCTGTAGGTGGTGGAGACCAGCACGTTCCTGTCTTCGTAGGTGGCGATCAAGGGCACGGGTGAAACGGTGAGAACCACCTTGACGCCAGGGTTGATCTCCTTGAGCCCGGTCAGGAATCGCTCCATGTCGCCCGTTACGTCATGGATGTCCAGATTGACGAATTCGTGGACGGAAGGATCGAAGCTGCCGCCGGCGACGCCCGGCGCGAGCGGATAGACAGTACCGTCCGTGCGGCTGCGCCATGTCTCCGTCAGACCGAGGGTGAACACGAAGATGTCGCAGCTCTCGAACATTTCCCGCACTTTGGCCAGGTGCTGCGCGCGGGCCGAAAGGACCTCCTCGGGTGACGCAAACCCTTCCGGGCTGATCTGGGGACGAAGCGCGTCGACGTAACGGCCGTCGTCCCGCTGCCATGCGTGGCCTGCCGAAGGGCGCTTCCCGATACATTCCTCGAACAACTGGACGAGTTGTCGCGAGGTGTAGATGTTTCCATACCGGGCGGAGAAGACCCCATAGTTCTCCGCTTTCCGACAGCTCTCCTCCAGGTCCTCGCCACGTTCGGTGACGTAGTAATTGAAGCCGACCTTGGCCAGCTGGTTGGAAATGTGCTGCGCAAAACAGCTGCCCGCCGTCGCGACCCGCTGCGTCGGCCCAATCCTGAAGCGCGTATTCACCACCGGGTCAAAGCGAAAACGCTCAACACCGGCGACGGCGCGCCGCCAGAAACGGTAGTTCTCGAGGTTCTTGTACGGGTTCGACATCACGCTGCCCTCAGGACAGTCATCGCGTTCTCGAGCATGGCCGCATGTTCGGGTATCGGAGCGGCGCTCGGTGCGGCGGCGTATACGGAAAAACTGTCTTGCAGAAACTGCTCTAGGCGGATGAACCGATAGGAGCCGCCGAGCTTGAACAGATAGTTGCCCCGCACCCCGAGCCTCAGCCCGATCTCGGGATAAACAGGGAAGGCAGGCCCATTCATGAGGTTGTCGTGCGGCAATTCGCTAAGGTAGTCCTGCCGCTTGCCCGCCCGGGACAGGATCGCCTTGGCGATGTCCATGAGGCAATGGACCTTGACGTGATTGTTCGAATACATGAACGCACTCGTGCGGCTCCAGTTGGCGAACGACAGGCCCAGATCGAAACCGGCCCGGGCAAACTTATCCAGAAGTTGCTGCTTCGCGTGATCCCAGCAATCGAAGTAGCCCAGCCGGGCATAGGTATCTTCGTTGTACATCCGCAGCACCTGAGTGGCGGACAACCCCAGCTTGAACCCGGCATAGGCAATGGTCGAGTGGTAATCATCCATCGGCCCCTTCAGCGGCGCGCCCCGAAAGTTGAGATAGCAGATGTCGGGATGGTAGGCGGTGAAGGACACTGTCGGGATTTGCCAGATCTTCTCCGAGTTGCGGTATCCGGCCGGAAGCAGCTCCAACAATTGCGGCGCGACCAGCACACGCTGGTAGGAGTCCCAGCGGCGCAGAATGCCGGCCGAATCCTTTTTGAAACCCGCGGGGTGATAGTGCTCGACCTCTACCTGATCGGTAACTAGGTTGAGGCAATTGGCGAGACCCAGGGCCTGGCAGTTGGAGAGCAGGAGCCAACTTTCGCGCTCGGACGCAGCAGCGTGGGGTTCGGGGCCGGCTCCGGTTTTCGATACGGTGGGCATGGATGGTTGCCTGGTTGGTCTCGCCACACCGAAAAGACATGGCTGTGGAAATTGGGTCGGGGAGGGCATCGGCTCGGCGCGGAGCACCTGCGCTGCCTTTGGCTGGCCCCGTCATGCCGGGCCCTCCTCCTGCGCGGGGTCATCTGGCGATTAGATCGACCTTTTCGCTCGATATCCTTGTGCCTTCCTTCGTCGTTTCGACCACGTCCAGCGTGTGCGTTCCGGCCTGGGCGTAGAAGGAGGCCGGCACGACCGCGGTGACCAGGCTGCCTTTGGCCACGGTGTGCAGTGCCGTGCCGTCAAACTCCAGGGTGGCATGACTCCCATCGACCGGGTGATCGAGGCGCACCCACGCCGCTGCACTTCCATCCGGCTGCGTGTTGAACGGCACGCCCGCCTCGATGCGTTTCGGGCCGAAACCGACGATTTTCAATGACACTGTGGCGCCAGCCTGCAGGCCCGAGCCGTCGTTGTACGACGGGCCACAGCCGGAGAGAAGCAGGCTCGCCAGCGCCGAGCAGACGAGACCTCTGATCCTGGAATTCATGAGTGCGCGTTCTCTTGTGGAAGATCGCTGCGAAGAACGATCGGGAAAAAAAACAAAGCAGTATCGCGGGTGAAGGATCCGGCCACCGGACGGCGGCTCTAGATCAGTTCGCGGTCGTGGCAATAGTCCAGGAAACGCTGTTTTAGCACCTGCTCAGCCGCCCCATCGGGCTGATCGGGAACGCCCGAGGAAGCAATGTGCCTGAACAGGGTTTCGGCCTTTTCGTAGTCCTTGATCTTCAGCAACTTGTGGCGATTGGCCTCGCGCTGATCATCCACCTCGGAGGAATTGAGCCGCCGCTGCAATGGCAGCAGGCAATCGGCCGAATATTCCTCTCCAAGGAAGGCAAGGATGTCGCGGACCAGGTCTTCCGGATCCTCCCCCACCCGGTGGAAGTCGGCGCGGAATACCTTGCCTGCGCCGTAGGCCTGCTCGGCATACCAGGCATTCTCCGTATGCTGGAACCACGTCGCGACCCCGTCCCGCAGCGGTTGCGGGTTGGCACCTACTGTGGCGAACCCTTCCAGCGAGGTGATCACCTCGTCAGGCCGGCGCAGGTTGTGGATGAAGCGGGCACCGGGGAACATCTGCGACAGGATCCAGATGTACTGCGAGTTCAGCGGGGTACCGTCGATCCACCGTTGCTTGGGATCGTCCGGCGACCTGAGCAACTGGAGTTCCGGGTTGGGGCTGTTCGGGCTTGAGCGCAACTTCCCCTTTTCGCGGAAATCGCCGTAGAAACGCCGGCAGCGCACATCGAAGACATCGTTTACGACGTCGTCGACGTATCTTCCCAGTTTTTCCAGGAACGGCTCCATGGGGTATTCGACGTTCGACAGGTGCGAAAACCGCCCGCGCTCGGAGCCTTTGCAGTAGGAAAGGTAGCCACCCACACCCATGCTCGCGATCCATGCTGTCTCGGGCATGGGCTGGATGTTGGGGTGCTGGCCAAGCGCCCAAACCATCGCCGACGTGGCTGAGCGGGGCGCTCCGATGATGAAAATGGGACGGACGGCCGTCTCGGGTCTGGTCGTTTTGTGGTCGACGTGCACTTGCTGACACTCCAGATAAAAATGACTTCAGGGGTCGCCTGGCCAGGCAGGGAACACGCTGCTAACCGATTGATGCGGGGCGCACGGCCCTTGGACCGCTAGATCCTTCCGCCCCATTCGACCGGCTAGGCGCGCTTGCCGCCAAGAGCCTTATTGATGGCTTCATCAAGCGCCGCACGGGAAAAATTTTGGCTGATGAAAGCACATCCCCGCTCCGAGACGCGGGCCCACTCGGCGTCGTCATCGAGCAACAGGGAAACGCTGCGCGCAAGTTCCGCGGGGTCGTCATGAACCGGTATGTCGGCGGCCAGGTCCGGGAGCCCTTGCGCACCCACCGAGGTGGTGACCAGCGGGACCCCGTGGCGCATGGCCTCGAGCACCTTGAGTTTGACGCCGGCGCCGAACCGGAGAGGTGCGATGACGACCCGTGCACGGGCGTACATCTCCTCCAGCCGGGCAGTATCGACATAACCATGTACGGTCACATCATCGCTCGCCAGCGCCTTGACCTCGTCCGAAGGGTTGGATCCGACCAGGTCGAGCGCCACGTCCGGGTTGTTCTGGCGGATCCGCGGCAGGATCTCATCGACCAGCCACATCGCTGCATCGACATTCGGTGGGTGGGCAAATCCGGCCACGAAGAGAATGCCCTGGCGCCCGTCCGATTCCGCACGGGTAACGGAATCGAATGCGACCAGCGGCACCGCGCGAGCGTCCACCCCAGGCTCCAGATCACGCACCATGGCCGCCTCTTCTTCGGAGGGGTACAGCACCACGTCGCAATCTTTCCAGACGCCACGCTCCAACAGTTCCATCTCTCGCGCCTGTTCGGCCAGGCCCGGTACCGCCTGCACTTCATTGCGAAGCCGCATGCGCCGGAAATGCAGGTCATGGCCGAAATAGAGCAGCCTGGCCTCGGAGCGGCTCCGCACGGCCTCGATGTACTTGCGGGCTACATAGGGCCGGCTGAGCATGACGTGCCGCAAGGCCGAGCCGTATTCGGCCATGTACTTTTCGAAGTTCCCGGCCCAGGCCTGACCATAGATCACCTCGATACCCATCTGCTGAAGCTGCCGCGCATAGGGCTTGTCGTACCAGAGGTTGTCGGGCCAGAACACGACGCGTAATCCCAGCGAGCGCATGGAGCGCATGAAGTCGACCATGACCCGGGAACCGGCATCCTGGTCCGGCTGGGGTATGTAGTGGTCGACAATCAGGATGCCGGGGCGGGAACTGCCCCGGTCGCGCGCCAGATGGAGCCTAGCGGGATCATGGGTGTGCTGGTTTTTCAGGGCGCCGGCCCAGCGCTCCATGAATTTCTGCCGGTTGATGACCTGGTGTGCCTTGACACCCTGGCTTTCGTCGGTTCCGTGCGAAACCCCTTCATGGTGAATCACCACTGAAAATGGCGTGTAATAGACCTTCCGGCCGGACTCCCTGATCTTGAATGCAAGATCCGTGTCTTCGTAGTACGCGGGCGCGTAGCGCGCGTCGAAACGACCCAGCTCTTCGAACACGTCCCGCCGGATCAGCAGCGAGGCGCCCGAGCAATAGTCGGCTTCGCGCACATAGTTATATTCCGGAGCCTCGGGGTCCTGCAGCCTTCCGTAGTTCCATCCGTCGCCGTCGTTCCAGATGATGCCGCCAGCCTCCTGCAGGCGCCCATCCGGATAGACCAGCTTGGATCCGACCATGCCGCAGTCGGGATGGTCACGAAAGACCTCCAGCATGGCGTCGAGCCAGCCCTCGCTGACTTCGGTGTCGTTGTTGAGAAAGTAGAGGAACTCGCCACGAGCCAGCCCGGACGCGCGGTTGCACGAGAGCACGAAACCGAGGTTTTTCTCGTTCTCCTCGTACCGCAGCCCCGGAACACCCGACAGCGCATCGATCTGGGGATCACCCGACGCATCCTCCATCACCAGCACCTCAACGGGAACCTGAGGTAGATGGTCGCGGATGGAGCGAAGGCATGCGGCGGTTACCGGCAGGTTGCCGTATCCGGGGATGATGATGCTGACTTTGGGCGAGTGATAGCTCGGAAACGTCAGGCCCGCCAGCAGGTCCTCGGGACGCGAAGCGATCTCACCGGCCCGGGCAACCTTCTTCGCGTCGTCCAGAGACGGATTCCCGGCCACCGGCGCGCTCCCGGAACGGGCGATCATGCGGTTCATGCGCCGCTGCGCAGTTATCGCACGGAGCGTGGCGATATCGCCCCGAAGCAGCATCGAGAGGACGCGGATCGGGCGGGTGATGCGCCAGGAGTTCGAACGCAGGAGCCGGTCGTATTGCTCCCTTTGCGCGAGCAGCTCGCCACCAAGTCGATCAGCCTTGGCCCTCAACCGTTCCTGCTCGCTCTGCAGGGAGGTGATCAGCTCGTTCCGGTCGTGCAGCTCGCAATCGAGGGATTGCGCCCAGGCGGCAACGGTCTCGTGCTCGGTACGCAGCTTCTCCATCTGCTTGGCCGTGGTCTCAACGTTGGCCCTCAACCGTTCCTCCTCACTCTGCAGGTACGCGATTCGCTCGTCCCGGTCGTGCACCTCGCGATCGAGGGAATGCGCCCAGGTGGCAACGGTCTCGTGCTCGGCCCGCAGCGCCTCCATCTGCTTGACCGTGGCATCCAGTTCCCTGTCCAGGGACTTTCCCCACGCGGCAACCGCTTCGTGCTCCGCATGCAGCGCATCCAACTGCTGGCGTGCCCCGTCCAGCTGTGCGTTGGCCTCGTCCACTTTGGCCTGCAAATGGTCCTGGACGGATTTCGGACGCAGGGCTTCCACCAGGGGCGAACGGAAATCGTCCCGCTCGAGAAGCCCGCCCAGCCGAGCGCTCAACATGTCCCAGCCATTCCCGCTGCGCTCGATCTCGCGGCACGCCGCATGGATGTCCTGAACGTCCTTGCGCCAGCCTGCGGGCACCAGGTCACGTTCGGGGGAATAGACCTCATGCCTCATCTGCGCATCCAGGTGCGCGTCGATCTGCCCGGCACACTTCTCGCTCGGCACCGGCCAGTCCCAGCCCAGGCATGTGGTCAGGCGTCGCATGCATTCGCGCCAGTCAGAAAGTAGCGACTCGTAACCCACCGCACAGCGGACGGTCCCCTCGGAGGCCGCCACAGACTCGGCAAGGTGGCGGAGCCAAAGCGTCGCGCCGACCGGTGCGCCGAGGTCGTTCCGGCGATTGAGTGAGGCGATGACTTCCGAAGGCTGCCGGAACGCCACCACCACGCCGACTTCGGTACCGGTCCGCTTCAGTGCGGACAGCCAGAGGGGGAGAAACCTGCAGATGCGAGGGTCCTTTACCGCCCACAAGGGGGCCTGCCCGAACTCGCGCTCGATGAGTTCGAGCAGTTCATCCGCATAACCGGCATCGACCGCAAGCTTCAACCAGTCATCCGGGAGGGGCCGCGGGTCATCCCACGCGGACCCCAGCTGGGCCAGAAGACGTTCGTGGAAATCCACGACCGCCTGGTTTTCCCAGAACCCCTTCGCGTTGTCCTCGGCCGCCGGGGTCAGTCGAGCGCCCAACTCGGCGCCGTGCAGGTTGACAAGCCGCGTCAAGGCCGAGGTTCCGCTCCGGTGCATGCCGGCAATCAGAAGTGCCCTCGACTGGTTTTTCTCCCGATTCATGAACCTACCTTTTCACATTGCATTGAGCCCGACGGCGGCCCTGCCGTCGGGTAAGTCTTCTCGGCGACCTGCACCATCCGCTTTCGACCTCGGTCGGCACCGGCAACCTGGATGTCGACGCCGGCCCGGCAATTCGTTCGACAGAGGCCAGATCCGCCCTGCCCTAACGCTCAGCGCAGGGCCGCATCCAGTTCGCTACGCAGATCCGCGATGTCCTCCACGCCTACCGACAGCCGCACCAGGCCATCGCTGATGCCAAGCCGCTTGCGATTTGCCGGGGGCACCGAGGCATGCGTCATGATGGCCGGGTGCTCTATCAGGCTCTCGACGCCGCCCAGCGATTCGGCCAGGGCGAAAAGTTCGCAGCGTTCCAGCATCCTTCGGGCTCTGCGCAGACCGCCTTTTACCTCGACAGAAATGATGCCGCCGAAACCGTGCATCTGCCGGCGCGCCAGCGCATGCTGCGGGTGCCCCTTCAGGCCCGGGTAGATCACGCGCTCGATCGCAGGGTGCTTCTCCAGCCACTGCGCCAGTTCCAGCGCACCCTGGCAGTGGGCCTTCATGCGCAGGTGCAGCGTCTTGAGGCCGCGCATGGCCAGGAAGGCATCGAACGGGCCGGCAATGGCGCCGACGGAGTTCTGCAGGAAGGCCATCCGCTCGGCCAGTTCCCCGTTGCCGGCGACCACGATGCCGCCGACCATGTCCGAATGGCCATTGAGGTATTTGGTGGCCGAATGCAGCACCAGGTCGGCGCCGAATTCCAGCGGCCGCTGCACCATCGGCGAGCAGAAGGTGTTGTCCACCACCAGGATCAGCCCGTGCTTCTTCGCGAAGGCGGCGACCTTGGCCAGGTCGACCAACTTGAGCATCGGGTTGGTCGGCGTCTCGGCCCAGATCATGCGGGTATTGGGCTTGAGCGCGGCCTTCAGCGCCTTGGCGTCGTTCAGATCGATGAAATCGAAATCCAGGCCCGCCGAGCGCCGGCGCACCCGCTCGAACAGCCGGTAGCTGCCGCCGTACAGGTCGTCCATGGCGATCACGTGGCTGCCCGAGTCGAGCAGGTCCAGCACCGTGGCCGCCGCGGCCAGCCCGGAGGCGAAGGCGAAACCGGCCACGCCGCCTTCCAGGTCCGCCACGCAACGCTCGTATGCCATGCGCGTCGGGTTCTGCGTGCGCGAGTATTCATAGCCCTTGTGCTTGCCGGGGCTCTCCTGCACGTAGGTCGAGGTGGCGTAGATCGGCGTCATGATCGCGCCGGTGCTGGGGTCCGGATGCTGACCGGCATGGATGGCCCGCGTTCCGAGTCCCAGGGTCGAATCGGCTTTTTTGGTCATGGCTAGGTCGTTTGCTCGCGCACCTGCCCAACGGGCAGCACTGTATGAGGGGGCCGCCATCTTAACCGCGAACCCGGGTTTTGCCTTAATCGCCCGGGTACTTCTCCGGCCAGGACAACACTTTCGAGTGCCCGCGGTGGCACAATGCGGAGTTTGGAAAACTTCCCAGTGAGCCTATGGAAACCTTGCTCGTTACCGGCGGCGCCGGCTTCATCGGTGCCAACTTCGTCCTGCAGGCGGTCGCCGACGGCCTGCGCGTGGTCAACCTGGACAAGCTGACCTACGCCGGCAACCTCGACACCCTGGCCTCGCTCGAAGGCAGCGACCGGCACCTGTTCGTGCAGGGCGACATCGGCGACCGCGCACTGGTGGCACGGCTGCTGGCCGAACACCGGCCGCAGGCGATCGTCAACTTCGCCGCAGAGTCGCACGTGGACCGTTCGATCGACGGCCCGGCTGCCTTCGTGGAAACCAACGTGGTCGGCACGCTCGGCCTGCTCGAAGGCGCCCGCGACTACTGGCGCGGCCTGGAGAACGACGCCCGCGAGGCCTTCCGCTTCCTGCACGTCTCCACCGACGAGGTGTACGGCTCGCTCGGCGCCGAGGGCAAGTTCAGCGAGACCACGCCCTACGCGCCCAACTCGCCCTATTCGGCCTCCAAGGCGGCCTCCGACCATCTGGTGCGGGCGTTCCACCACACCTACGGCCTGCCCACGCTCACCACCAACTGCTCGAACAACTACGGGCCCTACCAGTTCCCCGAGAAGCTCATTCCGCTGGTGATCCAGAAGGCGCTGGCCGGCGAGCCGCTGCCGGTGTACGGCGACGGCATGAACATCCGCGACTGGCTCTACGTGGGCGACCACTGCAGCGCGATCCGCCGCGTGCTCGAGGCCGGCCGCGTGGGCGATACCTATAACGTGGGCGGCAACGCCGAGCGCGAGAACCTGACCGTGGTCAAGACCATCTGCGCGTTGCTCGACGCGCGCCGGCCGCTGGCCGACGGCCGGCCGCGCGAATCGCTGATCACCTTCGTGAAGGACCGTCCTGGCCACGACCGGCGCTACGCGATCGACGCGGGCAAGCTCAATCGCGAACTGGGTTGGTCGCCGACGCACACTTTCGAGAGCGGAATGGCACACACCGTCGACTGGTACCTGGCGCACCAGCTGTGGGTGCAGCGCGTGCTGGACGGCAGCTACCGCATGGAACGGCTGGGATCGTGAGGAGCCACGCATGAGCGCACGCAAGGGGATCATTTTGGCCGGCGGTTCCGGCACGCGGCTGTATCCGATCACCCAGGGCATCAGCAAGCAGCTGCTGCCGGTGTACGACAAGCCGATGATCTACTACCCGCTGGCGATCCTGATGCTGGCCGGCATCCGCGAAGTGCTGGTGATCAACACGCCGCACGAGCAGGCACTGTTCCAGCGGCTGCTGGGTGACGGCTCGCAGTGGGGCATGGACATCCACTACGCCGTGCAGCCCTCGCCGGACGGCCTGGCGCAGGCGTTTTTGATCGGTCGCGAATTCCTCGACGGCGCGCCCAGCTGCCTGGTGCTGGGCGACAACATCTTCTACGGCGTGGGTCTGACCGAGCGACTGCAGCGCGCGGCGACGCGCGAGCGCGGCGCCACGGTGTTCGGCTACTGGGTGCGCGATCCGGAACGCTACGGCGTGGCCGAATTCGATGGCGACGGCCGCGTGGTGGGCCTGGAGGAAAAGCCCTCCAGGCCCAAGTCCAACTACGCCGTCACCGGCCTTTATTTCTACGACGAGCGGGCCTGCGACTTCGCCGCCTCGCTCAAGCCCTCGCCCCGCGGCGAACTGGAAATCACCGACTTGAACGGCTGCTACCTGGGCGAAGGCGCCCTGCACCTGGAGCAGCTTGGCCGCGGCTACGCCTGGCTGGATACCGGCACGCACGAGTCGCTGATGGAGGCGGGCAACTTCATCCAGACCATCGAGCACCGCCAGGGCCTGAAGGTGTGCTGCCCGGAGGAGATCGCCTTCCTCAAGGGCTGGATCGGCGCCGAGCAGTTGCTGCGCCTGGCCGAGCCGCTGGCCAAGACCGGCTACGGGCAGTACCTGAAAAACCTGGTCAACCAGGGCCTGGTGCGATGAAGGTCATCCGGACGGCCATCCCCGGCGCGGCAGTGGTCGAGCCGCAGGTGCTCGGCGATGCGCGCGGCTTCTTCTACGAGAGCTTCAACGAGTCGAAATATCGCGAGGCTGGCATCGACGTGCGCTTCGTGCAGTCGAACGTCTCGCGCTCGGCCCGCGGCGTGTTGCGCGGCCTGCACTACCAGTGGCCCAACCCGCAGGGGAAGCTGGTCAGCGTGCTCGAGGGCGAGGTCTACGATGTGGCGGTGGACATCCGCCGCGGCTCGCCCACCTTCGGACGCTGGGTCGGCGCGATGCTGACGGCCGAAAACCACCGGCATTTCTGGATCCCCGAAGGCTTCGCACATGGCTTCTGCGTGCTGTCGGAATTCGCCACCTTCAGCTACCAGTGCACCGCGCTGTACGAGCGCGAGCATGACGCGGGCATCCGCTGGAACGACGAGGACATCGCCATCGACTGGCCGGTCAGCGCCCCGCTGCTGTCGGACAAGGACCTCCGCGCACCGTTCCTGAAGGACGTGCCGCCCGAGCGCCTCCCCGTCTACTCGCCATGAAAATCCTGCTGCTGGGCGCCAACGGCCAGCTTGGCCGCAGCTTCGTGGAGGACGGTGGTCTGGCTGCGCGCGGCGAGCTGGTGGTGGCCACGCGCGAGGGCACGTTGTGGGATGGCGAGCGCGCCGAAGTGGCTGACCTGGCCGCGCCCGGCCTGGACGCGCTGCTCAATCGCGTGCAGCCGAAGCTCATCATCAATGCGGCCGCCTATACGGCCGTCGATCGCGCCGAACACGAAGAGCCGCTGGCCACGCGCGTCAACGGCGAGGCCGTGGGCGAACTGGGCGCGTGGGCTGCAGCGCACGGCGCGCTGGTGCTACATTACTCGACCGACTACGTGTTCGACGGTGGCGCGCGTGTACCCTACCCCGTCGACGCGCCCACCGGCCCGCTGGGTGCCTACGGCCGCAGCAAGCTCGCGGGCGAAGCAGCGCTGCGCGCGAGCGGCGCCGACCATCTGATCCTGCGCACGGCCTGGGTGTACGCCCCGCACGGCCACAACTTTCTGCGCACCATGCTGCGCTTGGGCGCCGAGCGCGATGAGCTGCGCGTGGTCGCCGACCAGTACGGCGCGCCCACGTCCACCGCGTTGATCGTGCGCGGCTCGCTGGTGGCGCTGGACCGCTGGCAGGCCGACCCGACCGCACCCCAGGCGTTGCTTGGCACTCACCACCTGGTAGCCAGCGGCCATACCAGCTGGCACGGTTTCGCCAATGCAATTTTCGATGAAGCCCACGTGCGCGGGCTGATTGCGAACAAGCCGCGGGTCGTGCCGATAGGCACCGCGGACTTCCCCACGCCCGCGCGGCGTCCCCTCTGGTCGGTGTTGGACAACGGAGGATTCGAACGGCATGTTGGCATCGCCCTGCCCGGATGGCGCGAAGGCCTACGCGAAATCGTCAACCTGTTGGCAAAACCCAAGGAAATCTAACCGCCTCAAGGCGGCTACAAGGAAAACCGATGTTGATCCCCCTCATCCTCAGCGGTGGCAGCGGCACCCGGCTGTGGCCGGTATCCCGCAAGAACCTGCCCAAGCAATTCCTGAACCTCACTGGCCACGGCACGCTTTTCCAGCAGACCTTGGCGCGCACGCGTCATCTGCCTGACCTGGCCCCGCCGATCGTGGTGGTGACGGACGACCACCGCTTCCTCGCCGCCGAGCAACTACGCGAAGCCGGGATCGAGGACGCTACGATCGTGCTTGAGCCGCTCGCCCGCAATACAGGCCCGGCGATTGCGCTGGGCGCCCTGACAGCGCTTGAGCGCGATCCGCAGGCGTTGCTACTGGTGTTGCCCGCCGACCACCTGATCAGCCATGAGGAGCCATTCGGGCGAGCGGTCGAGGCCGCCTTGCGGCTTGCCAACGACGGCTGGCTTGTAACCTTTGGCATCCGCCCCGATCGTCCGGAAACCGGGTTCGGTTACATCCGCCGTGCCGAGCCGCTCGGCACGGACGCCTTCCGCGTCGGTCGTTTCGTCGAAAAGCCCGACCACGCGACCGCCGAAGCCTACCTGGCCGACGGCAGCCATGATTGGAACTCGGGCATGTTTCTGTTCACCGCGGCCCGTTACATCGAGGAGCTCGGTCGCTATGCGCCGGCCATGCTTGATGCAGTACGCGCGGCGCACGTCACGGCGCGGCGCGATCTGGACTTCGCCCGGGTTGACGCGGAAGCTTTCACCCGCGTGCCCGATGGTTCCATCGACTACGCGGTAATGGAGAAAACCGACCGCGCGGCCGTGGTGCCGTTGAGCTGCGGCTGGAGCGATATCGGCTCCTGGTCGGCGCTGTGGTTGGCTGGCGAGCACGACGCCGAAGGCAACCTGCGCGAAGGCGACACACTGGCGTTGGACACGCGCAACTGCTTGCTGCACTCGCACGAGCGCCACCTGCTGGCGGCCGTCGGCGTGGATGACCTGGTCGTGGTCAGCACGCCGGACGCCACCCTGGTCGCACACCGCGATGCCGCCCAGCAAGTCAAGCAAATCGTCGAAGAGCTCCAGCGCTCCGGGCGCAGCGAGCACTCGATCCACCGGGTCGTGCAACGTCCTTGGGGCAGTTACGATTCTCTCGAGTCGGCCGAGCGCTTCCAGGTCAAGCGCATCTTGGTCAAGCCGGGCGCCACCTTGAGCCTGCAGAAGCATCACCATCGCGCTGAGCACTGGATTGTGGTCTCTGGCACGGCCGAGGTCACTTGCGACGACAAAGTGTTCCTGCTCGGCGAGAACCAGAGCACGTACATCCCGCTCGGCAGCGTCCACCGCCTGCGCAACCCGGGCAAACTGCCACTGGAGCTGATCGAGGTGCAGTCGGGCAGCTACCTGGGCGAGGACGATATCGTCCGCCTAGACGACGCCTACGGTCGCGCCTGATACCCACCGGGGCCGAGGGGCACTGGAGCCCCTGGGCCGCGTTAGAGTAGCCCATGCGCACGAGATGTGATCGCCTGCCGTCCCCGTCGGCGAACTGGGCGAGTGGGCCGCTGCGCACGATGCGCTCGTGCTTCGTTACTCCACCGACTACGTGTTCGACGGCAGCGCGAAGGTGCCCTACCCCGTCGACGCGCCTACCGGCCCGCTGGGCGCCTACGGCCGCGGCAAGCTCGCCGGCGAAGCAGCGCTGCGCGCCAGCGGCGCCGACCACCTGATCCTGCGCACGGCATGGGTGTACGCCCCGCACGGCCACAACTTCCTGCGCACCATGCTGCGCCTGGGGGCCGAACGCGAGGAGCTGCGCGTGGTGGCCGACCAATACGGCGCGCCCACCTCCACCGCGGTGATCGTGCGCGCCAGCCTGGCCCTGCTCGACCGCTGGTTCGCACGGCCCGGCGCACGCGCCTCGTTGCGCGGCACGCATCATGTGGTCGCCAGCGGCCATACCAGTTGGCACGGCTTCGCCAGCGCGATCTTCGACGAAGCCCATGCGCGGGGACTGCTCGCGCGCGTGCCCCGCGTGCTGCCGATCGCAACTGCCGACTATCCCACGCCCGCCCGCCGCCCGGCCTGGTCCGTGCTGGACAACACCGGCCTGGGCCAGTGGCTCGCAAGTCCGTTGCCCGACTGGCGCGAGGGCTTGCGTGAGGTGATGGACCGGCTGGCCGACCGGGTACCCTGACCGGCAGAAGGCTGCCGCCCCCATCGTGAGGCCGGCATCACGCTGGCCGTGCTAGGTTCCGCCCGCCGCCAGCGCCAGGGGACTGTGCGACTCGCCAAAGGGTCGTGCGCCATGAACCAGGTTTCCGCCGAAGGCGAATACCGCTACCGCGCGTTCATCAGTTACAGCCACCGCGACCGGCGCTGGGCCGAGTGGCTGCATCGTGCCCTGGAAACCTACCGCATGCCCTCGCGCCTGGTCGGCCAGGTCACGGACGCGGGCATCGTGCCGCGGCGGCTCGCTCCCATCTTCCGCGATCGCGAGGAACTGGCCAGCTCCCACGACCTGGGCCACAAGGTGGACCTGGCGCTGGCGCAATCGGCCAACCTGATCGTCGTGTGCTCCCCCGCGGCGGCCGCCTCGCGCTGGGTGGGCGCCGAGATACGTGCGTTCCGGCGGCTCGGCCGCAACGATCGCATTTTCTGCCTCATCGTCGCCGGCGAACCCAATGCGCCGGCCGGGCAGTCCGCCGAGGAATGCCTTTCCCCCGCGTTGTGCGGCCCTATGGACGGCCAGACCGATGCGGAGCAAGACGAGCCGATCGCCGCCGACGTGCGCCCAGGCAAGGACGGCAAACAGGCGGCCAAACTCAAGCTCGTGGCCGGCCTGCTCGGACTGGAACTGGACCAGCTGCGCCGGCGCGAGCTGCAACGGCGCAACCGGCGGCTCGCGGCGGTCGCGGCGCTGTCCACGCTGGTGATGCTGGTGACCACCCTGCTGGCGATCGACGCGATGATCGCCCGCCGCACCGCCGAGCGCCGGCAAAAGCAGGCCGAGGCGTTGATCGGCTTCATGCTCGGCGACCTCAACGACAAGCTGGCGCAGGTGCAGCGGCTGGACATCCTGGAAGCGGTCGACGACAAGGCGATGGCCTACTTCCAGTCCCTGCCCGCCACGGACGTGACCGACGACGTGCTGGAACAGCGCGCCAAGGCGCTGGAGAAGATCGGCAGCGTGCGGCTGGACCAGGGGCGCCTGGCCGCCGCCACGAGCGCGTACCGGGCCGCCGAACCGCTGGCGCGGGCGCTTGCCCAGGCGGCGCCGGCCGACCGCGAAAGGCAGATTGCCTACGCGCGGGTGCAGGCCTTCCTCGGCATGAGTGACTGGTACCAGGGCCACCTCGAGGCGGCCGGTCGCTACTTCGCCGCGGCGCAGGCCACGCTCGAGCGGCTGGGCGCGCCGGCGCGCAGCGACCCGCGGGTGCTGTTCGAACTGAGCACGCTGGACAACGACATCGGCCATGTCCTGGAAGCGGCGGGCCACCTGGACGAAGCCGCCGTGCACTACCAGCGCATGCTCGAACGCTGCCGCCTGCTGGCCGCCCACCCCTCGCCGCGCAGCGAGTGGCTCGAACACCTGGGCGAGGCGCACAACAACCTCGGCAAGATGGCCCTGATGCGCGGCGACCTCCTTACCGCGATCGACGAGTACTCGGCGGACGACGCGATCGAAACGCAGCTGAGCCAGGCCCACCCGCAGGACAACGGCCAGCACCAGAACATGGCGCGCGTGCGCGCCATCCTGGCCCGCACGCTGGCCCTGGCCGGTCGCATCGAACAGGCGGACCGCGACACCGGGGAGGCGCTGGCGGTGATCGAGGACATCCACCGATTCGATCCCAGCCTGACCGACGCCAGGGAGAGCCTCGGCCTGTACTCGACCCAGCTTGCCCGTCTGCGACGCATGCAGGGCGACACCCGCTCGCCCCGCGCCCTGTTGGCGCGCGCGACCGGCACGCTCGAGGACCTGGCGCATCACGATCCCAGCAACACCGGCTGGCAGCAGGACCTGGCCGATGCCCGCATCGAGCGCGCGGCATGGCTGCAGGCGACCGGGCGCCCTGACCAGGCGCGGGCCGACGCGCAGGCCGCGCTGGCGGTGCTCACGCCCCTGCTGGCGGACCAGCCGGACGAACGCGCCCTGCTGCTCTCCACCGTGCGCGCGCGCCTGCAACTGGCCGACCTGCAGACCGGCAAGGACGCCGAAGGCTTGCGGTTGTCCGCCCTGCAGGACTTGCGCGGGGTCGAGAGCGGCGCCGGCGACGTCCGCCTGCTCGCCGCGCAGGTCGACGCCCTGCTCGCTCTGGGCCACATCGACGAGGCCCGTCCGCTGGTCCAGCGGCTGTGGTCCTCGGGCTACCGCGAACCGGCGCTGGTCCGGCGGCTGGCGCGGGCGGACATCACGTTCGGGCCCAACCCCGCCTTCGAGCAACGCCTGCAAGACGTCCTCGACCGGCGCGCACTCGCACTCGCGCGCTGACCTCCACCACCCCACGGGAGAACACCATGGATCACGTGCTCAACGTCAGTCTGGACAAGTCCACCACGCCCTGGCTGGTCGACATCGACCAGCACGGCAACGCCAACCAGGTCGGGCGCAGCCCGCAGCCGCAGACCCTGGCCTGGGAGCTGACCGGCAACGCCGCCGGCGGCGACCTGTTGCCGCTGCAATGGGTCGAGCCACCTCCGCCGGGCATTTTCGGCCCGCCCGAGGTGGCTGCCAACGGCCAGCGCATGACCATGACCGACCTCAACGACGACCAGGATTCGACCGGCACCTGGATCTACAGCCTGAGCCTGACGCTGGACGGCCAGGAGTATTCCACGCAGGGAACCATACCCACTGGCACCACGACCAATCCATCGATCAAGAACAACTGATCCCGTCGCACCGGCATCACCGGCGCGTAACGACGCAAGACGTACACGCACACGGCGGCCGTACCGGCCGCCGCCAGGCCCATCGGAGGCTGACCATGACCAAGCCACGCACCACCCAGGGCACCCCGGACGAACCGAAGTCGACCGCCGAGCGCAAACCGCCCGACAACCCGCCCGAGGAACTCGAGATTCCCGAAGACACACTGGCCGCGGCCAGCACGCGGGATCCGACGATCATCAATCGCACCAGCTAGCACTCGCCGCGCAGCCGAACGGCGGTTGCGCAAGGAACGGCGGCCGCCCCGGCCGCCGTGGCGCCTCCGGCCGCAAGCCCTGGAGCACCCATGACGCCCCTGGTGATCGGCGTGACCAGCCATCGCGACCTGCCGCCGGCCGACATCGAGGCCGTCCGTGCAGCCGTGCGGCAACTGTTCGGAACGCTGCGGGAATCCTGGCCTTCGCTGCCCCTGGTGGTGCTTTCCGCGCTGGCCGAGGGCGGTGATCAACTGGTGGCCGAGGAAGCACTGGCGCAGGGCGCGCGGTTGATCGCCCCGCTGCCACTGCCGCGCGAACTCTATGTGGAAGACTTCACCGACGCGGTCGCGCGCACGCGTTTCGAGGCGCTCTGCGGGCAGGCCGAGGTGATGACGCTGCCGGTGCGCAAGGGTCACTCGCACCGCGAGGTGGGCAACCCCGGCACCGCGCGCGACCAGCAATACGCGCAGGCGGGCGTGTACATCGCCAGCCACTGCCACATCCTGCTGGCGATCTGGGACGGCCAGCCCTCCGACCGTCTCGGCGGCACCGCGCAGATCGTGCGCTACCACCTGCGCGGCACCCTGCCCGGCCCGCCCAGTGAGGACCGCGACCCGCACCACATCCTGGCCGCGGGCGACGAGCGGCTGCTTTATCACGTGCTCTGCGGGCGGGCAGACCTGGCCGACGATTCACGCCCGGCGGTCACGGCTTCCTGGCGGCATGCCCTGGCGGCGACGCCCGAAGACCACCTGCCGGCGCCGTTCCGGCTGATGTTCGACCGCATGGCCGAATTCAACGACGAATGCACCACGTACGCCGACGCGATCGATGCATCGACGCGCCCCGGCGTGCACGTCGATCCCGCCACGCCGGCCACGGCCCGCATGGGCATCGAGCGCACCTTCCACGAAGCGGACTGGCTGGCCATGCACTTCCAGCACCGCGTGCTGCTGGCCATGCGCACCATCTACACGCTGGCTGCCCTGATGGGCATCGCCTTCACCTGCTACGCGCACTTCGCCGAGCAGAACTACCTGATCTACCTGTTTTTGCTGCTGTTCGCCCTCGGCACCACCATGACCGCGATCGCCAAGCGTCGCGGCTGGCATCGCAAGTACCTCGATTACCGGGCGTTGGCCGAAGGGCTGCGCATCCAGTCGTACTGGCGGCGCGCCGGCATCTCATTGACGCGCGACCACGCCTTCGCGCACGACGACTTCCTGCAGCGCCAGAACGTCGAGCTGGGCTGGATCCGTAATGTGATGCGCGCCTCGGGCCTGCCGCCCAGCTACGCGCCGCCGGCGAACGCGGCCGAACTGGCCGGCGTGATCGCCGAGTGGGTGGGCGAGCCGGGCCGCTCGGGCCAGCTGCATTACTACGAGCGCAAGAGCATCGAATGCGCCGGGCTGCATCGCGTGACCGAGGCACTGGGCGCGCTGAGCCTGTGGGGCGGCGTGTCGATCAGCGTGTTGCTGGCGGTGTTCGCGTTGCGCCTGGAGGATGAAACCAAGGCCGGCCTGGTCGCGGTGATGGGCATCCTCTCGATCATCGCCGCCGTGCGCCAGGCGTACGCCTACCGCAAGGCCGACAAGGTGCTGCTGAAACAGTACCGCTTCATGGAGCGCATCCTCGGTACCGCGCGCTCCGCGCTGGACCAGACCGACGACCCGGCCGAACAACGCTCCATCCTGCGCGCGCTCGGCCACGCCGCGCTGACCGAGCACGCCGAGTGGACCCTGATGCAACGCGAACGGCAGGTCGAGCACGGGCCGATGTAGCCCGCGCCGCCCAAGCTCATTCCACCGTGACCGACTTGGCGAGGTTGCGCGGCTGGTCGACGTCCGTGCCGCGCAGCACGGCGACGTGGTAGGCGAGCAACTGCAGCGGCACGGTGAACACGGCCGGCGCGATGAAGTCGCCGCCGCCGTCGATGCGCAGGGTGGTGCCGGTGGCGTTGCCCGCATCCATCGGCGCGTCGCCATCGGCGAACACGATCAGCCGGCCGCCGCGGGCGCGCACTTCCTGCAGGTTGGATTTGAGCTTGTCCAGCAGCGGGCCGTTGGGCGCCACCGCGACCACCGGCATGGCTTCGTCGACCAGCGCCAGCGGACCATGCTTGAGCTCGCCGGCGGGATAGGCCTCGGCGTGGATGTAGGAGATTTCCTTGAGCTTGAGCGAGCCCTCCAGCGCGACCGGAAACTGTGCGCCGCGGCCCAGGAACAGCGCGTGTTCCAGGGGCACGAACAAGGCCGCCAGTTCCACGATCTGCGGTTCCAGTTGGAGCGCCTCCTCGATCGCGCGCGGCAGGTGCGCCAGCTGCGCGCACAGGTCGGCGTAGCGCGCCTTGTCCAGCCCGCGCTGCTCGGCCAGCTTCAGGCACAGCAGCGCGAGCGCGGCGAGCTGGGTGGTGAACGCCTTGGTCGAGGCCACGCCGATCTCGGGACCCGCGCGCGTCATCAGCTTGAGGTCCGCCTCGCGCACCACCGAGGACTCCGGCACGTTGCAGATCGCCAGCGTGGCCAGGTAGCCGCGGCGGCGTGATTCACGCATCGCCGCCAGCGTGTCGGCGGTTTCGCCGGACTGCGAGATCGCCACGAACAGGGTGTCGGCCGGAACCACCGTGTCGCGGTAACGGTATTCGCTGGCCACTTCGACGTTGACCGGCAGGCGCGCGTGTTCCTCGATCCAGTACTTGGCGACCAGGCCGGCGTGGTAGCTGGTGCCGCAGGCGACGATGTGGATACCCTTCACCTTCGCCAGCAGCTCGTCGCCGCCGACGCCGAAGATGTTCGGCAGCACGCCGTGCGGGCCGATGCGCGCCTCCAGCGTGTCGTTGACCGCGCGCGGTTGCTCGTGGATTTCCTTCTGCATGTAATGGCGGTAGTCGCCACGCTCGACCGCGTCCGTCGACAGCTCGCTCTGGTGCACCGCGCGCTCGACCGGCGTGCCGTCCAGGCCGTAGACCTGCACGCTGTCGCGGGTGATCTCCACCACGTCGTCCTCGTCCAGGTAGAGCATGCGATTGGTGACCTGGATCAGCGCCTGCGCGTCGGAGCCCAGGAAGTTCTCGCCGATGCCGATGCCGACCAGCAACGGCGCGCCGCGGCGGGCGCCAACCACGTGGCCGGGCTCGTCGCGGCTGATCACGGCGATGGCGTAGGCGCCCTCCAGCGAACGCACGGTGGCGAGCACCGCCTCGCGCAGCTGCATGCCGCCGGCGATGCGCTCCTCGATCAGCGCGGCCATCACCTCGGTGTCGGTCTCGGAGGTGAACACGTGGCCGCGCGCCTGCAGTTCGGCGCGCAGGTCGGCGTAGTTCTCGATGATGCCGTTGTGCACCAGTGCGACGCGGCCGACCATGTGCGGATGGGCATTGGCCTCGTTCGGCACGCCATGGGTGGCCCAGCGCGTGTGCGCGATGCCGGTGCCGCCGCGCAGCGGGTCGGCCAGGTACAGCGCCTCCATCTCGCGCACCTTGCCCTTGGCGCGCACGCGGCGCACCTGTCCGGCTTCGAGCACGGCCAGGCCGGCGGAGTCGTAGCCGCGGTATTCGAGCGCCTTGAGGCCGGCGATCAGCAGCGGGGCGACGTCGCGCTGGGCGGTGGCGGCAACGATTCCACACATGGGGTCAGGCTTCCTTCGGGGCGAGGGCGGAGCGTAGTTACGGTTTCGCGAAGACGGCGTCGCGACGGCGCTTAGTGCACCTTGCGCCGCAGGTAGTTCAAAAGGTCGATGCGGGTGATCAGGCCCAGGAACTGGTCGCCGTCGACCACGATCGCCACGTGCCCGCGCTCGAACACCGGCAGCAGCGCCTCGATCGGCGAGTGCACGTCAAGCTTGGTGAGCGAGGTGATCATCGCGGTGGAGACCGGGTCGCGGAAGCGCACCTCGTTGGCGTGCACGTGCATCAGCACGTCCGACTCGTCCAGGATGCCGACCAGCTTCTGGCCGTCCATCACCGGCAGCTGCGAGACGTCGTACAGCTTCATGCGGGTGTAGGCGGTCATCAGCAGCTCGTTCGGGCCGACCACCACGGTGTCGCGCTGCGCGAACGGGCGCAGCAGGAGGTCGCGCAGGTCGCCGTACTGGTGGCGCTCGATGAAGCCGTTGTCCAGCATCCAGTAGTCGTTGTACATCTTGGACAGGTACTTGTTGCCGGTGTCGCAGACCAGCGTCACCACGCGCTTGGGCGTGCCCTGCTCGCGGCAGTACTTGAGCGTGGCGGCCAGCAGCGTGCCGGTGGAGGAGCCGCCGAGGATGCCCTCCTTGGCCAGCAGCTCGCGCGCGGTGAGGAAGCTTTCGCGGTCGGAGATGGCGTAGGCCTTCTTCACGCGCGAGAAGTCGCTGATGGTCGGCAGGAAGTCCTCGCCGATGCCTTCGACCATCCAGCTGGCGGACTTGTCCGAGAGCGTGCCCTCGTTGATGTACTGCGCCAGGATCGAGCCGACAGGGTCGGCCAGCACGATCTCGGTGTCCGGCGAATGTTCGGCGAAGAACTGCGACAGGCCGGTCATGGTGCCGGAGGAGCCGCAGCCGATCACCACCGCGTCGACGCGCCCGTCCATCTGCTCGAGGATTTCCGGCCCGGTGGTCTGGATGTGCGCGCGCGGGTTGTCCGGGTTGCCGAACTGGTTGATGAAGTAGGCGCCGGGCGTTTCGCGGGCGATCCGCTCGGCCATGTCCTGGTAGTACTCGGGGTGGCCCTTGGCCACGTCCGAGCGCGTCAGCACCACTTCGGCGCCCATCGCCTTGAGGTTGAAGATCTTCTCGCGGCTCATCTTGTCCGGCACCACCAGGATCAACCGGTAACCCTTGGCCTGCGCGACCAGCGCCAGCCCCAGGCCGGTGTTGCCGGCGGTGCCCTCGACCAGCGTGGCGCCGGGCTGGATCTTACCGGCGCGCTCGGCGCCCTCGATCATCGACAGGCCGATGCGGTCCTTGATCGAACCGCCCGGGTTGGCGCTTTCGAGCTTGAGGAACAGCTCGCACAACCCCGTATCGAGGCGCTGGGCCTTCACCATCGGGGTGTTCCCGATCAGTTCGAGCACGCTTTGGTGGACCGTCATGGCAACTCCGTCGAAAGGCGGCGCCCGCGGGCGCTGGACAAGCCCGGAATGATAACCGAGCCGCCCGTCACGGTTGCGTCCGGCAGCCTTTGCGCCACGCGCGGGCTTCAGAAACGACGCGGCCCCGGCGCTTCGCGATGAAGGGCCGGGGCCGTCAAGGAAAACGGTGGAATCAGTGGATCCGTGGGACTCGCGCATCCCACATGCGTTGCAGGCGTTCCTTGGCGTGGAGTTTTTCCTTCTTCATGCCGGCCAAGGTGACATCGTCGATGGGAAGCACGCCGATTTCGGCATCGTGCACCTTGCTTTTCAATTCGCGGTGATGCTGGAAGAGCCGGCGAAATTCGGCATCGGCCTTCATAAATGCTTCGACATCGTCACGCTGCTGGTTTTCGAACATGATCCGACCTCCTCGCGAGATGAGCGGGCGCGTGATCGGCACGCCCGCGGGCGGATGAAGCGCGCGCACCCACGTCCCGTACGCATGAACGCGAAACAGGAACAATCGTTCGGGGAAAATGGGCGCATGTTTCAGGTCAGTGAGCCATGGAACGGGTGCGCCATGGCAGCCCTGACCCTACTCCCGCGCCCGGGGGCGTGCAAGCCACCGCGGGAGACCGCAAGGGCACGCGATCTCCACGGTTGAGCCCGCCTATGCGATGTATGGCCGCCTGCAGAGAGCGCCGTCGGGCGCGACCGGGGGACGGTCGCCCAAACGACGCTCCTGCAAGGCGTGACGGGCGCTCAGTGGCCCTTGGCGCCCTTGCTGGAACTCTTCTTCGGCGTGGGCTTTTCGGCAGGCGCGGGGGACTCGTCTCCCTGCATCTGCGAGCGCATGGCGCGCGCGGCCTGGGCGGCAGCTTCGGCCTCACGACGAGCTGCGCGGGCGACGCGGCTCTGCGCGGCGGCCAGCTTCTTGGCACGCTCGGCCTCCGCGCGCGCCTGCTCGGCGGCCTGCGAGGCCTCCATGCCCTGTTGCTGCAGGCGGGCGGCTTCTTCCTGCGCCATCTGGTACTGCATGCGCTGGCGCTCCAGTTCCATGCGCGCGGCTTCCGCCTCGCGGCGGCTGGCGTCCAGCAGGATCTGCGCGTGTTCGCGATCGAGCTGGTCGAGCTTTTCGCGGGCGTCCTGCAACTGCGCGGCAGCCTTGGCCAGGTCGACGCGACGTTCGGCTAGGTACAGCGCGTGCGGGCGCTCGCTGCGGCTGGACTGTTCCAGCCGGTCGATCGCGGCGTGGGCGAGCGCCTGCTCGGCCTGGGCATAAGTGCCCAGAGTGGGGTCGCTAGCCAGCTGGTTGAGGCTGGAGTTGAGGCGGTTGACGTCCATGTCGTCCTGGCGCGCCAGGGCCGGGCCGGCCAGCACAAGCAGGCCAATCAACGCGGTGGTGGCAAGGCGCTTCATCGCTGGCCTCCGTCGTTCGTCTGGGTGCTCGACGCAGGCGCGGGCATCGGCTGGAAGCCGCCATCCTGCGGCAGCGGCGCGGACAGCACCGAGGCCGACGGGGCCGGCATGTCCTCGAGCGTTTCGGGGGCGCTGCTGCCGGAGGCCGGCGCGGCGGGCGGGGCCGGCTGGGGGTGCTGCTCGGTCTGCTGGCGCAGGCCGGCATTTTCCTCGACCTTGGCCTGGATCTGGGCGCGGGCGCTGCCCAGCTGTGCGCGGGTACGGGCCAGTTCGGCGTCGGCGCGGGCCTCCTCGGCCAGGTTGGCGGCGTCGGCGTACTTGCGGGCCGCCATCGCGGACTGCGCCTGCTGGAACTTGGCCTGGGCGAACCCGAGGTCGACCGGATCGTAGTCGGCCGCGCCAGCGTCGCGGGCCGACTGCAGCAGCGCCTGGGCCTGGTTCATCGAAGCGTCCGGCGGAGGGACCGTGGCGCAGCCGGCCAACGCCAGCATTGCCAGTCCCAGGGTCAAGCCACCGGCTGCCCGGCCGATACGCTTGATGCGCCCGGGCGGCCGGGAAAAGATGTGCACCATCACTCATTCCTCGCGCAGTGTCGCCGCGTATTGTGGGCAGGCATAATCCTGCTTTGCAACGCGCCACAAGAACGCGCGACCACCTCAGGGGTCCTTCGTGGATATCGGTTACTTCCTCAAGCTGATGGTAGACAAGGGCGCGTCGGACATGTTCCTGACCACCGGCGCCCCGGTGAACATCAAGGTCGAGGGCAAGCTCTACCCGCTCGGCAACACCGGCCTGCCCAGCGGCATGGTCAAGAAGATCGCCTATTCGCTGATGGACGAGGGCCAGGTGCCGCAGTTCGAGCGCGACCTGGAATTGAACATGGCGCTGGCGGTGAAGGAAGCCGGCCGCTTCCGCATCAACGTGTTCAAGCAGCGCGGCGAAGTGGGCATGGTGATCCGCGCGATCAAGAGCGAGATTCCCTCGATCGACCAGCTGCAACTGCCGACCATCTTCCGCGATCTGATCATGGAGCAGCGCGGCCTGATCCTGGTGGTCGGCGCTACCGGCTCGGGCAAGTCGACCACGCTGGCGGCGATGCTCGACCAGCGCAATTCCAATTCGCCCGGCCACATCCTCACCATCGAGGACCCGATCGAATACCTGCACCGGCACAAGAAGTCGATCATCAACCAGCGCGAGGTCGGGCTGGATACGCACAGCTATCACGAGGCTCTGAAGAACGCGATGCGCGAGGCGCCGGACGTGATCATGATCGGCGAGATCCGCGACACCGACACGATGGAGGCGGCGGTCGCGTTCTCCGAAACCGGCCACCTGTGCCTGGCCACGTTGCACTCGAACAACGCCGACCAGACGCTGGAGCGCATCCTCAACTTCTTCCCCGAATCGGCGCACAAGAACGTGCTGATGAACCTGGCGCTCAACCTGCGCGCGGTGATCAGCCAGCGCCTGGTGATCGGCAAGGACGGGCGCCGCGTGCCGGCGGTGGAAGTGCTGCTCAACACGCCGCTGATCCGCGACATGATCCGCCGCGGCCAGATCCACGAGATCAAGGAAGCGATGGACCGCAGCCTGCAGGAAGGCATGCAGACCTTCGACCAGTCGCTGTACAAGCTCTACAAGAGCGGCCGCATCGAGCTGGAGGAAGCGCTGGCCAAGGCCGACTCGCGCGATGGCCTGGCGCTGAAGATCCGCCTGTCCGAGGGCGGCGGGGCCGAGGCCACCGAACTGGTCGGGAACGATCCGTACGGCCTGGGGTTCTGAACCTGGCCAGCCGGCACTGAAGGAAGGGCGCAGCGATGCGCCCTTCCTTTTTGGCTCGTATCACTCGATTCCCTGGCCCAGGGGCATCCTTTCCCGAGTTTCGGCAAACATCGCTCCGCGAAAGCGGGAAGCGCGGCCGGTGCGGACCTCAGCGCGGCGGCATCTGCTGTCCGTCCTCGACCCGGTGCCGGTACAGCGCCGCGCGCACCAGCAGCATCAGCGTGATCGGCGTGGTCAGCGTGAGGAACACGCCGATCAGGATCACGTGCAGCACCGGCCGCCCCTGCATTGCCGAAAAACAGACTACCGACGCGGCGACCATGAAGAACGTACCCAACGTGCTGCCCAGCGTGGGTGCATGCACGCGCTTGTAGAAGTCATGCAGGCGCAGCAGCCCCAGGGACCCGGTGAAGGCGAAGCCGGCGCCGAGCAGTACCAGCACGCCCACCAGTACGGCGACCCATGGCGGCAGGCCGGCGAGATGGTTCATTCGATCACCTCTCCGCGCAGCAGGAACTTGGAAAACGCCACCGTGCCGGCGAAGCCCAGCAACGCGATGATCAATCCGGCTTCCACGTACAGCACGCTGCCGGTGCGGATGCCGATCGAGAGCAACAGCAGCATCGCGTTGACGTAGAGCGCATCGAGCGCCAGCACGCGATCCTGCGCGCGCGGCCCGCGCACCATGCGGATGATCGCGCAGGCCATCGCCAGCAGCAGCAGGAACTGGGCGACCACCACCGCGACCGCGAGGAAGCCATGGCTCATTGAAAGATCTCCTTGAGCGGTTGCTCGTAGCGCCGCTTGATCGTGTCGATCCAGACCGACTCGTCGACCAGGTCCAGCACGTGGATCAGCAATACGTTGCGCCTTGAATCGTGGTCGACCCAGATCGTCCCCGGCGTCGAGGTGATGATGCAGGCCAGCGCCGCCAGCCCGTAGGGGTCGGTGAGCTCCAGCGGGATCTCGACGAAGCCGGAAACGAAACGCCCCCGCCGGCGCAGCACGATCCCGGCCACCGCCAGGTTGGAGCGCACGATGTCGCGGATCACCCGCAGCAGCAGTCGCAACATCAGCGGTACGTTGCGCACCCGCGCCGGCGGCGCACGCAGCTTGCCGAACGCCCACGCCAGGCCCGGCGCGATCACCATGCCGGTAAGCCACGTCCCCGGCGCCAGGCTCTGCTGGAGCAGCAGCCAGGCCAGCAGCAGGAAGCCGGCCATCAGTGGATGCGGTACCAGTCGCGTCATGGCAGCACCGCCCGGATGTAGTGCTGCGGCGCATGCAGTTGCGCGGCCGTGTCCATCAGGTAGCGCATCGGGGCGCCGGCCAGCACGGTCAGGCCCAGGCACAGCGCCAGCAGGATCACCACCGAAGCTGCCTCACCCGCACGGATGGCTGGAAACACCCAATCCTCGTCGGCCCAGAAAATTTGGATGCCGGTGCGGCACATCGCGATCACCGTGCACAGGCCGGCCGCCACGATCAGCGCGAACAGGGTCGCCGCGCCCGCCCCGCCGCCCAGCATCGGCGACAGCAGCGCGAACTTGGCCAGGAAGCCGGACAGCGGCGGCAGTCCCGCCAGCACCAGCGCGCAGACCAGGAAACACGCGCCCAGCAAGGCCACCGGCGCCGGCACGCCGGCCGGGCTCTCGTCCTCGTCGGCGTACAGCGCCATGCCGGTCGGGTCGTAGGGCTCCAGCAGCGAGGCGCCCTCGGCGTCCTCGCGCGGCGCGATCAACCCGGCAAGCAGGAAGAACGCGGCGATCGCCAGGGTCGAGACGACCAGATAAGCCAGTGCACCGGCCGTCACCGTTGGCTGCTGCAGGCCGACCGCGCCGAGCAGGCTGCCGGAGGACACCAGCACGTTGTAGCCGGCGAGCTTGCCCAGCTCGCGCGCGCCCAGCATGCCGACCACGCCCACCGCCACGGTCGCCGCGCCACCCCACAGCAGCCAGCCGGCGCCGAAATGCGCCGAGGCAGGACCCGCCCCGTCGCCGAACAACAGCAGGCTCAGCCGCAACAACACGTACACGCCCACCTTGGTCATCACCGCAAACATCGCCGCCACCGGCGCCGGCGCGGCGGCATAAGTGCGCGGCAGCCAGAAGCCCAGCGGCCACATCGCAGCCTTGACCAGGAAGGCGATGCCGAGGATCGCCGCGCCGGCGTGCAGCAGCGCACGCGTGTTGTCCGGCACCCGCGGCACCAATTGCGCCAGCGCCGCCATGTTGAGCGTGCCGGTGACGCCGAAGATCAGGCTCACGCCGATCAGGAACAGCATCGAGGCAAGCAGGTTGACCACGATGTAATGCATCCCGGCGCTTACCCGCCGCGCGCCCGGCCGATACAGCGCCAGCCCGTAGGAGGCGGCCAGCAGCACCTCGAAGAACACGAACAGGTTGAACAGGTCCCCGGTGAGGAAGGCGCCGTCGAGCCCCATCAACAGGAACTGCACCAGCGGCTGCACCGGCCCGCCCGGCCGCCGGCGGCGGCCCAGCGCGCAGGGCAGCAGTGCCAGCGCCAGCACGGCGGTGAGCAACAACATCAGGGCGGAAAGCCGGTCGGCTACCAGCACGATCCCGAAGCGGGCCGGCCAGTCGCCGATGCGATAGACCACGGCCGGTTCGTCGTCCGCGCCTACCCGCAACAGCAATGCCACGGCCAGCCCCACCAGCGCCACGCAGGAGGCCGTACCCAGCGCCGCCACGGCGCCGCGCCGGCGCTCGCCCAGCAACAATTGCAGCGCGCCCACCGCCAGCGGCAGCACGATCGGCCAGACCAGCAGGTGCGCGCTCACGGCGTACCGTCCTTGCCGTCGACGTGGTCGTTGCCGGTCAGCCCGCGGGAGGCCAGCAGCACCACCAGGAACAGCGCGGTGGTGGCGAAGCCGATCACGATCGCGGTGAGCACCAGCGCCTGCGGCAACGGGTCGGTGTAGCTCGAAAGGTCGGCGCCACCGCGCAGCACCGGATCGGCGCCGGTACGCAGGCCGCCGATGCAGAAGATGAATAGGTTGACCGCATAGGAAAGCAAGGTCAGTCCGATGATCACCTGGAACGTGCGCGGGCGCAGCAGCAGCCATACGCCGCAGCCCGCCAGCACGCCGATCGCCAGGGCCAGCACGAGCTCCATCAGCGGTCCTCCGGTAGTTCATCGACGAATGCGCGCGGCCGGCGCAGCGACTGGTGCGCCAGCGCCACCAGCATGAGCGAGGTTGCGCCCACCACCACGCCGAACACGCCCAGGTCGAACAGCATCGCCGAGGCCAGCGGCAGCTCACCCAGCAGCGGCAACGCCAGGTGGCGCGAGTGCGAGGTGAGGAAGGGGTAGCCCAGAAGCATCGAGCCCAGGCCGGTCGCCACCGCCAGCAAAAGGCCGGCACCGATCCAGCGCACCGGGGCCACGCGCAGCCGCGTCTCCACCCAGCGCGCACCGCGCGCCATGTACAGCAGGATCAACGCCACCGACACCGTGATGCCGGCGGCAAAACCGCCGCCGGGAAGATCGTGCCCGCGCAGGAACAGGTGAACGCCGAACAGCACGACCACGGGTGCCATCAGCTGGATGATCAGTCCCGGGATGCGCAGGTAGTCGGCCAGCGCCGGCCGCGCATCCGTACCGGCGGCCGCATCCCAGGCCGCCTGCAGGCGCTGCTGCGCGGGCGCGTCCACGCTCTCGACGGCCGGACGAAAGCGACGCAGAAGCGCAAATACCGATAGCGCCACGATCGCCAGCACGGTGATCTCGCCCAGCGTGTCGAAGCCGCGGAAATCGACCAGGATCACGTTCACCACGTTGTGGCCGCCGCCCTCGCTGTAGGCGCGCTCCAGGAAGAAACGGGAGATCGAATCGGCCACCGGATGGCGCATCGCCGCATAGGCCAGCGCCGCCATGCCCAAGCCCGCGCCGGCCGCTACCAGCGCATCGCGGTAGCGGCGAAACCGCGCGCGCGGCGTGTCCAGTGCCAACCCGGCGATGCGCTTGGGCAGCCAGCGCAGCCCGAGCAGGATCACGATGGTGGTGACCACCTCCACCAGCAGTTGGGTCGCGGCCAGATCCGGCGCCGACAGCCACACGAAACTCACGCACGACACCAGCCCCGCACCACCGGTGAGCACCAGTGCAGCCAGCCGGTGGAACTTGGCCTGCCACGCGGCGCCCACCGCGCAGGCGCCGCCGAGCAGCCACAGCAGCCCGAAGGCCGGGTCCACGCCCGTGGCGCGCAGGCCGAAGCGCAGCGGCGTACCCCACATCGCCAGCCCCGCCGCGACCATCGCCGCCAGCACGATCAGCAGCAGCTGCGGCTGCAGCCGACGCCCCGGGAAAGTGCGCTCCAGTGCGCCCGGCAGGCTCGAGGTCAGCAACGCCAGCACGCGTTCGAACAGCAGCCGCCCGCTCAACCGGCCCAGCAGCGGCACGGTGTCGCGCGAGGCGAACCAGTGGCGCAACGCGGCGTAGGTAACACAGCCGGCGGCGAACGCCACCGCGCTCATCAGTAGTGGCGCATTCAGCCCGTGCCACACCTTGAGGTCGAACGCCGGTGTGTCCACCCCCAGCACTGCCCGCGCCGCCGCCTGCAGGAACGGCCCGATCACCCGCGCCGGCAGCACGCCCACCAGCACGCAGGCCAGCGCCAGCAGGCCGATCGGCAGCCGCATCCAGCGCGGCGGCTCGTGCGGCTGGCGCGGCAACTCCGAGCGCGCCGGGCCGAAGAACACGCCAATCACGAAACGCAATGAGTAGACCACCGAGAAGGCACTGGCCAGGACCGCGATCGAGGCTGACAGCACGTCCACCACCGGACCGTGGTGGGTGGACACAGCCACCGCGAAGAACATCTCCTTCGACAGGAACCCGTTGAGCAACGGAACGCCCGCCATCGCCGCGGCGGCGATCATCGCCAGCGTCGCGGTGATCGGCATCGCGTGGCGCAGGCCGCCGAGCCGGCGCAGGTCGCGCGTGCCCGCCTCGTGGTCGACCGCGCCGGCGGCCATGAACAGCGATGCCTTGAAGGTGGCGTGGTTGACGATGTGGAAGATCGCCGCCACCGCGCCCAGCGCGCTGCCCAGGCCCAGCAGCATGGTGATCAGGCCCAGGTGGCTGATCGTCGAATAGGCCAGCACGGCTTTCAGGTCGCGCTGGAACACCGCCGCGGCCGCGCCCAGCAGCAGGCTGGACAAACCTGCGCCGCCGACGATCCAGAACCAGGCATCGGTGCCTGAGAGCACCGGCCAGAAGCGCAGCAGCAGGAACACCCCGGCCTTGACCATCGTCGCCGAATGCAGGAACGAGGACACCGGCGTGGGTGCGGACATCGCCTGCGGCAGCCAGAAGTGGAACGGAAACTGCGCGCTCTTGGTCAGCGCGCCCATCAGCACCAGCACCAGCATCGGCATGTACAGCGCCGAGGCACGCACGCGCTCGCCGGCGGCCAGGATCACGTCCAGGTCGTAGCTCCCGGCGATGCGCCCCAGCAGCATCATGCCGGCGAACAGGCACAGGCCGCCGCCGGCGGTGACGATCAGCGCCATGCGCGCGCCCTCGCGCGCCGACGCGCCCTGGTTCCAGTAACCGATCAGCAGGAACGAGAACAGGCTGGTCAGTTCCCAGAAGAACACCAGCTGGATCACGTTGCCGGACATCACCACGCCCAGCATCGAACCCATGAAGGCCAGCAGCAGCGCGTAGAAGCGCGTGAGCGGATCCTCCGGCGGCATGTAGTAGCGCGCGTACATGCCCACCAGCAGGCCGATGCCGCAGACGAGCATGAGGAACAGCCAGGAAAAGCCGTCCACCCGCAGCACCAACTCCAGACCCAGCGAAGGCACCCAGCGCACGGCGCTGCGCAATGCCGTCCCGTCGGCCAGCGCCGGATGCAGCGTCGCCGACAGCACCAGCCCGACCGCCGCGGTCACCAGCATCAACCCGGTCGCCGCCTGCCGACCGCGCAGCCACGGCACCACGAGGCTCGCCGCGAAGGGCAGGCAGAGGATGGCGAGCGAGGCTGTGTCGTAGGGCATCAGGCCACCGTTCGTGGAGGAGGCGTCCACCGGCGCGGTGCGCGAACGACCGCGGCACATCCGTTGGGGAAACGGGGCGCGCGGGTGCTGGTGGAAGGCCGTCAGCCCGAGTCTACAGGCCGCCTCGCGCCAGCGGAAAGCTCTATAGTCCAGACAGGCCGCCACGCCACACCTCGACCGGGAGAGCGCGCATGAACGACCCCGTCACGTCACCGGCGTCGCCGCAGCGGATCCTGTTGGCGACCGACCTGAGCAGCCGTTGCGATCGCGCGCTGGATCGCGCCGTGCAACTGTCGCGGCAGTGGCAGGCCGAGCTGCACGTGATGCACGTGCTGGTTCCCGGCAACGAAGGCAGTTGGCCCGCGACGCCCGCGCCCTCCTGGCGACATGCGCCGACCACCGCGGCGTTGGCCGAGCGGCAGTTGCGTCGCGACCTCGGGGACGATGTGGCCGGCCTGGTACTGCACGTGATCGAGGGCGACCCGGCTGCCACCATCCTGGACACCGCCACGCGCGAACATTGCGAACTGGTCGTGCTCGGCGCTGGCGAAACGCCGGCACACGGCACGCTCGGCCATGTCACGGAGTTCCTGCTGCGCAAATCGCCGGCCTCGCTGCTGGTGGTGCGCGAGCGTCCGCACGGGGCTTATGCGCACGTGCTGGTGGGTACCGATTTCACCGCCGAGTCGCGCCATGGGCTGATCGCATCCGCCCGCTGGTTCCCCACCGCCCGGCTGGCGCTGATGCACGTGCTGGACATCCCCTACAAGTCGCTGTGGCTCGACGCGGAACATGGTGAGGAACTGGCTCGGATGGAGATGGTGACGATGCAGTCCTTCCTCGCCGACACGCCGCTGGCGGCCGAGGTCCGCGCGCAGGTGCTGACGCTGGTCGAACATGGTCATCCGGAAGTGATGCTGCGCGAGTACGTGGTCGAGAAGGAGGCCGACCTGGTGGTGATCAGCGCCTTCCGCCGCGGCCTGGCGTTCCATCTGCTGGTCGGCGGGACTTCGCGGCGGATCGTGCCGGCGATTCCTACCGACGTGTTGCTGGCACGCGCGGTGGCGGATTCATAGCTGGCCTGGGCTGGGGGGCGACGGCTTTTCCCCACCTGCCCTCGGCCGCCTTCCCCGTGAAGGGGAAAAGGATCAAAAAATGTGAGGCCTCAGGGCGCGTCAGGTTGGCGCTCCGGCATCGCCTGCTGGAACGCCTCCAGCTCGTTGCACGAGGCGTGGATGCGCGCGAGGGTAGGCCAACGATCCATCGGGAGCTGCCAGCGCAGCGCGTTGTACACCTGCGGCACCAGGCAGGCATCCGCCAGGCCGGGCGCGTCGCCGTGGCAGTAGCGGCCGGTGGCGCTGTTGCCGGCGAGCATCGCCTCAAGCGCGTCGAAGCCGGTCTCGATCCAGTGCCGCGACCAGGCCAGCTTCTGCGCCTCGTCGGCACCCAACTGGCCCTCCAGGTACTGCAACACGCGCAGGTTGCCCAGCGGGTGGATGTCGCAGGCCACGGCCATCGCCAGCGCACGCACGCGGGCGCGGCTGCGGGCGTCGGCCGGCAGCAGCGCCGGCTCCGGATGGGTTTCCTCCAGGTATTCCATGATCGCCATCGACTGGGTGATCACCCGCTCGCCGTCGCGCAGGCAGGGAATGAGCTGCTGCGGATTGAGTGCGCGGTAGGCCTCGCCGTGCTGTTCACCGCCGTCGCGCAGCAAATGCACCGGGCGCGTTTCGTAGCGCAGTCCCTTCAAATTGAGCGCGATGCGCACGCGGTAGACCGCGCTGGAGCGCCAGTAGCCGTACAACGCCAACAGTTCCGCTGCCATGGGGTTCTCCGTGCCGGTCATTGGTGGGAAGGATAAACCGGGCAGGCGCGACCACGCGCACCCCATGGGCCGCAACCGCGGCCACCGGTTGCGGCGTTGCATCATCGGTACCCGCGCCGGACAATAGGCGGTTCGCGCCGGTCAAGGCGCATCCCGCTGAATTGCAATCCCCTTTCCGAGGAGTGGCGCCGTGTCCATCACCCGCATGAGCGATCTGGAGCTGCGCGGCAAGCGCGTGCTGATCCGCGAAGACCTGAACGTGCCGATCGACGACGGCCGCATCACCTCGACCCAGCGCCTGGACGCGGCGCTGCCGACGATCAAGGCCGCGCGCGACGCCGGCGCGAAGGTGATGGTGCTCTCGCACCTGGGCCGCCCGAAGGAGGGCCAGTTCGACGCCGAATCCTCGCTCGCTCCGGTCGCGAAGTGGCTGGGCGACAAGCTCGGCACGCCGGTGCGCCTGGTCGCCGACTATCTCGGCGGGGTCGACGTCGCCGAAGGCGAAGTGGTGGTGCTGGAGAACTGCCGCATGAACGTCGGCGAGGGCAAGGACGACGAGGCGCTCTCGAAGAAGTACGCGGCGCTGTGCGACGTGTTCGTCATGGACGCCTTCGGCACGGCGCATCGCGCGCAGGCTTCCACCCATGGCGTGATCCGCTTCGCGCCGCAGGTCGCCGCCGGCCCGCTGCTGTCGGCCGAGCTGGACGCACTGGGCAAGGCGC
This sequence comes from Frateuria edaphi, assembly GCF_021117405.1. Taxonomy (NCBI): domain Bacteria; kingdom Pseudomonadati; phylum Pseudomonadota; class Gammaproteobacteria; order Lysobacterales; family Rhodanobacteraceae; genus Frateuria; species Frateuria edaphi. The sequence continues at coordinate 2,943,758 of NZ_CP088251.1, forward strand.
TGGAACAGCCGGCACAGCCGTTGCTGGCGATCGTGGCCGGTTCGAAGGTGTCGACCAAGCTCACCCTGCTGGACAACCTGATCGGCAAGGTCGACCAGCTGATCGTCGGCGGCGGCATCGCCAATACGTTCATCGCCGCCGCCGGCTACGGCGTCGGTAATTCGCTCTACGAGCCGGACCTGATCGACGCGGCGAAGAAGGTCATCGCCGATGCCAGGCGCCGCGGCGCCGAGGTGCCCCTGCCGGTCGACGTGGTCGTGGCGCCGGAGTTCTCCGCCAATGCGGCGGCGACGGTCAAGCCGGTCGATGCGGTCAAGGACGGCGAGATGATCCTGGACATCGGACCGGAGACCGCGCGTCGCTATGCCGAACTGATCGCCAACGCCGGCACCGTGGTGTGGAACGGCCCGGTCGGCGTGTTCGAGTTCGACGCCTTCGGCAAGGGCACCGAAACGCTGGCCCACGCGATCGCCGACTCCAAGGCGTTCTCGATTGCCGGCGGTGGCGACACGCTGGCCGCGGTAGACAAGTACGGCATCGCCGACAAGGTCTCCTACATCTCCACCGGCGGCGGTGCGTTCCTGGAATTCCTCGAAGGCAAGGAGCTCCCTGCCGTGGCCGCGCTCAAGGCGCGTGCGAAGCACTGATGCTCTGCCTGTTCGACCTCGATGGCACGCTGATCGACTCCGAGCACGGGATCACCGCGTGCGTGAAACACGCGCTGGAGCGCCTGCGCGTGGCCATCCCGAGCACGGAGGAATTGCGTCGCTGGATCGGTCCTCCGCTGCGGCACAGCTTCGCGCCGCTGCTGGGCCATGACGCGGCACGGGTCGAGGCGGCGGTGGAGCACTACCACGAGCGCTTCGACACCCACGGCTGGCGCGAGCACGCCGTCTACCCGGGCATCGAGCCGTTGATCGGCCGCCTGCTCGACGCCGGCCACCAGCTGGCCATCGTTACCGGCAAGCCGCACCGGCATGCCGAACCGATCCTGGCGCAGCTGCCGTTCGGCCAGGCTTTTTTGCGGCTGTACGGACCCGATCCGTCGAGCGCCAACAGCGAAAAGGCGGACATGATCGCCGCCGCCATGGCGGACTTCGGCGTTCGCGCCGAGGAAACGGTGATGATCGGCGACCGCCACTTCGACATCGAAGGTGCCGTTGCCAACCGCGTGCGCGGCATCGGCGTGTTGTGGGGCTTCGGCAGCCGAGCGGAGCTGGAACAGGCGGGTGCCGCGGCGATCGCCAGATCGCCTGAAGAACTGGGCGTGCTGCTCGGCGCGTGACGTACTCCTCCCTGAAAGCCCGGGGGGAACCGATGGGCCGTCGTGCCGAGAATGGCTGCCTCTCGCCGCCGGAGAGAGGGCTGGGGTGAGGGGCCGCGGTTGCGGCAAAACCTCCCTCACCCGCCTGTGGTCTTCCCACTCAACCGGGAAGACCCGATAGAGCGAAGTCGATCAGCCGACCACGCGCTTGACCGCATCCACCACGTTCGTGACGGTGAAGCCGAAATGCTCGAACAGCTGCGGCGCCGGGGCCGAGGCGCCGAAGCCGGTCATGCCGATGACTTCACCATCCAGGCCCACGTACTTGCGCCAGTAGTCGGCCGTGGCCGCTTCCACCGCCACGCGCGCGCGGCACCACGACGGCAGGATGCCCTCGCGGTATTCCAGCGGCTGCTCGTCGAACACCTCGGTGCAGGGCATCGAGACCACGCGCACCGGCACGCCCTGCTGGGCCAGCGTCCGGGCCGCTTCCATCGCGAGTTCCACTTCCGAGCCGGTGGCGATGATGATCGCCTTGAACTTCGTGTCGGCCGGATCGGATAGGACGTACGCGCCGCGCGCGATGTCGGCCACCTGCTGCTCGCTGCGCTGCTGGTGCTTGAGGTTCTGGCGCGAGAACACCAGGCAGGCCGGATTGCCCTTGCGCTCGATGGCGGCCTTCCACGACACGGCCGATTCGACCGCGTCACAGGGGCGCCACACCTGGTTGTTCGGAATGTAACGCAGGCTGGCCAGGTGCTCGACCGGCTGGTGCGTCGGGCCGTCCTCGCCCAGGCCGATCGAATCATGGGTGTAGACGTGGATCGCGTGCGCCGGGATCAGCGCGCTCATGCGCACGGCGTTACGCGCGTAGTCGGAGAACACCAGGAAGGTGGCGTCGTAGGGAATGAAGCCGCCGTGCAGCGCCAGGCCGTTGGCGATCGCGGTCATGCCGAACTCGCGCACGCCGTAGTAGACATAGTTGCCCTGGCCGTCGCTGCTGTTGCCGTTGCCGGCGTCCTTGCTGCCCTTCCACTTGGTGAGGTTGGAGCCGGCGAGATCCGCCGAGCCGCCGATCAGTTCCGGCAGCAGCGGACCGAAGGCGTCCAGCGCCATCTGCGAGGCCTTGCGCGAGGCCACTTCGGGCCCTTCGGACTGCATCTTCGCGATGTAGGCCCGCGCCTTGTCGTTCCAGTCGGCCGGCAGCTCGCCAGAGAGGCGGCGCTTGAATTCGGCGGCCAGCTCCGGGTGCGCCTTGGCGTAGGCATCCAGCGTGGCGTTCCACTCCTGCTCACGCTTGGCACCGGCGGCCTTGGCGTCCCAACCGGCATAGATTTCGGAAGGAATTTCGAACGGCGGGTAGCTCCAGCCGAGCTGCTCGCGCGCGGCGGCGATTTCGTCCTTGCCCAGCGGCGCGCCGTGGCTCTCTTCCTTGCCCTGCTTGTGCGGCGCGCCGAAGCCGATGATGGTGCGGGCGCAGATCAGCGTGGGCTTTTCGCTCTGCGCGGTGGCCTGCGAGATCGCGCGCTTGATCGCCTCGGCGTCATGGCCGTCCACGCCGCGGATCACGTTCCAGCCGTAGGCCTCGAAGCGCTTGGCGGTGTCGTCGGTGAACCAGCCGTGCACCTCGCCATCGATGGAGATGCCGTTGTCGTCGTAGATCGCCACGAGCTTGCCCAAACCCCAGGTACCGGCCAGCGAGCAGGCTTCGTGCGAGATGCCTTCCATCAGACAGCCGTCGCCCAGGAACACGTAGGTGTGGTGGTCCACTACCGTGTGACCGGGGCGGTTGAAATGCGCCGCCAGCACCTTCTCGGCGAGCGCGAAACCCACCGCGTTGGCCAGGCCCTGGCCGAGCGGGCCGGTGGTGGTTTCCACGCCGGGCGTGTGGCCGTACTCGGGGTGGCCGGCGGTCTTCGAATGCAGCTGGCGGAAGCGCTTGAGCTCCGCCATCGGCAGGTCGTAGCCGGCCAAATGCAGCAACGCGTACTGCAGCATCGAGCCGTGGCCGTTGGAGAGCACGAAGCGGTCGCGGTTGGGCCACTTCGGATCGGCCGGGTTGTGCTTCAGGAAATCGTTCCACAGCACTTCGGCGATGTCGGCCATGCCCATCGGCATGCCCGGATGGCCGGACTTGGCCGCCTCGACGGCGTCCATGGCGAGGGCGCGCACGGCGTTGGCAAGTTCGCGGCGGGTGGTCATCGGTCGAATCTCCGGGCAAGCGGCAAAGCGCCAATTGTCGCCGATCGGGAGGGTTGCTGTCGCGTCGCGTGCAAGTACCTGCCGCGACGATTAATTCGGGCTTAACCGACGCCGGAGCAATACCGCGCAACTTCAGGTAGCGCCCGTTCCAATGTCATCGCGCATGATTCGTGCGCGACGACCGGCGAGCCTTCCGGAAAAAGCGGAAGGACGTCCAGGCGTCCAAACGACCTGGTCGCGGAACTTAACCGCAAATTACCGGCATCGTCATGCGCATTGAATCTTTGGCGCACCGGCCGCATCCAAGAAGTCGCGTGTCGCTCTTCCCCTTTTCAGGGCGCACGCAAGCGATCGACTCCCCACGATCGCCACAACAACAGGAGAATCTCCCAATGAAAAAGACGCTGATTGCCCTTGCCTTTGCTTCCGCCGGCCTGCTGGCCGTCCCCGCCGCGTTCGCGCAGAGCGCGCCGACCCACAACGACGGCTGGTTCGTCAACGGCAACGTCGGCCGCACCTCGATCGACAAGGGCCCGTACGACAACCACGACACCGGTTATGCGATCGGCGGCGGCTACCGCTGGGCGATCACCCCGTCCGTGGCGCTGGGCGCCGAGGTGGGCTACAACGACCTGGGCAACATCCACGTCAAGAACATTTTCAACAGCAATGACGTGGTCGAGCAGGGCCGCTCGCAGCTGCACGGCTGGACCGCCGGCGTGAACGGCCATTTCAACGTGGCGCCGAACTGGTACGTCAGCGCACGCACGGGCCTGTACAGCTGGAAGGGCCACGGCCTTTCCAATGACGTCAACCCGGTGCGCAAGAGCCTGGACGACACCAGCTGGTACGCCGGCGCGGGCGTGGGCTACGACTTCAGCAACAACGCCAGCCTGGGCCTCAACTTCGACCACTACGATGCGTCGAAGAACAACGTCAACCTCGACACCAACATGGTGTCCGTCAGCGCCGAATACCGGTTCTGATCACATGGGCGCAGGGATGCGCCTCCATGGAGAAGAAGGGCGCCCTCGGGCGCCCTTCTTTTTTGCCCTCTCCATGGAAACAGGGCATGTACACCGCAGCACACAGACACGCGCGGTCTTCGGCCTCGGCTCCCGAGCGTCCGCGGTGAAGCGGCGGCAGCTCCTCTAGGAGCAAGAGACCGGCCAGGCAACGCGAGGAGGCGCCCAGCTCTTGCCCCTCACCGGGCTGGCGCCGACAAGCAATCGGAGGCCGCCGCAGGCGAGTCACGTCACGGAGGGATTCTCAAGAAGCAAGGCATCCATGCGGGAGCTTCCCGCGAGCCGCGGCCCCTCTCCCCGGACGGGAGAAGGAGCAAGGCAAAAAAAGGGCGCCCTGAGGCGCCCTTTCTCACAACTGTGCGTTGGCAGTTCAGCCGTTCCACTGTCCCAGCGCGGCCAGGCCATTCTCCTTGGCACGCGCGGCGACGGTCTTCTGCGCCTCGGCGTAGTTGGCCTTCATGTCCTTGGCCCACAGCTTCAGCGCCGCCTGCTGCATGGCGCGGCCGTAGGAGAACGACAGCGGCCACGGGTGCGGGCCGATGTGGTTCATGGCGTTGAGGTGCGCGGTCGACTGCTCGTCGGTCTGGCCGCCGGAGAGGAACACGATGCCCGGCAGCGAGGCCGGCACGGTGCTCTTGAGCACGCGCACGGTCGCCTCGGCCACCTCCTCGACTTCGGCCTGCTCGTCGCAGTCCTTGCCGGGGATGACCATGCTGACCTTCAGGATGGTGCCCTCGAGCATCACGTTCTGCTCGTACAGCGCGTTGAACAGGCTGCGCAGCACGGCTTCGTGCACTTCGTAGCTGACCTCGATCGAGTGGTCGCCGTCCATGATCACTTCCGGCTCGACCATCGGCACCAGCCCGGCTTCCTGGCACAGCGCGGCGTAACGGGCCAGCGCGTGGCAGTTGGCTTCGATCGCGGTGGAGCTGGGGTTGTCGTCGGAGATGTTGATCACCGCGCGCCACTTGCAGAACTGCGCGCCCAGCTTGACGTACTCGGCGAGGCGGTCGCGCAGGCCATCGAGGCCCTCGGTAACCACGTCGCCCGGGAAGCCGGCCAGCGGCACCGGACCCTTGTCGACCTTGATGCCCGGGATGATGCCGTTCTTCTTCATCACCTCGGTGAACGGCACGCCATCCTTGGTCTTCTGGCGCAGCGTTTCGTCGTACAGGATCGCACCGGAGATGTGCTCGTTCAGGCCCGGCGTGGTCAGCAGCAGTTCGCGGTAGGCGCGGCGGTTTTCCTCGGTGTTCTCGATGCCGACCGCCTCGAAGCGCTTCTTGATCGTGTTGGTCGATTCGTCGATCGCGATGATGCCCTTGCCGGGCGCGACCATCGCCTGGGCGATGCTTTCAAGATCTTCGATGCTCATGAACGACTCCGTGCAGACGAGGCGGGGTCACCGCAATGGATTTGCGCCGCCCCAAGCGGGACGGCAGGTCAAAGAACCGCCGATTATAACGACATGGTGTCAACGCCGTCGTGACGGCGCGGCACGGCTAGTTTTCGTAGCCCGGCAGGCGGCACGGTGCCATCACCTGCTCCTGGCCGGCCGGATCGGAGGGCGCGTTGAACGGCACCACGTAGTACGTAGCCACCGGATCGTGGTTCTTGTTGGACAGCGAGGGGCCGTAGCGGAAGTTGGACACGGCGCTCAGCGCGATCTGGCCGAAATCGCCCTTGGGGACGACTTTCTCGACCTTCAGATCGCGCGGCAGGCCGTCGGAACCGATCATGTAGCTCACCGCCGCGCAGCCCGGCTGGTTGACGTTCCGGGCACTGTTGGGCACGTCGACGGCGACGTTCTGGTTCAGGAGGATCCAGTGGTCGTACAGGTGCCGCGGATCAACCCGTTGCTGGGACTGGGCCGCCACCGGCAGACCAGCGGCCAGCAGCGTCGCGAAGGCGAGACGACGGACGGTCGGGTTCATGGCAACCTCCTGGTGTGGGGCTGGCCAGTGTAGCGCCGTGGCGAAAAGACAGCCTGTGGCGCTTTTGCTCCCTCTCCCCTCGGGTGGGAAGGACTGATGCTGCGGTGTTTGGGGCCCTTCGCCTCGATCCTTTCCCTCGGAGAGGAGGGGGAAGCGAACGCAGAGCGCCGTGCTTACAGGTCGCGCAGGCTCTCGACGATGCCCTCCGCACCCACCAGCAGCAACTTGAGCGTGTTGGTGCCGCCACCGGCACCGACGCGGTCGCCCTGGGTGAGCACCACGCGGTCACCCTCGGCCAGTTTGCCCTGCGCGAACAGCTGGCGAACCGCCTCGCGCGCGTTGGCCGCCGAACTCTGGCTCACCTCGGTAAAGGCCACCGGTTGCACGTCGCGCAGCAGCAGCATGCGGCGGCGGGCGTCGGCGCTGGGCGAGAGCGCGAAGATCGGTACCGCGCTGCGATAGCGCGAGAGCCACTGCGCGGTGGCGCCCGAGTCGGTCAACGCGATCAGTGCGCGCACGCCGAGCTGCCCGGCCAGCACCATCGCGGCCAGGGCGATCGCCTGGTCCGCGCGGTCCAGTCGATGCGCGGCGGAGGTCAGGTCTTCCTTGGGCTCGAACTGGCGCTCGGCGCCCAGGCAGATGCGTCGCATGGCGGCCACCGCCACGTCCGGATGCGCGCCGGCGGCGGTCTCCTGCGAGAGCATCACCGCGTCGGTGCCGTCGATCACCGCGTTGGCGACGTCGAGCACTTCGGCGCGCGTGGGAATCGGCGCGGTCACCATCGACTGCAGCATCTGCGTGGCGGTGATCACGGCGCGGTTGCGGGCGACCGCCTCGCGGATGATCTTCTTCTGCAGGCCGGGCAGCTCGGCGTCGCCGATTTCCACGCCCAGGTCACCGCGCGCCACCATCACCGCATCGGATGCGTCGATGATCTCGCCCAGCACCGGAATCGCGTCGGCACGCTCGATCTTCGCGACCAGCGCGCCAAGGCCATCGGCCTCGCGCAGCAGGCGACGCGCCTGCTCCATGTCGGCCGCCGAACGCACGAACGAGACGGCGAGGAAGTCGGCGCCGATTTCGGCCGCCAGGCGGATGTCCGCCCGGTCCTTGTCCGAAAGCGCGGACACCGACAAGCCGCCGCCCTGGCGGTTGAGCCCCTTGCGATCGGAAAGCTTGCCGCCGATCAGCACCTCGCAGCGCACTTGTGCGCCTTCGACGGCATCCACGCGCAACGCGACCAGCCCGTCGTCCAGCAGCAGCACGTCGCCGGCCGCCACGTCCTGCGGAAGCTGGTGGTAGCTGACACCGACACGGGTGCCGTCGCCGGGCGGCGCGTCGGGCGAGCAGTCGAGCACGAACGGATCGCCCGGATGCAGCTCGATCGGACCGTTGGCGAATTTCTCGATGCGGATCTTCGGGCCCTGCAGGTCGGCGAGGATGCCGACCTCGCGGCCGGCCGCCAGGGCCGCGTCGCGCACCGCCATGGCGCGGGCGCGATGGTCCTGCGGTTGGCCGTGCGAAAGGTTGAGGCGGACCACGTCCACGCCCTCGGCGATCAGTCGCGCGAGCATGCCCGGCGCGTCGGTGGCGGGACCCAGGGTGGCGACGATCTTGGTGCGGCGCAGGTGGTTTTCGGCATTCATGCCGTCGAGGCTAGCAGATGCCAGTCACGGCGCGGCCCGGGTGCAATCGTATGCAATGTGACGGGAGACCCATCCCCGCCCCAGCCTTCCTGGAGGGGGAGGAGCAAGGGCGCGGCGCCTCGAGTTCCTCACGCAACTCATCCCAGGGTGCGGTTGAGCAATTGGGCCAACCGCCGCCCCGCCTGGCGCAGTCGCCGTTCGGCCACCGGCAACTGCGTCCTGACGTAAGCGGCGCCAACCGCATGGCCGTCCGGATAGATGTCGCGGGTGAGCCGGCAGGATTCCTCCGCCCATGCCGCGAACGGCGCGCCCGCCACCGGCGGCAGCGCGACCATCCCGAGCGCATCCAGCCGCTTCGCGTACGCCTGCCAGTCCAATCCACGGGTGCGCAGCATCCCCGAGTCCCACACGCGATGCAGGTTGCTGCCCTGGTCCCGGAACTGCACCTGGTAGGTGTTGCCGCCCTTGTCGGGTCGATAGCCGGCGTGCAGCGGCTGGTGCACGTCACCGACGAAATGCACCACGAACTTCAGGGCCTCGCGGCGTGCATCCTCGCTCTGGCTCCGGTCGCCGAGCACGGCGACGTAGTGCGCCAGGCCCTCGACCACGCACCGTCCCTCGCGGCAGTCGCGCGGCGGCTGGTAGTCGCAGTCGCGGTCGCCGAAGTTGATGTAGTGCAGGCTGCGCGTGGCCTTCCACAGCGCCTGTTGCGATGGATCGTCCTGGATGTCGTCGGCCCAGGTGGCGACGTCGGCCAGCCGGCGCGTGTGCTCGGGGCCCAGCAGGCGCGCGACCTGGGCTTCGGCGGCGGGACTCAGGTGGCGCTGGGCGAGCTCGGCGACGATGCGATGACCGTTCGGTCCCCAGGCATGGGCGTCAGGGACCAGCAGGAAACAGGCGAGCAGGAGAACGGCGGAACGACGCAGGAACATCATCGAGACAACGACCACAAAAGGCCGGCCAGTGTGCCACAGCGCCTCAGTCGAGCACTTGCAACGGCAGCTTGAAGTAATGCTGGCCATTGCCTTCGGGCGGCGGCAGCCGGCCACCGCGGATGTTTACCTGCAGCGCCGGCCACAGCAGGCGCGGCGGCGGCAGGCCGGCGTCGCGCTGCCGCCGCATCGCCACGAACGCCTCCTCCGTCACGCCGTCCCGGATGTGCTTGTTCCCGGCGCGCTGCTCGGCGATCGGCACCTCTGCCCGCGGCGCGCTTCCGGCGGCGGGATAGTCGTGCGCCAGGAACATGCGGGTGACGGGCAGGCCGTAGATGCGCCATACCGACTGGTACAGCGCATTCGCATCGCCGCCGGGGAAGTCGCAGCGTGCGGATCCCGCCTCCGGCGAGAACAGCGTATCGCCGACGAACACTGCATCGCCGATCAGATAGCTGAGGCTGTCGGGCGTGTGTCCCGGCGTGGCGATGACGTGGATCACGAGTTCGCCCAGCGGCAACGCGTCGCCGTCGTGCAGCAGACGGTCGAACGCGCGGCCATCCAGCTCCGGCTCGTCTTCCAGGCCCAGCCGCTGGCGGAAGGTTTCCTGCACCTGTTCGATGCCCGCGCCAATCGCGGTCTGTGCACCGGTGGACGCGCGCAACCAGGCTGCCGCCGACAGGTGGTCGGCGTGCGCATGGGTCTCCAGGATCCAGCGCACCTGGGCGCCGTCGCGCTCGGCCGCCTGAAGGATCGCCGCCGCGCTGGCGTGGCCGAGTTCGCCGGTGGCCGGGTCGAAGTCCAGCGCGGCATCGATGATGGCCGCCTCGCCCGTGGCGGCGTCGCGCACCAGGTAGCTCCACGTCGAGGTGGGCGCGTGGAAGAAGGGGGTGATCTGTGCCTGCATGGCTACGCTCCTGGGGAACTCGACGCCCGGGCCGGAGTATGACGCGACCGCCCTTGGGCAAGCAGCCGCGACACCACCGCCACGACCGATACCTGCCGAGGCAGGCAGGCCGAAGGCGCAGCGGACCGGACGGTATACGGCCCCGTGACCCCGATCGGCGCTAAAATGCGCGTTTCAGGCGACCCGAACGTCGCCGCTCCACCGCTCCATCGAACCCAAGAGGATGCTTGCCCATGGCCATCAAGGTCGCGATCAACGGCTTCGGCCGCATCGGCCGCAACGTGCTGCGCGCCGCCGTGCAGAATTTCGCGGACATCGAAATCGTCGCCATCAACGATCTGCTGGAGCCCGACTACCTGGCCTACATGCTGCGCTATGACTCCGTGCATGGCCGCTTCAAGGGCGAGGTGGCCGTCGATGGCGCCCACCTGCTCGTCAATGGCAAGCGCATTCGCCTGACCCAGGAGCGCGATCCGTCGAACCTGAAGTGGGACGAAGTCGGCGCCGAGGTGGTGATCGAATCGACCGGCCTGTTCCTGACCAAGGAAACCTGCCAGAAGCATCTGGACGCGGGCGCGAAGAAGGTGATCCAGTCGGCGCCCTCCAAGGACGACACGCCGATGTTCGTCTACGGCGTGAACCATGAGAAGTACGCCGGCGAGACGATCATCTCCAACGCCTCGTGCACCACCAACTGCCTGGCGCCGCTGGCCAAGGTGCTCAACGACAAGTGGGGCATCAAGCGCGGCCTGATGACCACCGTGCACGCGGCGACCGCCACGCAGAAGACGGTCGACGGTCCGAGCAACAAGGACTGGCGCGGCGGCCGGGGCATCCTGGAGAACATCATCCCCTCCTCCACCGGCGCGGCGAAGGCCGTGGGCGTGGTGATCCCCGAGCTCAACAAGAAGCTCACCGGCATGTCCTTCCGCGTGCCGACCAGCGACGTCTCGGTGGTCGACCTCACCGTCGAGCTGGAGAAGCCGGCGACCTACGCGGAGATCTGCGCCGAGATGAAGGCGCAGTCCGAAGGCGCGCTCAAGGGCATCCTGGGTTACACCGAGGAGAAGGTGGTCGCCACGGACTTCCGCGGCGACGCGCGCACCTCGATCTTCGACGCCGACGCCGGCATCGCGCTCGACCCGACCTTCGTCAAGCTGGTCAGCTGGTACGACAACGAGTGGGGCTATTCGAACAAGTGCCTGGAAATGGTGCGGGTGGTGGCGAAGTAAGCGCATCGGGCCGGCTTCCCTCGAAGCCGGCGCGCCACGAGAAGGCCGGGACCTGCGCAAGGTCCCGGTTTTTTTTCGCCCGGCGAAACCGCCGCCGAAGGGCGCGGTCTGCGGCATCCGGACACGCCTGGCGTCGCGCGTCCTGTTCCGGCCTATACTGAGGCAATGATAGGCATTCTCAACAAGGCAGCCGCGTCGATGCTGGCCTTCGCGCTGCTGGCGGGCGGGTGTCCCGCCCTCGCCCGGGCCCAGTCGGCGGGCTCCGCCGCAGCCGCCGTCCCGGCATCGCCAGAGGTCAGCCAGACCTGGCAGATGCTCGACTACCTGGCCACCGACTACGCCGGCGCGGTGCACGACGGCCACGTGGTCAGCGCCTCCGAATATGCCGAGATGCGGGAATTCGCCGCCACGGTGCGCCAGCGCCTGGCGCAGCTGCCGCCGCGCCCGGGCTCGCCGGCGCTGCAGGCGCAGGCCGCGCAACTGGTGCAGCTGATCGACGCCAAAGCCGCCACGGCCGACGTGGCGCGCCAGGCCCACGGGTTGGCGGACGCGCTGCTGGCTGCCTATCCGGTGCCCACGGCGCCCGCGCACCTGCCCGACCTCGCCCGCGGCGCGGCGATGTACCAGCAGACCTGCGCCGCGTGCCACGGCGCCACCGGCCAGGGCAACGGCCCCGCGGCCGCGGCGCTCGAGCCACCGCCGATCGACTTCACCGACCGCACGCGCGCCGACCAGCGCAGCGTGTTGTCGCTGTACGAGGCCATCAGCCAGGGCGTCAAGGGCACGGCGATGACCGCCTATGCCGAACAGTTGTCGGTCGACGATCGCTGGTCGCTCGCCTACTACGTCGGTTCGCTGGCCTACGCGCACCGCGCGGGCGAAGGTGTGCGGGCGTGGAAGGACAACGCCCTGGCACACCAGCGACTGGGCAACCTGGAAGAGCTTTCCCGCGCCCGCGTGGCGGACCTGTCGCCTGCACTGGGCGAGCAGCAGGCGCGGGCCATCCTCGGTTACCTGCGCGCCTATCCGCATGCGTTGCCCAAGTCCCGTTCCGGCCTGGCGCTGGCGCGCGAGAAACTGGCCGCCAGCCTCATCGCGTGGCAACAGGGAAATCATGACGAAGCGGAGCGCCTGGCACTCTCGGCGTATCTCGATGGCGTGGAACCGGTCGAGCCGCAACTGGACGCGCGAAACGCGGCACTGCGCTCGCAACTGGAAACGGCGATGGGCGTCTACCGCACCGCGGTGGCCAGCGGAGGGGCAGACGTCGTGGCGAACCAGCAGGCCGCCGACGCGCTGCTGCAGCGTGCCCAGGCCGTCCTCGCCGGCGGTTCGGCCGACGCCGCCTCGGCCTTCCTCGGCGCCTGGACCATCTTGGTGCGCGAGGGGCTGGAGGCGCTGCTGGTCGTCGTCGCCCTGCTCGCCTTCCTGCGCAAGGCCGAGCGCCCGGCGATGCTGCGCTACGTGCATGCCGGCTGGAGCCTGGCGTTGCTGGCGGGCCTGGCCACCTGGGCGGTGGCGAGCTACGCGGTGGCGATCAGCGGCGCGGGACGCGAACTCACCGAAGGTCTGTCCTCGCTGTTCGCCGCCGCCGTGCTGCTGTGCGTGGGGCTATGGATGCACCGCAAGAGCGTGGGCGGGCGCTGGCAGGCGTACCTCAAGGCCAAGATGGCCGCCACCCTCGATCGCTCGGCCTGGTTCCTGTTCGGCCTGGCCTTTCTCTCGGTCTACCGCGAAGTGTTCGAGACGATCCTGTTCTACGTGGCGATGTGGAACGAAGGCCCACGGATGTGGCTGCTCGGCGGCATCGGTACTGGCGCGCTGACGCTCGTCGCGATCGCGTGGCTGCTGCTGCGCACCAGTCGGCGGCTGCCGCTGGGCAAGTTCTTCTCGGCCAGCTCCGCGCTGATCGCACTGCTGGCGGTGGTGCTCACCGGCAAGGGCATCGCGGCGCTGCAGGAAGCCGGCTGGATCGGCGTGCACGTGGCGCCGTTGCCGCGCATCGAACTGCTCGGCATCTATCCGACCTGGCAATCGATCAGCGCGCAGGCCGTGGTGGCGCTGGTGCTGGCCGCCGGGTATGCGGTGAATCTGCGGCGCGTTCCCGGCTGACCCGGCCCCTTTCCGGGGCGCACTTGTGCGCGACCGGAGACACGGCGGTCGCGTCAGGCGCATTCCCGCAAGGGTGCCTGCAGACTTGGCGGGCGGACGCGCAGCGGCGAACTGCCCGGGCGCGTCCTGCGCGAGGTCCCTCGCGCAGGCGCACCCTGCAGCCCTCCCCAACCGATCCCCAGGCGGGTGCTACCGCTTGAGCAGCGCCAGCTTGTCCGGCACGCCGTCCCATTGCCCGGCCTCCGCCATGGCCGGGATCTTCGTCGTGATCACCGGCCACTCGCGCGCCAGTTCGGCGTTGAGCGCCAGGAAGCCTTCCTGGCCGACCGGGATGTCCAGCTCGGGAAAAATCGCGCCTACCGGGCACTCCTCCACGCAAAGCGTGCAATCGATGCACTCGTCCGGGTTGATGACGAGGAAATTCGGACCCTCGTGGAAGGCATCGACCGGACACACCTCCACGCAGTCGGTGTGCTTGCAGTTGATGCAGTTCTCGGTCACGACGTGGGTCATCGGCGGCGAGTATGCAGATGCCCTCCGCGGGGCGCCCTGACCCAGGTCAGGGCGCGGGAACGGGCGGCACGGCGCCGGCCGGCTTGTACGCCACGGCCACGAATGCGGGCGCACGATCAGAGCCCGGCGGCGTGCGACAACCGGCCACAGCGCCGAAGCGGTCTTTTGCCGCGGTGCTTTGACACAGGTCAGGCGAACCGGTCGCCCGCCCACGGAAAATACACGGACTTCTCCTGGAACCCCTCCATGCCCAACACCGAGTATTACAACGACAAGGTCGTGCGCCAGTTCCTGCTGGCGGCGGCCGTGTGGGGCATCGTCGGCATGTCGGTCGGCGTGCTCGCGGCCGCGCAGCTGGCGTGGCCCATGTTCAACTTCGATACGTCGTGGCTGACCTTCAGCCACATTCGCCCAGACCACACCTTCGGTGTGATCTTCGCCTTCGGCGGCTCGGCGTTGATCGGCACCTGCTACTACGTGGTCCAGCGCACCGGGCACACGCGGCTGGCCTACCCGAAGCTCGCCGCGTTCACCTTCTGGGGCTGGCAGGTCGCCTGCCTCGCCGCGATGATCACCATGCCGCTGGGCATGACCCAGAGCAAGGAATACGCGGAGCCGGAGTGGTGGGTCGACATCATCATCGCGGTGGTGTGGATCAGCCTGGGCGTGGTGTTCTTCGGCACGCTCGCGCGCCGGCGCATCCGCCACATCTACGTGGCGAACTGGTACTACGGCGCGTGGATCATCGCGGTGGGCCTGCTGCACATCGTCAACAACCTGGTGATCCCGGTGTCGCTGTCGAAGTCCTACCCGATCTACTCGGGCGTGGTCGATGCGATGGTGCAGTGGTGGTACGGCCACAACGCGGTGGCGTTCTTCCTGACCGCCGGCTTCCTCGGGATGATGTACTACTTCGTGCCGCGCCAGGCGCAGCAGCCGCTGTGGAGCTACCGCTTCTCCATCGTCAATTTCTGGGCGCTGATCTCGGTGTACATGTGGGCCGGCGCGCACCACCTGATGTACACGGCACTGCCGGACTGGGTGCAGTCGGTCGGCATGGCCTTCTCGCTGGTGCTGCTGATGCCCAGCTGGGGCTCGGCGGCGAACGGCCTGATGACCTTCAACGGTTCGTGGCCGAAGCTCAAGGTCGACCCGGCGGCCAAGTTCATGGTGCTGTCGCTGGTGTTCTACGCGGGCAGCACGTTCGAGGGCTCGATGATGGCGGTCAAGACCGTCAACCAGCTCTCCCACTACACCGACTGGACCGTGGCGCACGTGCACAACGGTGCGCTGGGCTGGGTGGCGATGATCACCATCGGCTCGCTCTACGCGATGGCGCCGCGCGCGCTCGGCCAGCCGGCGATGTACTCGCGCAAGGCGATGGAATGGCATTTCTGGCTGCACGTGTTCGGCGTGGTGCTGTACGTCGGCTCGATGTGGGTCGCCGGCGTCACCGAGGGCCTGATGTGGCGTGCCACGCTGCCCGACGGTTCGCTCACCTACCCGTTCATCGACAGCCTGCTGGCGATCCAGCCGGCCTATTGGACGCGGTGGTTCGCCGGCGTGGTGATCCTCACCGGCATGGTGCTGATGGCGTGGAACCTGTGGCACACCGCCGCCGACGCCCGTGCGCGGCTGATCAAGCCGATCCCGGTGCCGATCCCCGAGCCCGATCCGCACCAGGTACCCGAACCGCTGCCGAGTGTGGGCTGAGGAACACGACCAGATGGCTTACAAGCATTTCGAAATCATCGAGAAGAATGCCGCGCTGCTGGGCATCCTCACGGCGATCATGGTGTCGATCGGCGGCCTCGCCGAGATCACCCCGCTGTTCATGGAAGCCCATGCGGTCAAGGCGCCGCTGGGGGTCAAGCCCTACGACCCGCTGCGCCTGGCCGGCAAGGATGTCTACGTGCGCGAGGGCTGCTACCTGTGCCACTCGCAGATGATCCGGGCGCTGCGCGCCGAGACCCAGCGCTACGGCCACTTCTCCACCGCGCAGGAATCGGTCTACGACCGTCCGTTCCAGTGGGGCTCCAAGCGCACCGGGCCGGACCTGGCGCGCGTGGGCGGCAAATACACCGACGACTGGCAGCGCCTGCACCTGGAGAATCCGCGCCAGGTGGTGCCCGAGTCGAACATGCCGCAGTACGACTGGCTCGAGCACAACACGATCAGCGCCGAGGACATCCAGGCGCGCATGCGTGCGCTGCGCAGGCTGGGCGATCCGTACACCGATGCGGACATCGCCAGCGCGCCGAAAGCGCTGGCCGGCAAGACCGAGATGGATGCGCTGATCGCCTACCTGCAGGGGCTCGGCATCCAGAACGAGCCGGCGGCCACCGTGCCGGTGCCGACCGGCCACGGAGGCACGCCATGAACCATCCGATGATGAATCCGTTCTGGGGCCACCTGACCGGCGTGGTCACGGTGCTGCTGATGCTGGTGTTCATCGGCATCTGGATCTGGGCCTGGCGCAAGCGCCACCGCTCGACCTTCAAGCGGATGAGCGAGCTTCCGATGGAAGACAAGCCGGAAGGGCCGGCGCCGGGCGCGCCGGACGCGGACAAGAACAACAAAGGTAGGCAGCCGTGAGCGCGGGTTGGTCGTTGTGGGTGATGTTCCTGGTGGTGCTGAACTTCGGCATCACGTTCCTGCTGTTCCTGTGGGCGCCGCGGGCGAAGATCCCGACACTGTCGGACGACACGAGCGGCCATGTCTGGGCGCACGGCACCATCCGCGAAGGCGTGCGCAACCTGCCGCTGTGGTGGCTGCTGCTGTCCGGCGCGATGTTCGTCGCCGGCGCGCTCTACCTGGTGCTCTACCCGGGCTTCGGCAACCACAAGGGCACGCTGGGCTGGACGGCGCACGGCGAGCTGGCGCGGGACGAGGCCATCAACAACGCCAAGCTGGACGACCTGGTCGAACGCTTCCGCAAGTACCCGGTCGAGCAGCTGGCCGACGACCCGGCCGCACAGCAGATGGGCGAGCGCCTGTTCGTGGACAACTGCGCCGCCTGCCACGGCCGCGGCGGCTACGGCAACGTCAAGCTGGGCGCGCCCAGCCTGATCGACGATGACTGGCTCTACGGCGGCAGCGGCAAGGACATCCTCGCCTCCATCCACGATGGCCGCAGCGGCCTGATGCCGCCGTGGGCGAGCCTGGGCGAGGACAACGTCAAGAACCTGGCCAACTACGTGCTGAGCCTGTCCGGCTCGTCGCACGACGAAGGCCGCGCGGCCGCGGGCCAGCCGCTGTTCACCACCTGCGCCGCCTGCCACGGCCCGCAGGGCAAAGGCAATCCGGCGCTGGGCGCGCCCAACCTGACCGATCACGTGTGGCTGCACGGCGGCAAGTTCGAGGACATCGTGCGCACCATCGGCGGCGGTCGCCAGGGCCACATGCCGGCATGGAGCAAGCGCCTGAACGACGACCAGATCCGCGTGCTGGCAGCCTACGTCTACCACCTCTCGCACCAGGGCGATGCAGCAGCACAAGCCTCCCGCTGAGGCGTCGGCCGCGGCCGACGCCTGGTACCGGCAACCCGTGCTGTGGCTCGGGGCGGTGATCTTCGCCGCCTCGCTGGCCGGGTGCATCTGGACGATCGTGCTCGGTTCGCGCCATGCCGACCTGCCGCTGCAGATGACCGAGCATCCGCATACGTTGCTGGACATGCCGATGCACGGGCCCGTGAACGGGGGCCGCCAAAAAGCGGAAAGCGCCAAGGCCTCGTCGTCCCGCGCGGCCGGTGCGCCAGGGCGCGGCCCATGAACGCCGCCGGCATGCACGCGGCGTGGCTGCACCCGCGCCTGGCTGCGCAGGTGATCCGTCCCCGGCGCGATGGCCGTGCCGAGATCGCGCTGCGTGTCGAAGGCCTCAACGACCCGCGCCAGCAACTGCGCCTGGACGCGCGCCTGCACGCCCTGCCGGGCGTGGCGCGCGTGGCGATCGACGCCCGCGCACAGCGCGCGCGCATCGTGTGGAACCCCGACCGGCTGGCCCTGCCGCAACTGCTCGACGCGTTCGCCGCCGAGCAGTGCAGCGCACGGCCGCTCCGGCGCGAACACATCGACGACGCGCGCAGCGGCGAGGCCAACGACGCGCTCAAGCGCCTGCTGGTCGCCGGCATGTGCGCCATGCAGGTGATGACCTACGCCTTCGTCATGTACATCGGCGTGGTCGACTTCGTCGACTTCACCACGCGCGGGCTGTTCCGCTGGCTCAGCCTGCTCACCACCGCACCGGTGGTCGCCTATTCGGCGCAACCGTTCCTCGTTGGCGCCTGGCGCGAGGTGCGCACGCGACGGCTCGGCGTCAGCTTCACCGTGTCGCTGGCGGTACTGCTGACCTTCGGCGCCAGTGTGTGGAGCACGCTGCGAGGGCACGGCGAGATCTATTTCGACTCGGTGAGCATGTTCGTGTTCCTGCTGCTGGCCGCGCGCCACGTCGAGCTGCGCGCGCGCCATGCCAGCGGCGCGCTGGGCGAGGCCGCGCAGGACGCCACCCCGCTGGTGGCCGAGCGTCGCCGTGCCGACGGCAGCCTGGAAACCATACCGGCGCTGGAGCTCCTGCCCGGCGATCGCGTACGTATCGCCGAGGGCGGCACCGTGCCGGCCGACGGTGTGCTGGAGAGCGACGCGGTCGAAGTGGACGAGGCGCTGCTCTCGGGCGAATCCCGCCCCCGCCGCCGCCAGCGCGGCGAACGGCTGGTCGCCGGCGCCGTGGTCCTGGGCAGCCCGGCCGAACTGCGCGTGGAACACAGCGGCGACGACACTACCGCCGCCCGTCTCGGCCAACTGGCCGGCCGCGCGCGCCAGGCGCGCCCGGGCAACGATGCCGCCGACCGCGAGGCCACCCGCTTCGTATTGCGCGTGCTGGCGCTGACCACGCTCACCGCGCTCGCCTGGCTGTGGCTCGACCGCGCGCGCGCGTTCGACGCCGCGGTCGCCGTGCTGGTGGTCGCCTGTCCCTGCGCCTTCGCACTGACCCGCCCCGCCGCCGTCACCCGCGCGCTGGCCGTGCTCGCCGGACGCGGCGTGCTGGTGACCGAACCGGCCGCGCTCGACACGCTCGCACGCGTCGATTACGCGCTGTTCGACAAGACCGGCACGCTGACCACGCCGTGGCTCGAACCCGACGCGATCGAGCCGCTGCGCGACGGACTGGCGCCGCAGCAGGCGCTGCGCCAGGCCGCGGCGCTGGCGCGCGAAAGCACCCATCCGCTCGCCACGGCGCTGGCTGCCGCCTGGCCGGGCGACACGCCAGCGGCGCACGCGCTGAAAGTCACCGCCACCGCCGGCATAGGCGCCGAGGTGGACGGCCGCGCGCTGCGCCTGGGTCGCCCCGATTTCGCGCTGGCCTTGAGCGGTTGCGCGGCGCCGGCCAGCGCCGCCGGCACCTTGCTGCTGGCCGATGCCGAAGGCCCGCTGGCCGCCTTCCACGTCAGCGAGGCGCCACGCAGCGATGCCGCCACTACGCTGCAGGCGCTGCGCGGCGAGGGCATCGTCACCGTGCTGGCCAGCGGCGATACCCGCGCCCGCGTGGCGCCGATCGCCAACGCGCTGCACATCAAGCGCTGGGCCGGTCGCCAGTCGCCCACCGACAAGCTCGCGCTGCTCGAGGCGGCACGGGCGCAGGGCCACGTCACGCTGGCCGTCGGCGACGGCAGCAACGACGCCCCGGCACTGGCGGGCGCGGACGTCTCGGCGGTGCTCGCCTCGGGCACCGACCTGGCGCAGGCGCATGCCGACCTGCTGCTGGCGCGCGGCCGGCTGGACGGCCTTGTGCAGGCGCGCCGCGTCGCCTGCCAGCTCGCCCACGTGGTGGCCCAGGGCCGGCGCTGGTCACTCGCCTACAACCTGCTCGCGGTGCCGTTCGCCGCGGTCGGTCTGGTGCCGCCGTGGCTGGCCGCGATCGGCATGTCGGTCAGCTCGCTGGTGGTGGTGCTCAACGGCCTGCGCGTGGGCCGCGCGAGTGCCGGCGCGGCGCTGCGCGCATGAACATCCTGCTGGTGCTGATCCCGGTCACCGGGCTGATCGTGTTGGTTGCCGTGGCGCTGTTCTTCTGGGCCGCCAACCACCAGCAGTTCGACGACCTGGACAGCCCCGCCGTATTGCCGCTGATGGAGGACGAACCGGTTCCCGGCCAGGCCGACGACGCGGCGCCGCCGCACGATCCCGCTTCCCCCGATAGCAAAGGAGACACCCCGTGAAACGTCGTCTGTTCGCTTTCGCCCTGCTCGGCCTGGTCGCCGCCCCGACCTGGGCCGCCTCCAACTGCTCGACCACCATCCAGGGCAACGACGCCATGCAGTTCGACCAGAAGTCGATCGTCGTGCCCAACACCTGCAAGCAATTCACCGTCACGCTCAAGCACGTGGGCAAGTTGCCGAAGGCCGCGATGGGCCACAACTTCGTGGTGTCCGCGACCGCCGACGAGCCGGGCATCGTCGCCGATGGCGCCAAGGCAGGCATCGACAACAACTACCTCAAGCCCGGCGACAGCCGCGTCATCGCGCACACCAAGATCATCGGCGGTGGCGAGAGCGACTCGACCAGCTTCAAGGTGGACGCGCTCAAGCCCGGCCAGGATTACGAGTTCTTCTGCTCGTTCCCCGGGCACGCCGCACTGATGAAGGGCACGATCAGCCGCGCCAAGTAACCTCACCGCCGCGCCGCGGATCGCCCGCGGCGCGGCCACCCAAGCGAACCACATGCGCGACACCACGCTTACCGAATCCACGATCGCCCGCCTGGTCGATCACTTCTACGACAAGGTCACCGCCGACCCGTTGATCGGTCCGGTGTTCAACGCCGTCGTGCACGACTGGCCCGAACACAAGCGCCTGCTGACACGCTTCTGGTGCTCGGTGGCGCTGGGCGCGGCCAGCTATCGCGGCAACCCGATGGCCATGCACCGCCCGCTGCCGATCCGCGCCGAACACTTCGATCACTGGCTGGCACTGTGGCGCGCCACCTGTGCCGAGGAACTGGACGAGGCCGGTGCCGCGCAGATGGTCGAGTACGCCGAACGCATCGGTCGCAGCCTGAAGTATGGATTGGGGCTGAATCCCGACGCGCGCGGGATCGGCGTGCCGCTGATCTCCGTCCGACGGTAGTTCCTGCGGGAGCGCCCTTGGGGCGCGACCTGGCAATCGCGGTCGCGCCCCAGGGCGGCGCTCAGCCCAGCGCGGCCAGCGCGGCGTCGTAGTCGGGCTCGTTCGTCAGCTCGTCGACCAGCTGCGCGTGCAGCACGCGGTTGTCCGCGTCCAGCACCACGACCGCGCGCGCGGCAACGCCGGCCAGCGGGCCGGTGGTGAGCGCCACACCATAGTCTTTGAGGAACTCGCGCCCACGCATGGTCGAGAGCGTCACCACGCGCTCCAGTCCCTCGGCGCCGCAGAAGCGCGCCTGCGCGAACGGCAGGTCCGCCGAGATGCACAGCACCACCGTATCGGTGAGCTTCGCCGCCAGTTCGTTGAAGCGGCGCACCGAGGTGGCACACACCCCGGTGTCGATGCTGGGGAAGATGTTGAGCACCTTGCGCTGGCCCGCATAGCTGGACAGCGCCACGTCGGCCAGACTCTTGCCGACCAGCGTGAACGCCGGCGCCTGCGCGCCCTTGGCCGGGAACGCGCCGCTGACTTCGACCGGTTCGCCCTTGAACTTCACTTGCGACATGACGCTTCCTCCTGGGGATGAGACCTACAAGTAGAACATGGTCTTGGCCAGGAACACGATGCCGACCATCAACGCCAGCACCACGCGGTGGGTGTGGCGGAAGCGGCACACGCTCATGCGCCCACGCGCGCCGGCCCATACCGCGTTGACGAACACCCCGAGCACGCCGAACGCCAGCGCCACCTTGAGCAGCAGGAACCAGCCAAAGCGCGTGCCGACGCAGGTGACGCCGTCACAGCGGATGTCGAACAGCATGCCGCCGCTCAGGAAAAGCAGCAGCACCACGATAGGCATGAAGCGCCGCACGCGCGCCATCACCGCCTGTTCGATGTCGGCCATCGTGGTTGCGTCGAAGCGCTTGTGCAGGCCTTCGAGCACCAGCACCTCGAACGCGGCCGCGCCGACGAACACGATGGCGCAGGACAGGTGCAGCAACAGGATCCAGGGGTACCAGGCGGCCATGCTCGGGCCTCGTTCGGGACTGACCGCAGCTTGCGCCGCGCCGCACCCCGAGGCCATGACCTGCATCAACGCCGGATCTTCGTGGGGCGGCTTCAGCCCACCAGGCGTCGCGCGATGGTGGGCCCGAGCCCACCCTACTTCGATCCGGTGGCCTTGCGCACGGCGGCGACGAACTCCGGATCGGTCCGTCCGATGATGTTGGTGCGCGCCACGATGCGCCCGTCCCCATCCAGCAGCAACAGGGCGCTGGAGTGGTTGAACTCGCCGTCGGGCAGCTTGCGGTATTGCACGCCCAGCAACGCAGCGAGCGAGCGGGTGTCCTGCGGCGCGGTGCGCGCCAGCGTCCACCAGCGCAAGTCCAGCTTGTGCGCGGCGGCATAGCGGCGCAGCGCGTCCACGTCGTCGCGCTCGGGGTCGAAGCTCACCGCGAGCAGGTGCAGGTCGGCCGGCTCGCCGGCGGCGCGGCGGGTGGCCTTCATGGTGTCGATGATCATCGGGCAGACCATCGTGCACGAGGTATAGAACATGCTGACGATCCGCGGCGTGCCGCGGCCTGCGGCGAGCGGCGCGACGTGGCCGTCCTGGTCGGTCAACGGCACCGACAACTGGTAGATCGAATCGGACGGCAGCGGGGAGGCCGCCTGAACCGGGGCGGCGAGCAGCAGGGCAAGCAGCGTCAAAAGCAGTCGTTTCACGGGTTCACTCCGGCCGGGCGCAGCGGAAGCCCAGGTTGGCGGTGGTATCGGTAGCCTTGAGCGAGGAGAGCATCGCCACGCGCATCAGCGTGGCGTAGTTCTCCTTCTGTTCCATGGTGATGGCGCCGGCGCCGCAGAACTTGAGCTTGTCGGCGCCGTCCTGCTCGCGGCTGTCGGCGCTGGTCATCATCGCGTTGAAGTCTTCCACCCACTCCCACACCAGGCCGTTCAGGTCGCGCACGCCGTGGACGTCCGGCTTGCCGCCGACCGGCGGCAGCGCGTCGGTGGAAGGACGCGCATACCAGGACAGCACGCGCTCGCGCCACGCCGGATCGCTGCGCGCGTCGGCGCGGGTGGCGTCCGCGGCAGCGGCGTATTCCCACTCGTACCACGTCGGCAGGCGGGCGTGCTCGCTCTCGCAGTACGCCTGCGCGGCGAACCAGCTCACCTGCGTCACCGGCTGGCGCGGCAGCGCGTCGCGGCCGAGCTGGTCCGGCGCGGCCCATTGGGTCAGGTAACGCCCGTCGGCGAACACGCTCGGCACGCGATCGCGCCGCCATTCAGGGTAGCGTTTGACGAAGGCAAGGAACTCGGCATTGGTCACCGGCTCGGTGCGCAGGCGGAAGGGTTTGAGGACGGCCGGCGCCGTCTTGCCGTCAGCCGGGAGCACGCTGGCGAACTCGCCGCCCGGCAACGGCCGGTAATTCGCCGGCGCGCCGTCCGCCGCCAGGATCGGCCCGGCCAGCAGCAGCCCGAGCAGCACCAGCCCGAGCCCGGGAAGGGAAGGACGCCGGCGCATCGCTCAGTGCTCCGCGGCCGGCGCCGGGGCCGGCTGCGCGCGGACCTTGGCCACCTCTTCCTTGGTCACCTGCCCGCCCGGGTTGTCCCAGCTGTTGAGCACGTAGGTGAGCAGGTTGGCGACCTCGTCGTCGGTCAGCTGCGTCATCGGCGGCATCACCGAGTCGTATTCCTTGCCGTTGACCGTGACCTTGCCGGTCAGGCCGTGCAGCGGGATCGCGATCAGCTTGTCCTTGTCTTCCTTCACCAGCTTCGCCACGAGGTCGGACTTGGCCAGCGGCGGGAACACGCCCGGCAGGCCTTCGCCGTTGGCCTGGTGGCAGACCGAGCAGGTGCCGGTGAAGAGCTGCTTGCCGGCGGCAACCTGGTCGGCCTTGCTGAGCGTGCCGGCGGCGTTGGCCTTGGCCGCGGTGCTCACCGCATGCAGGTTCGGTTCGGCGCGGTCGCCCAGGTACACCGAGTCGACCTCCTTGCCCGAGTAGATCGCCTTGTTCTCCGGGCCATCCACTTTCAGGATGCCCAACGCGCCCTTGTTGAACGCGCGGAAGATCGAGTGATCGACCAGCACGTAGCTGCCCGGCACGTCGGTGTGGAACTCGACGATGGCCGCGCCGCCGGAGGGGATCAGCGTGGTCTGCACGTTCTCCTGCGGATGCAGGCCGCCCTCCTGCTGCACGCGGTCGAAGATCTCGCCGATCACGTGGAAGCTGGAGACCAGGTTCGGGCCGCCGTTGCCCACGAACAGGCGCACCGATTCGCCGACCTTCGCGGTCAGCGCCTTGTCGCCGGTGAGCGCGCCTTCGTGGCCGTTGAACAGCACGTAGGTCGGGCGCTCGTCGATCGCCTTGTCCATGTCGAACGGCTGGTGGCCTTTCTCGCGGTACTTGCCGGTGGTGTAGAAGTCGCCCTGCATCACGTAGTACTCGTGATCGACCTTGGGCAGGCCTTCCGGCGGCTCGACCAGGATCAGGCCGTACATGCCGTTGGCGATGTGCATGCCCACCGGCGCGGTGGCGCAGTGGTAGACGTAGATGCCGGCGTTGAGCGCCTTGAAGGTGAACTGCGACTCGTGCCCCGGCGCGGTGAAGCTCGACGCGGCGCCGCCGCCCGGACCGGTCACGCCGTGCAGGTCGATGTTGTGCGGCATCTTGCTGGTCGGCGAATTCTTCAGGTGGAACTCGACCGTGTCGCCCTGGCGCACGCGGATGAAGCTGCCCGGGACGGTGCCGCCGAAGGTCCAGTAGGTGTAGGTGACGCCCTCGGAGATCGGCATCTCCTTCTCGATCACTTCCAGCTCGACGATGACCTTCGCCGGGTAGTTGCGGTGGATCGGCGGCGGCACGTGCGGCGGGCTGGTCAGCACCGCGTGGATCGGCTCGCCCTGCGGCGGGCCGAAGTCGGTCGGCGCGGGCACCGGTGCGGAAGCCGCGCTGGCCACGGCTGGCTCGCCGGCACTGGCGGAGGGTTTGTCCGAACAGGCGACCAGGGCCAGCATGCTGGCGGCCGCGAGCAAGAGGGACAGCCTTCGTGACATGAGGAATCGCTCCTGTGGTTCCCGGGGATCAGGCTAGATTCCGGGCCACTGACGCGCTTGACCTGCGTCAGGCCCACTGCCGGAACCGGCCTGCTGCGTCACCCTGCCACAGAACAGTGTTGCCGTGGCGTCAGCCCTAGCCAGGCCTGCCGTCCACGCGCGGGCTCAGGTAGATCCAGGCCGAGCGCACCACCCAGGGCAGGAACGCCACCAGCCAGCCAAAGGCGGCCACGACCAGCCACAGGTAGCTGTCGCGCGCGAGTTCCGCCCACACGCGCAGCAGCACGACGCCCTGCAGCAGCACGAAGCAGGCCCAGGGCACGGCGCCCATCTGCAGCGGCCGGCCGGAATGGCCCTGCGTGACGCGGGTGACCATGGCTACCAGCATCGAGCCGAAGTAGCCGATGGTCAGCACGTGCAGCGGCGCCAGGCCGAGCACCGGCCCGTGCCCGGCGAACAGGCACAGGCTCTGCACCGCGTACAGCACGAACGCGATCGGCAGCCAGGCGAAGGCAAGATGCAATACGGCGAGCAGGCCCGGGCGCATCGCCTTCCACGGCTGCCAGGCGATCGCATGCCAGCCGAACAACAGTGCCAGCGGCGCATCGACGACCCACAGCCACGCCTGCGCGTGGGCCAGGTCCAGCGCCAGGTGCGCCAGCAGCAGCGGCCACATCAGCGGCAGGCTCCAGGCCGGACGGCGCACCACGTAGCCCTTCACCACGTTGCCGCTGAAGAAGGCCAGCATGCGATGGGCCACCGTGAAGTACACCGGCACCAGCAGGCCGAAGGTGCCCAGCTTGATCGCCAAGCGCGCGCAGTGCGTCGGCGCGCCGAGCAGGAAGCCCAGGAATGCCGCCAGCCCCAGCGCGCCCAGGCACAGCGCCGCCAGGCACGACCAGGCGTGCTGGTTGCGCTGTTCCGACGCGCGCAGCACGCCGGCGAGCGTGACCACGCCGACGAGATACCCGCCCAGCATCAGCGCGATGCCGGCGCGCAGTACCCATGGCATGTCCAGCAACCCGATGTGCGAGAGCAGGTATCCGGCGAACACCGAGCCGGCCACCGCCACGTAGCGCCGCGGCCGTATGGAAGGCCGGTTGAGCCATTTGGGAAACGTGGTCAGCAGGAAGCCGAACATGAACTTCGGCAGCATGCCGTACTGGGTCAGCATCGCGTGCGCCCAGCCCGGCGGCACCGGTGGCTGCGGCCAGCCATGCCAGCCGAAGCGCATCGAAGCCAGCTCCAGCGCCCACCAGGCCATGCTGGTCAACACCGCCAGCGCACCGGCGAGGAACAGCGGGCGGTGCGGGGCGGCGGCAAGCAGCGTGGCGATGGGCGGGGACGTGCTGCCGGTGGTGGCGGATTCGCGCATGCGGGGCTCGCAAGGTTGGAAATGCGAGCGATTCTCCCGCGCGCCCGTCGCCGCGGCCGTGACTTGAATCAGTCCCGCGTCAATCGGCCCTGCGTCAATCGGCTCTCGCGCCGGTTGACGCAGGTCAGCATCGCCCGGAGTCGCCCGATCCATGCTCGCTTCACGTCTGAAGAGGAGGATCCGGTCATGGGCAGGCTCGATGGCAAGACCGCACTGGTCACCGGTGGCGCCGTAGGCATCGGCGCGGCCTGCGCGCGGCGCATGGTGGAAGCGGGGGCGCGCGTGGCGATCGTGGACGTGCACGACGACGCCGGGCAGCGGCTGGCCGCCGAACTCGGCGACAGCGCGCGCTACCTGCATGCCGACGTGTCGGTCGAAACGGAGGTGGCCGCCGCCGTCGCCGCGACGGTGGCCGCGTTCGGCCGGCTGGACGTGCTGGTGAACAACGCCGGCATCTCCGGCGCGAACAAGCCCACCCACGAACTGACCGAAGCGGAGTGGGACCGCGTGCAGGCGGTCAACGTCAAGGGCGTGTTCTTCGGCACCAAACATGCGATCGCGCCGATGCGCGCGGCCGGCGGCGGCAGCATCATCAACCTGTCCTCGATCTACGGCCTGGTCGGCGCGCCCGACGTGCCGCCCTACCATGCCTCCAAGGGCGCGGTGCGGCTGATGAGCAAGACCGACGCGCTGATCTACGCCGCCGACCGCATCCGCGTGAACTCGATCCACCCGGGCTTCATCTGGACGCCGATGGTCGAGCAGCACATCGCCGCGATGGGCGGCGACGTGGAGCAGCACCGGCGCGATACCGCCGCGCTGCACCCGCTGGGGCACCTGGGCGAGCCGGACGACATCGCCTGGGGCGTGGTCTACCTGGCTTCGGACGAATCCCGCTTCGTCACCGGCAGCGAGCTGGTGATCGACGGCGGCTATACCTGTCGCTGACCCTGGAGAGATCCATGTACAAGCACATCCTGCTGCCCATCGACGGCTCGGACCTTTCGCTGCGCGCCGCCGACGCCGGCATCGCGCTGGCCCGCCAGCTCGGCGCGCGCGTGCACGCGCTGCACGTGGTGGTGCCGCTGCCGGCGGTGCCGTTCCTCAACGAGATCATCGCCACCAGCGACGCCGAATATGCCGACAGCGCCGAGGAAGCGGGCGCCCGCTACCTGGCCGCCGTGCGCGAGCGCGCCGACGCCGCCGGCGTGCCTTGCCAGTGCAGCCTGGAAACCGACCCCAGGCCGCACCGCGTCATCGTCGCGGTCGCGCGGCGCGAGGGCTGCGACCTGATCGTGATGGGCAGCCACGGTTGGCGCGGGCTGGACCGGCTGTTGCTGGGCAGCGAGGCGCAGCGCGTGATCCTGGAATCGGACGTTCCCGTGCTGGTCGACCGCTAGCGCCATGGTCACCGCCGAGCGCGCGCAGGCGGCCGCACGCCTCGGCCTGGACCCGGCCGAAGCGGCGCGCCGGCTGGCCGCGCACGGTCCCAACCTGCTGCCCGGCAGCACGCCCAAGAGCTTCGGCGCGATCGTGCTGGGCGTGTTGTCCGAGCCGATGTTCCTGATGCTCCTGTGCGCCGGCGGCCTTTACCTGGCGCTGGGCGACCGGGCCGAGGCGGCGTTCCTGCTCTCGGCCGTGTTCGTGGTGATCGGCATCACCCTGCTGCAGGAGCGCAAGACCCAGCGCGCGCTCGAATCGCTGCGCGAACTTTCCGCGCCGCGCGCGCTGGTGATCCGTGGCGGCGAGGAGGTGCGCGTGGCCGGCGCCGACGTGGTGCCGGGCGACCTGCTGGTGCTGCGCGAAGGCGATCGCATCGCGGCCGACGCCACATTGCTGGAAGGCCGCCTGGAGGTCGACGAATCACTGCTGACCGGCGAATCGGTGCCGGTGACGCGCCAGAGCGAGGGCGAAGCGGCGGTGCATGCCAGCACGGTGGTAACGCGCGGGCTGGGCGTCGCCCGCGTCAACGCCACCGGCGGCGCCACCGCGGTCGGTCGCATCGGCGAGGCGCTGGCGGACACGCGCGAGGCGCCGAGCGGGCTGCAGCGCGCCTCGCGCCGGTTGATCCGTTATCTCGCCATGGGCGGCCTGGCGCTGGCCGCGGCCTACGCCTTGCTGTCCTGGTTGTGGGACGGTCGCGGCCCCCTGGAGAGCCTGCTCGGCGGCATCGCGCTGGCGATGGCGATCCTGCCGGAAGAAATCCCGGTGATCCTCACCGTGTTCCTCGCGCTGGGCGCCTGGCGCATCTCGCGACGCAAGGTGCTCACCCGGCGCGTGCCGGCGGTGGAGGCACTGGGCGCGATCTCGGTGCTGGCCGTGGACAAGACCGGCACGCTCACGCAGAACCGCATGCAGGTGGCGGAGCTGGCGGTCGGCGGCGAGCGCTTCGTCGACGCGGGCGCCACGGAGCTGGCCGAGACGTTCCACCTGCTGGTGGAGTTCGCGATGCTGGCCACGCCCAGCGATCCGTTCGATCCGATGGAGAAGGCGATCCAGCACTTCGGCCTGCGCTGGCTGGTGCACACCGAGCACGTGCATGCCGACTGGTCGGCCGAAGCGGAGTACGCGCTCTCGCCGCAGATCCTGGCGATGACGCGGGTGTTCCCCTGCGACACCTGCACGCGCCACCTGCTTGCCACCAAGGGCGCCCCCGAGGCGGTGATCGACCTGTGCCACCTGCCCGCCGAACGCGCCGCGACGATCCAGCACGAGGTCGAGGCGATGGCCGCGCGCGGCCTGCGCGTGCTGGGCGTGGCGCGCGGGCAGTGGACCGGCGAGACGTGGCCGTCCAACCAGCACGATTTCGATTTCGAGTTCCTGGGCCTGGTCGGCTTCGCCGATCCGCCGCGCCCGGAGGTGCCGGCCGCGATCGCCGAATGCCGCGCCGCCGGCGTGCGCATCCTGATGATGACCGGCGACCACCCCGCCACCGCGCGCGCGATCGCCCGACAGGTCGGTCTGGGCGAGCGCACCGAGGTGCTCACCGGCACGGACATCGCGGCGCTCGACGACGACGCTCTGCGCGAGCGCCTGCGCCACGTCGACCTGTGCGCGCGTCTCAAGCCCGAGCAGAAGCTGTGCCTGGTGCAGCTGCTGCGCGCGGACGGCCGGGTGGTGGCGATGACCGGCGACGGCGTCAACGACGCGCCCGCGCTCAAAGCCGCCGACGTCGGCATCGCCATGGGCGAACGCGGCACCGATGTGGCGCGCGAGGCCGCCGCGCTCGTGCTGCTGGACGACAGCTTCGCCAGCATCGTGGCGGCGATCCGCCAGGGCCGGCGCATCTACGACAACATCGCCAAGGCGACCGGCTTCGTGTTCGCCGTGCACATGCCGATCATCGCGTTGGCGCTGGTGCCGGCCCTGCTGCACTGGCCGGTGCTGCTGATGCCGGTGCACATCGTGCTGCTGGAACTCCTGATCGACCCGGCCTGCTCGATCGTGTTCGAGGCGGAACCCGAAGCCGGCGACGTGATGACGCGGCCACCGCGCGCGGCGGGCGAGTCGCCGTTCGCCGCGCCTCGGCTGGGCCGCGCCGTGGTGCAGGGACTGGGCGTGGCAACCGTGCTGCTGCTCGGCTTCGGATGGCTGCTGCACGAGGGCGTGAACGCCGCGCAGGCGCGGGGCGCGGTGTTCGCGGCGCTGCTGGGGAGCCTGTTCCTGCTGATCCTGGCCAACCGCCACCCGGCTCGCGCGGTGCTGGCGCGATCGGCGCCGGGCAATCGCTGGATCGGCCGGCTGGCCGGCGCCCTGTTGCTCATGCTGGTAGCCGCATTCGGCGTGCCGTTCCTGCGCGCGGTGATGGACCTCGCCCTGCCCGGCGCCATGGCCGCCAGCGCCATGCTGGCCATGCTCGCCGGCGTCCTCGCCTGGCTCGAAGCCCTGCGCCGCGCATTTTCGTAAAGCGCTTCCCATCATCCCGGCTTGACGGTGGTCAAGCGCGCCGGCGGGCATCGTGCGAGAGTTTCCGGGCTACCACGGAGCAATGCGATGCTCGTCTACAGCTGCCACGGTGCCGCCAAGCAGGTCACCGGTTCGTGTCACCTGATCGAATGCAACGGTCGGCGCGTGCTGGTCGACTGCGGCATGTTCCAGGGCGACCGCGCCACCGAACAGGCCAACGCCGAGCCGGTCGGCTTCGAGCCCGCGTCCATTGACGCGCTCCTGCTCACCCATGCGCACCTCGACCACTGCGGGCGCATCCCGCGGCTGGTGCGGCAGGGCTTTCGGGGGCGCATCCTGGCCACCTCGGCCACGCGCGAACTGGCGCGGCTGGTGCTGCTGGATGCGGCCGGACTGCAGGAGGAGGACGCGCGCCGCGCGGCACGGAGCGATCGGCGCGGCGAGGAGGCGGTCGAGCCGCTGTACACGCTGGACGATGCGCTGCATGCGATGGACTTCTTCGAACCGGCCCTGGGCTATGCGCACGACATCGACGTGGCGCCCGGCATCCGCGCGCGCTTCCTCGACGCCGGGCACATCCTCGGTTCGGCGCAGGTGCTGCTGACGCTGGACGATGGCGCAAGGCAGCGCACGATGCTGTTCTCCGGCGACCTGGGCAATCCGGGCCGCCCCTTGCTGCGCGACCCCGTGCCCGCGCCAGCGGCCGACTACGTCGCAATGGAATGCACCTACGGCGACCGCCCGCACCGGTCGGTGCCCGACTCGGTGGCCGAGCTGTACCAGGCCATCCGCGAAACGGTGGGGCGTCGCGGCAACGTGGTGATTCCCACCTTCGCGCTGGAGCGCACGCAGGAGATCCTCTACTACCTGCACCTGGGTTTGCGCGATGGCCAGGTGCCGCCGAACGTGCGTGTGTTCCTGGACTCGCCGATGGCGATCTCGGCCACCGAGATCTTCCGCCGGCACCCGGAATGTTTCGACGCGCAATTCCTGCAGGTGCTGCAGCACGGCGACCCGTTCGCCATGCCCGGCCTCCATTTCACCCGCAGCACGCAGGAGTCGATGGCGATCAACGCGATCGACGGCGGTGCCATCATCCTGGCCGGCTCGGGCATGTGCACCGGCGGGCGCGTGCGCCATCACCTGAAGCACAACCTCTGGCGCGAGCGCAGCAGCGTGGTGTTCGCCGGCTACGCCGCGCAGGGCACGCTGGCGCGGCGGATCATCGACGGCGCCGCCAGCGTGCGCGTGTTCAACGAGGATATCCCGGTGCGCGCGCAGGTGTGGACGATCAACGGCTTCTCCGCCCACGCCGGCCGCCCCCACCTGCTGGACTGGCTGGGACAGTCACCGCGGCGGCGGGTGTTCCTGGTGCATGGCGAGTACGACCGCGGCATGCGCGGCATGGGCGAGGCGTTGACCGGGCTTGGCGTGGACTGGCAAATGCCCGGCATGGGCGAGCCGATCAGGCTCGAGTGAGCTTTCGCGGCAGGACCGCCCACAGCAGGCTGCCGGCGAGCGCGATCGCCATGTCCTTC
This sequence comes from Frateuria edaphi, assembly GCF_021117405.1. NCBI lineage: Bacteria > Pseudomonadati > Pseudomonadota > Gammaproteobacteria > Lysobacterales > Rhodanobacteraceae > Frateuria > Frateuria edaphi. The sequence continues at coordinate 2,975,512 of NZ_CP088251.1, forward strand.
TGCGCGTCCCACGCATCACCCTGGGTGCCGAGGTAGGCCATGCCCAGGTCGCCGCCGAAGGTTTCGGCCGCGGCCCACTCGATCATCTCGTACAGCGCGGAGCCGGCGGTGAGCAGCGCCACCACCACCACGCGCAGCGACAGGCCGCGCAGCGGCGTGCGCAGGGCCGTCCAGTCCGCCACCGCCGGCGCCAGCAGCAGGCCGTAGGCGAAGTGCACCGCGCGGTCGAAGTGGTTGCGTCCGGGCGCGGGCGCCTCACCGGTCAACGCCTGCCACCACTGCATCCATGGCACCTGCGAGTAGGTGTAGTGCGCGCCGACCTCGTGCAGCAGCAGGAAGGCGAACAGCGCGACACAGGCGAGGTTCGAAAGCGGCCGTTGCCGATGGCTGGGCAGCAGGACCGCCAGCAGGAGCACCACCAGCGCGTTCTCCAGCAGCCAGTCGTTGCGGTCGTACGGAGCGATGCCCAGCGCGAGCGTCGCGACCAGCCACAGAGCCAGCAGCACCGCCGGCAACCGGCCGCCCAAGGGCGTCAGTCCGGCAGCAGGCTTCGGCCGATGTGGTGCAGGCCGGCCGGATCCAGGATCAGGAGCTGGCGTCCTTCCACCTGGATCAGGTTCTGCGCGCGGAAGCGGCTCAGCACGCGGCTGACCGTCTCGGCGGCCAGGCGCAGGTAGTTGGCGATGTCGCCGCGCGACATGCTGAGCTGGAACTGCGTGCCGGAGAAGCCGCGCGCGGCGTAGCGCTGGCCCAGGTCGGTAAGGAACGCGGCCATGCGCTCGTCGGCGCTGTGGTCGCCGGCCAGCAGGCTGGCCGAACCCAGCTCCTTGCTGAGCAGGCGGAACAGGTGGCTCTGCACCGCCGGCATGCGCGCGGCCAGCGCGCTCATCGCCGGGAAGGAGAAGCGGCAGAAATAGGAGGTTTCCAGCGCGATGGCGTCGCACGGGAAATGCTCCGGATAGATCGCATTCAGGCCGATCACTTCGCCCGGAAGGTAGAAACCCAGCACCTGCTCGCGACCTTCCTTGTCGACCATGCTGGTCTTCACCGTGCCCGAGCGCACCGCGAAGATGGCGCGGAACGGATTGCCGGTGCGGAACACGTATTCGCCGGCCCGGAACGGGCCGACGTGTTCGACGAGGCAGTGCAGCTCGCGCAGTTCGAGCTTGCCGTAGCCCACCGCCTGGCAGGCGCCGGCGAAGGCGCAGGTGCGGCAGAAGTGGGCCTCGTCGCCGTCATCGGCGATCGGGCTGGGCGGTTCGGGCAGGCGGCCCGCCTGGTTTTCCAAACGCATCAGCAACGCCTTGTGGCCGGTCAGATCGTGCGCGAGAAGCGGCGTGGCGCTTCTTCGGCATGCAGGTAGGCATCGAAACACATCGCGATGCTACGCAGCAACAGCCGCCCTCGTGCAGTCACCCGGATCATGCGCCCTTCCAGCGTCACCAGACCGTCGTCGGCCAGCGCGCGCAGGCGCGCCAGCTCGGCGGCGAAGTATTCGTCGAACAGCAGCCGGTGGCGGGCGCCGAACAGGCGGGTATCGACCTCGCCGTGGCACATCAGCTCGCCGATCAGCGCGCGGCGGATGATGTCGTCCTCGTCCAGCGCCAGGCCACGGGCGATCGGCAGGCGGCCGGCATCCAGCGCGGCGTAGTAGCCGGTGAGGTCGCGCGCGTTCTGGCTGTAGGTGTCGCCCACTCGCCCGATCGCGCTCACGCCCAGGCCCACGATGTCGCAGTCGCCATGGGTGGAATAGCCCTGGAAATTGCGCTGCAGGCTACCCTCGCGCTGGGCGCGGGCCAGCTCGTCGTCGTAGCGGGCGAAGTGGTCCATGCCGACGTAGACGTAGCCGGCGGCGGACAGCCGTTCCAGCGCGCGTCCGAACAGCGCCAGGCGGGTGGCCGGATCGGGCAACTCTTCGGCGTGGATGTGTTTCTGCGCCTTGAACAGGTCCGGCAGGTGCGCGTAGCCGTAGACCGCGACGCGGTCGGGCTCGAGCGCGATCACTTCGGTGAGCGTGCGGTCGAAGCCTTCCAGGTTCTGTTTGGGCAGGCCGTAGATCAGGTCCACGCTGGCCGAGACGAAGCCCGATGCGCGCGCGACCTCGATCACCTCGCGCGTCTGTTCCACGCTCTGGATGCGGTTGACCGCCTGCTGCACCGCCGGGTCGAAGTCCTGGATGCCGACCGAGAGGCGGTTGAAGCCCATCTCACCCAGGCCGCGCATGTAGTGGCCGTCGGCGAAGCGCGGGTCGATCTCGATGCCGAACTCGCGCGAGCGCTCGCTGCTGAAGCTGAAGTGGCGCGCCAGCGATTCCATCAGCTCGCGCATGCGCGGCAGGTCCAGGAAGTTGGGCGTGCCGCCGCCGAAGTGCAGCTGGCGCACCGGGCGGTCGCGGTCGAACAGCGGCGCGGTCAGCTCGATCTCGCGGTAAAGGCGTTCGAGGTAGCGGTCGGCCTTGGCGATCTCGCGCGTGATCACGCGGTTGCAGCCGCAGTAGAAGCACGGGCTCATGCAGAAGGGCACGTGCACGTACAGCGACAGCGGGCGCGGGATCGGCTCCTCGTTGGAAGTGCGGATCGCCTCGCGCAGCGCCGGCTCGCCGAAGCGCGTGTGGAACTGCGGCGCGGTCGGGTAGCTGGTGTAGCGGGGGCCGGCGGTGTCGTAGCGGGCGATCAGCGCCGGATCGAAGGCGGGGGCGGCAATGGCGTGGTTCATGGGGCCAGTGTGCCGGCGCGGCGCGGGGCGCTCTTGATCCGGGTCAAGGCACGGGCGCGGCGGGCGGGACAGAAGGTCGCGGGCGAATGACCGGCGAGGTCCTCCCATTCACCTGCCGGCACGGCTCCCGTAGGCCGGAGGAAGCCGCGTTCCCGAAGTATCCCGCCTCGCCCTTCCCGCGCAGGCGAACATTCTTCTCCGCTGGGACGAACGTGCCGGGGGCGGATGGGGGAGTCCTGCGGGCGACTAGCCCCGCGGCGCGTCCTGCAGGTAGGCGCGCGTCGCTACCAGATCACGCACGCCCAGCGCGTCGCCGCCAAGGGAAGCCACCCGCCCGCCGCCGTGGCAGGACGCACACAGGTTGTTCGGCAGGTTCGCCGCGCGGGCGACCGGCGGGTGGCCGGCGGCATGCGTCGAGGCGACATGCACGGCCAGGCCAAGCAGCGGCGCGGCGACGAAAGCGGCAAGGGCAGGCAATGGATGCGGCATCGGCAGGCTCCTTCTGTGAACGATGGCCGGCGGGCCAGGACCGCCCAGGCGCCTGTGCGCCCGGGCGGCACCGATCATGCCTTCTGCGGCGTGATGGTTTGTTCGATGGCGCCGAAGATCGAGGCGCCGGCGGCGTCGGTGATCTCGATGCGCAGGCGGTCGCCAAACTTCAGGAACGGCGTGCTCGGCTTGCCGTCGCGCAGGGTTTCGACTGTGCGCTGCTCGGCCAGGCAGGAGGCGCCCTTGCTGGTGTCTTCGTTGGCGATGGTGCCCGAGCCGACGATGGTGCCGGCGGTCAGCGGGCGGGTCCTGGCCACGTGCGCGACCAGCTGGGCGAAGCTGAACTGCATGTCCACGCCGCAATCGGCCTCGCCGAACCACTTGCCATTGAGCCAGGTGCGCATGGGCAGGTGCAGCTTGTCGTCCCGCCACGCCTCGCCCAGTTCGTCCGGCGTGACCAGCACCGGCGAGAGCGCCGAGCGCGGCTTGCTCTGGAGGAAGCCGAAGCCCTTGGCCAGTTCGCCCGGGATCAGGCCACGCAACGAAACGTCGTTGACCAGGCCGATCAGCTGGATGTGTCCGGAGGCCTGGGCCGGCGTGGCGCCCATCGGCACGTCGTCGGTGACAACGATCACCTCTGCTTCCAGGTCGATGCCGAAGTCCTCGCTCGGCACCACCACCGGATCGCGCGGCCCGAGGAAGCCGGCGCTGGTGGCCTGGTACATCAGCGGGTCGCTGTAGAAGCTCGCCGGCACCTCGGCGCCGCGCGCGCGACGCACGCGTTCGACATGCGGCAGGTAGGCGGAGCCGTCGACGAACTCGTAGGCGCGCGGCAGCGGGGAGGCGAGGTTGGCCATGTCCAGCGCAAACGCGCCCACGACTTCGCCGGCATTCAACGCTTCGGACAGGGTGTTCAGGCGCGGCGCCGCGTTCGACCAGTCATCCAGCGCGGCCTGCAGCGTCGGCGCGATGTGGATGGCGGTCACCGCCTGCGTGAGGTCGCGGCTGACCACGATGAGCGTGCCGTCGCGGCCGCCTTCCTTGAGACTTGCCAGTTTCATGAGAACTCCGGATTGAAATTAACCACAGCCTTCCACGTAATCGACCTGCGGCGGCACGCCGGCGCGCCAGCGCGTCACCCTGCCCTGCGCGTCGGTCTCGAAGACCAGCACGCCCATGCCCTGCGGGGCGGTCACGCGCAACACCCTGCCACCAGGTAGGTATTTGTGCGGTGTCTCGCTGGCCCGCGCACCGTACAACGTGCGGATCTGTTCGGCGTGCATGCCGATCTTGCCGCCACCGGGCGCGGTTTCCTTCAGCGTGCCCACGTCGTAGCGCACGAAGCGGCCGCCTTCGAACATGAAGGCGAAGTCGGAGGGCGTCTTCGCCCACTTCGGCGTCTGGTAGAAGCACGCCTGGCCCGGTGGGCCGAGGCGAGTGAGCTCGCCCTTCCATGCGTCGGCGAACGCCTTTTCGTCCATGCCGAACCGGAGGTCACCGTAACCGTCGTAGCGGGCCATGCCTGCGGGAGCCGTATCGGCCGCACCACTGGTCGCGGCCGCGACGGGCGCGAGCGCCGGTGCACTGCCCTGCTCGCCGCTGCCGCAGGCGGCGAGCAGCAGCGCGCAGACGGCGCCCGCGAGCCGGCGCATCAACCGCATCCCGGCTCGAAGTGCCGCGCGATGCCCTGCCAGCACTCGTAGTAGTTCTTCTGCAGCTGCGGCGATTCCAGTGCCTGGCGCGTCGGGCGGATCACCTTGCGCGTCTCGAACATGAAAGCCATGGTGCCGCCGATCACGTCGGGTTTCGAAAGGTCGGCGCTGGAGGCCTTCTCGAACGTCGCCGCATCGGGCCCGTGGCCGCTCATGCAGTTGTGCAGGCTGGCTCCGCCCGGCACGAAGCCCTCGGCCTTGGCGTCGTACACGCCGGTGATCAGGCCCATGAATTCGCTGGCCACGTTGCGATGGAACCACGGCGGGCGGAAGGTGTGCTGCGCCACCAGCCAGCGCGGCGGGAAGATCGCGAAATCCATGTTCGCGGTACCGGGCGTGTCGCTGCCGGAGGTCAGCACGGTGAAGATGGACGGATCCGGGTGGTCGTAGCTGATCGAGCCGATCGTGTTGAAGCGGCGCAGGTCGTACTTGTACGGCGCGTAGTTGCCGTGCCAGCCGACCACGTCCAGCGGCGAGTGGCCGATCTTCGCCTGCCACAGGCTGCCCTGGAACTTGGCGACCAGGCGGAAGTCACCTTCGACGTCCTCGTAGGCCGCCGCCGGGGTCAGGAAATCGCGCGCATTGGCAAGGCAGTTGGAACCGATGGGGCCCAGGTCCGGCAAGCGCAGCAGCGCGCCGAAGTTCTCGCAGACGTAGCCGCGGGCTTCGCCGTCCGGCAGCTCCACGCGGAAGCGCACGCCGCGCGGAATCACCGCGATCTCCTGCGGCTCCAGCTCGATGACGCCCAGCTCCGTGGCCAGGTGCAGGCGGCCGTGCTGGGGCACGATCAGCAGTTCGCCGTCGGCGTCGTAGAAGTAGCGGCCTTCCATCGAGCGGTTGGCCGCGTACAGGTGAATGCCGATGCCAGCCTGTTCGGCCGGCCCGCCGTTGCCGGCGATGGTGACCAGGCCATCGACGAAATCGGTGGGCTGCGCCGGGCTGGGCAGCGGGTCCCAGCGCAACTGGTTGGGCGTGGCCGGGGCTTCGTCGAAGCGGTTGTGGAAGCGCCCGTGCGCCAGCGGCTCGAACGGCTCGTGCACGGCGGCCGGGCGGATGCGGTAAAGCCAGCTGCGGCGGTTGACGTGGCGCGGCGCGGTGAAGGCGGTGCCGGAGAGCTGCTCGGCGTAGAGGCCGTGGGCCACGCGCTGGGGGGAATTCTGGCCCTCGGGAAGGGTGCCCGGGATCGCCTCGGTGGCGAACTCGTTGCCGAAGCCCGATTGGTATGCCGATACGTTGCCCGTCTTCATGACCTCAGCTCCGATGGTGGCAGGCCCTGTGCGGCCATGCCCTTTGCCTCTACTCTCTGCCCGGCCGGGCATCCAGGGGGAAGCCCGGTCCCACTTACGCACTCAAAACCAGGGGAACCACATGTCTTACGTACCTGCCGCACCCGGCGCGGGCATGCCTGCGCGCGCAACCCGCGAAATCGGCCTGCCGCTGGCATCGGCCGCGGGCTGGATGAAGTTCATCGGCATCATGTTCATCATCCAGGGTGCGCTCACCGCCATCACCATCATCGGCATCCTCATTGCCTGGTTGCCGATCTGGATCGGCGTGCTGCTGCTCCAGTCGGCCGGGGCCGCGCAGCGCTCGCAGCTCCAGGACGATGCCAACGCACTGATCGAAGCCCTGTCGCGGCTGAAGACCTATTTCGTGATCCAGGGCGTGCTCTACCTGGTCGGCCTCGCGCTGATGGTCATCTACTTCGTGTTCTTCGGTGCAGTGGTCGCCGCCATGCTGCACAACAACCTCGGTCACTGACCGCTGTTCCCGCGGCGTGCCTTACAGCACGCCGCGCTTCATCTGGTCGCGTTCGATCGATTCGAACAACGCCTGGAAGTTGCCCTCGCCGAATCCCTCGTTGCCCTTGCGCTGGATGATCTCGAAGAAGATCGGCCCGATGTTGTTCTGCGTGAAGATCTGCAGCAGCTTGCGCTGTTTGGTCTCTGGATCGGCGTCGATCAGGATCTTGTTCCTGCGCAAACGCGGCACGTCCTCGCCGTGGTCGGGAATGCGCATGTCGATCACGTCGAAGTAGGTATCGGGCGTATCGAGGAACTCCACGCCCTGCTCGCGCATTTTCTCGACCGTGGCGTAGATGTCGTCGGTGAAGCAGGCGATGTGCTGGATGCCCTCGCCGTGATAGGCGTCTAGGTACTCGTTGATCTGGCTCTTCGGGTCGCTCGACTCGTTGAGCGGGATGCGCACGATGCCGTCCGGCGCCGTCATCGCCTTGGACACCAGGCCGGTCTTGGCGCCCTTGATGTCGAAGTAGCGGATCTCGCGGAAGTTGAACAGCCGCTCGTAGTAGTCCGACCACTTCTGCATGTTGCCGAAGTAGAGGTTGTGCGTGAGGTGGTCGATGAAGGTCAGGCCGAAACCCTTGGGATTCTTCTCGGCGCCCGGCACGGCCTCGTAGTCGCCGTCGTAGACGTCGCCCCTGGCGCCGTAGCGGTCCACCAGGTACAGCATGCAGTCGCCGATGCCCTTGACCACCGGCGCATCGACCGCCTTGCTGGCGGCCTTGTGATCGACCGCCTCGCCACCGTTGCCGAGCACCTTCCGGCACACCTCGTCCGAGGGCGTCTTGAAGCGGATCGCGAAGCCGCAGGCGCAGGGACCGTGCTTGGCCGCGAAATCGGCGGCGAAGGAATCCGGATCCTCGTTCACGAGGAAGTTCACGCCGTTCTGGCGGTACACGGTGATCGCCCTGCGCTTGTGCTTGAGCACGGCGGTGAAGCCCATCTTGCGGAACAGCTCGTGCAGCTCGCCACCGCGGCTCGCCGGCGCGGCGAACTCGACGAACTCGAAGCCGTCGATGCCCATCGGGTTCTCGAAGGTGGTGACCTGCATGCCGAGGTTCGGTTGGGCGTTCATGGCGCTCTCCTCAAAGGCTGGAAGACGTAGAGTGGGCGGTGCGGCCACGTCCGCGAGGATGCGCGGGGACCACGAAGATTCCGGCTAGATCTCCGTTATAGTTACATATGAAACCATTTGCAAGGAGCCGCGCTGCCGTGCCAGCCAAGCGCCCACCTGACCGACCGCCCGCCGAACACGCACCACTCGAACTCGAGCATTTCCTGCCGTATCAACTGTCGATCGTGTCCAACACGGTCAGCCAAGCGATCGCCGACGATTACCAGCGCCGTTTCGACTTGGGGGTCACCGAGTGGCGGGTGATGGCCGTGTTGGCACGTTTCGACGGACTGTCGGCGCGCGAGGTGGCCGAGCGCACGGCGATGGACAAGGTGGCGGTGAGCCGCGCGTTGGCGCGACTGGTCGAGGCCGGGCGCGTGGATCGCGCGATCCACGACGGCGACAAGCGCCGCTCGGTGCTCAATCTTTCCGAAGCGGGCTGGGTGATCCACGATCAGGTGGCGCCGATGGCGCGGGCGCGCGAACGCGAGCTGCTGGCGAAGCTCGATGTCGAGGAGCGGGCCTGGCTCGAGCGCATCCTGGACAAGCTGATGCCAAGCCAGGACACGCCCCTTTAGGGTGGGCCGCAGCCCACCATTCCTTCACCGCAAAGCGCGTGGCGGGCTGAGGCCCACCCTGCGGTTGGTGCTTACTTCACTCCGTGCATCAGCTTGTTGATCAAGGGCGAAATCAGCAGCAGAAGCACGCCCGCACCCAACAGCACCCAGAAGCAGAAATTGAAGCCGGACAGCGCCGAGGCGACCGTCATGCCGGTCTCGCCGCTGATCGAGCGCGCCACCAGCCCGGAGAAATCGCCGCCGGCGGCCAGCGACAGGAACCAGCCGCCCATCGCCAGGCCGACCAGCCGCGGCGGGGCGAGCTTGGTCACCATCGACAGGCCGATCGGCGAGAGGCACAGCTCGCCCAGCGTCTGCATCACGTAGCACAGCACCAGCGGCCAGAACGGGATCAGACCGGTGGGCCCGAGCAGCTCCTTGAGCGCGTACACCAGCACGATGAAACCCAGGCCGTTGAAGATCAGGCCAAAGCTGAATTTGCGTGGGATCGACGGTTCGGCCTTGCGGCGCGACAGCACGGCCCACACCAGCGTCAGCAGCGGCGCGAACACCAAGATGGAGAGCGGCGTCACCGACTGGAACCAGCCGACCGGGAAGATCCAGCCGCCGAACATCTCGCGGTCCACCCAGTTCTCCGCCAGGAAGTTGAGCGAGGTGCCGAACTGGAAATAGAAGGTCCAGAACACCACGCTGAAGACGAATACGATCAGCATGGCGATCACCCGGTGCAGCTGCACCCGGTCATGGCGCAACGCCTCCACGATCAGCGCCGCCGCCACGCCGATGAACAGCACGCCCAGCAGCCACTGCAGGCCCTCGGCGCCAACGTACGCCAGCAGCGCGTAGATCAGCGGCACGGCCACCGCCGCGCCGATCAGTACCCACAGCACGCGCAGGCGGTTTTCCATGCCCGGCAGCGGGCGGCCCACGCCCTTCAGGCCGCGGCGGCCGAACCAGAACCACAGGAAGCTCAGCAGCATGCCCACGCCGGCAGCGCCGAACACGATGCGGTAGTTCTGCTGCATCGGGGTGTCGGTGAAGTAGGCGGCCATCCACCCGGTCAGCAGCGGGGCCACGAACGCGCCGGCGTTGATGCCCATGTAGAACAGGGTGAAACCGCGGTCGCGGCGCGGATCGTCGCGACCGTAGAGCTGGCCGACCATGGTGGAGATGTTGGGCTTGAAAAGGCCATCGCCGGCGATCACCAGCGCCAGGCCCAGCATCATCAGCGGCTTGCTCGGCACCAGCAGCGTGAACAGGCCGGCGGCCATCACCGCGGCGCCGAGCAGGATCGAGCGCTGGTAGCCGATCACCCGGTCGGCCACGTAGCCGCCAAAGATCGAGGCGGCGTAGATCAGCGCGGTATAAGCCCCGTAGATGCCCGCCGCCCAGCCCTGCCCCGCCGGATCGCCATTGAAGAACTGCGCCACGATGTAGAGCACCAGCGCCCAGCTCACGCTGTAGTAGGCGAAGCGCTCCCAGAACTCGGTCATGAAGAGCATCCACAACGGGCGCGGGTGGCCCAGCAGCTGCGGATAGTCGGGCGCGGCGGCCGGCGCGGATTCGGCGGTCTGGCTCATGGGTTCCCCTTGGCGTGGAGGGACGCGCTCGGCGCGCGCCAATCGGTGACGTGTAACCGGCGCAAGGGCGCCACGTCAATGGCGGCCCTGTAGGAGCGCACCTGTGCGCGATCGCGATGTCCCGGCCGCGCGCGTGCGGCCCTACAAGGGATCGGTCAGGTGCCGAGCACCGTGCGCACGTCCAGCAATTCCGGAAAGAACTCCAGCTCCAGCGCCTTCTTCAGGAACGACACGCCCGAGGATCCCCCGGTACCGCGCCGGTGCCCGATGATCCGCTCGACCGTTTTCATATGCCGGAAACGCCACAGCTGGAAGCTTTCCTCCACGTCCACCAGCTGCTCGCACAGATGGTATTCCGGCCAAAAGTCGCCGCGTTCCTCGTAGATGCGCTTGAGCACCGGCAGGAGGCCCGCATTGCGGCGGTAGGGCTGCGTCCAGTCGCGCTCGATGAGTTCCGGCGGAACGGCGTGGCCGCGGCGGGCGAGATAGCGCAGGAATTCGTCGTACAGGCTGGGCGCCTCCAGCACCTCGCGCAGCTGCGCCTGCGCCGCCGGATCGTGGGCGAACACCGCCAGCATGTCGGCGTGCTTGTTGCCCAGCGCGAACTCGATCATGCGGTACTGCAGCGACTGGAAGCCCGAGGAGGGCCCAAGCATGTCGCGGAATTCAAGGTATTCGGCGGGGGTGAGCGTCTCCAGCACCGCCCACTGCTCGAACAGCTGGCGTTGCACCTGCTTCACGCGGGCCAGCACCTTCAGGCAGCCGTCGACGTCGTCCTTGCGCAGGTCCGCGATCGCCGCCTTCAGCTCGTGGATCACCAGCTTCATCCACAGCTCCGAAACATGGTGCTGCACGATGAACAGCATCTCGTCGTGGTGGCTGGTGAGCGGGCGCTGCGCGGACAGCAGCGTGCCCAGCTGCAGGTAGCCGCCGTAGGTCATCTTGCCGTTGAGGTCCGTCTCGATGCCGGTTTCGAGGTCGCGCTGGTTGTCGCCCATGGAATGCTTTCCGTCCCTTTCGATCCAGGCCGCCATGGTACCGGGGGCGTTTCGCAGGCGCTCCTGATCCAGGATAAGAGGAGAGGCCGGTCATGGCCTCACCGATACGACGGCTGTCGCTGCAGGAGCGCCCCGGGCGACCGTGAGCCCCAGGGGCGCTGCTGCGGAGACGCTGCGCCAGCAAGCGATCCAGGCGTTGCGCGAGGTCCCGCCGACGCCCTCCACACGCCCGCGCATGTTGCACCGTACCTTGCAGCGCAACACGCGCGCCTGCTATCAAAGGCGGTCTTTTCGGGCCGTTTGCGCGTGCCTGGCCCCACTGGATGGGCCGCCGCCTCCCCCAACGCATCCCCATCTCCACTCCACCTTCACGGGAGCGAGTCGTGTCCATCGCCGCCAAGTTTGAAATCGAGTACCTGCAATACCTCGACGCCGAGGGCAAGCAGGTGCGTGACGACCTGCCTGCCTTCGCGCAGGACCTGAACCAGATGGTCGAGCTGTACAAGCTGATGCTCTCAACCCGCGTGTTCGACGCCAAGTCGATCGCGCTGCAGCGCACCGGCAAGCTCGGCACCTATGCCTCGTGCCTGGGCCACGAGGCCGCGCACGTCGGCATCGGCAGCGCCATGAAGCCCGAAGACGTGCTCGCACCGAGCTACCGCGAATACGGCGCGCAGCTCTACCGCGGCGTGCAGCCGCGCGAGGTGTACATGTACTGGGGCGGCGACGAGCGCGGCAACGATTACCAGAATGAGCCGGCGCGCCACGACTTCGCCTGGTCGGTGCCGATCGCCACGCAGTGCCTGCATGCGGCCGGTTCCGCGCTGGCGTTCAAGATCCGCGGCGAGAAGCGCGTGGCGGTGTGCACCATCGGCGATGGCGGCTCGTCCAAGGGTGACTTCTACGGCGCGATCAACATCGCCGGCGCGCAGAACCTGCCGATGGTCGCGGTGATCGTCAACAACCAGTGGGCGATCTCGGTGCCGCGCAAGATCCAGTCCGGCGCGCCGACGCTCGCGCAGAAGGGCATTGCCGCGGGCCTGTACTGCATCCAGGTCGACGGCAACGACATCATCGCCGTGCGCAAGGCGATGGAGGACGCGCTCGAGCGCGCCCGCAACGGCCAAGGCGGCAGCGTCATCGAGGCGGTCACCTATCGCCTGGGCGACCACACCACCGCCGACGACGCGCGCCGCTACCGCGGCGAGCAGGAAGTCAAGGACGCCTGGGCGAAGGACCCGGTCAAGCGCCTGAAGAACTGGCTGGTGGCCAAGAAGGTGTGGGACGACAAGAAGGAAGAAGCCTGGAAGGCCGAGTGCGACGACTGGATGGACAACGAGGTCAACGCCTACCTCGAGACCAAGACCCAACCGGTCACCGCCATGTTCGACTACACCTTCGCGGAAGTTCCCGCCGACCTGGAAAAGCAGCGCGACCTCGCGCTCTCGCTCGAGAACAAGGCCCACTAAGCCATGGCACAGATCACTCTTATCGAAGCAGTCACCCAGGCGCTCGCCTACGAGATGGCGCACGACGAATCGGTCGTGGTGCTGGGTGAAGACGTGGGCGTCAACGGCGGCGTGTTCCGCGCCACCCAGGGCCTGCAGGAGAAGTTCGGCGAACTGCGCGTGCTCGACACCCCGCTGGACGAGACCACCATCGCCGGCGTCACCGTGGGCCTGGCCGTGCAGGGCATGAAGCCGGTGGCCGAGGCGCAGTTCGAGGGCTTCATCTACCCGATGATGGAGCAGATCGCCTGCCACGCCGCGCGCCTGCGCAACCGCACCCGCGGCCGCCTCACCGTGCCCGCCGTGTGGCGCGCCCCGTGGGGCGGCGGCATCCGTGCGCCGGAGCATCACTCCGAGGCGAACGAACACCTGTTCACCAATATCCCGGGCCTGCGCGTGGTGATGCCCTCCTCGCCGGCGCGGGCCTACGGCCTGCTGCTGGCGGCGATCCGCGACCCCGATCCGGTGATGTTCTTCGAGCCCAAGCGCATCTACCGCCAGTACAAGGAAGAAGTGCCGGACGACGGTGAGGCGCTGCCGCTGGACGTGTGCTTCGTGCTGCGCGACGGCACTGACGTGACCCTGGTGACCTGGGGCGCGCAGGTGAAGGAGACGCTGGAAGCGGCCGATGCGCTGGCCGCCGAGGGCATCAGCGCCGAGGTGATCGACGTCGCCACGCTGACACCGCTGGACTTCGACACCATTGCCGAGTCGGTGCAGAAGACCGGCCGCTGCGTGATCGTGCACGAGGCCCCGAAGACCGCCGGCTTCGGCGCCGAGATCGCCGCGCGCCTGGCCGAGGAATGCATGTACGACCTGCTCGCGCCGGTCGAGCGCGTGACCGGCTTCGACACGCACATCCCGCTGTTCCGACTGGAAATGAAGTACCTGCCCAGCACCGAGCGCGTGGTCGAGGCGGCCAAGCGCAAGCTGGCGGCGAGCTGATCGAGGGAACGAGGCAGCGCATCAGGCGCGCCCGTTCCATCCCCTATTCCCTTTTCCGGATACAACGCCATGGCTGACATCAAGACGTTCTACCTGCCCGACCTCGGCGAAGGCCTGCCCGACGCGACCATCGTCGAATGGCACGTGAAAGTCGGCGACACGATCAAGCTCGACGCGCCGCTGGCCTCGATGGAAACCGCCAAGGCGGTAGTCGAGGTGCCCTCGCCCTACACCGGCAAGGTGACCAAGCTGTACGGCGCCGCTGGCGACGTGATCGAGACCGGTGCGGCACTGGCCGACTTCGAACCCGACCCCAACGCCAAGCAGCGCGCCGAGGCCGAGGCCACCGGCCACCACCACGGCCCGAAGAAGAGCGTGGGCAGCCCCGCGCCGGACGACGGCCACAAGGTGGTTGCCTCGGACGAAGGCGGCGAAGTGGAAACCAACGGCAAGGACCGCGAAGACGAAGGCACCGTGGTCGGCGCCATGGTCAGCGGCAACACCGTGCACGTCGAACAGGCCGCCAGCATCGGCGGCGTCAAGGCAGTGCCTGCCGTGCGCGCGCTTGCGAAGAAGTTGAAAGTCGACCTGGCCAAGGTGCGCCCGACCGGCGCCGACGGCGTGGTGACCATGAAGGACGTCAAGGACGCCGCCGCCAATGGCAGTGCCCCGCTCGGTGCGGCCCCGGCGCGTGCCGTGCCCGCGTCGGCCGGCCGCCACCTGGCGCCCGAGCTGCCCGAGCCCGGCCCGGCGCCGCAGCGCGGCCCGGTCTCGCTCGCCGGCAAGCCCGTGCGCACCGCGCCCCCGTCGCAGCCGGCCACCGGCCAGCCCGAACAGTTGAAGGGCGTGCGCCGCAACATGGCCCGCGTGATGGCCGAAGCCCACGCCCAGGTCGTGCCGACCACGCTGGTGGACGATGCCGACCTGCACGCCTGGATCGGCAAGCAGGACATCACCGCGCGCCTGATCCGCGCCATCGTGGCCGCCTGCAAGGCGGTGCCGGCGCTCAACGCCTGGTTCGACGGCAAGAACCTCACCCGCACGATGCATCGCCACGTCGACATCGGCATCGCGGTCGACACCGACGACGGCCTGTTCGTGCCAGCCTTGCGCAATGCCGACGTGCTCGACGGCGCCGGCGTGCGTGCCGCGATCAAGCGCCTGCGCTCGCAGGTCGAGGACCGCACGATCCCGTCGTCGGAACTGTCCGGCTACACCATCAGCCTGTCCAACTTCGGCATGTTCGCCGGCCGCTACGCCACCCCGGTGGTGGTGCCGCCGTGCGTGGCGATCATCGGCGCCGGCAAGCTCAGCCACGACGTGGTGGCGGTCATGGGCGGCATCGAAGTGCACCGCCGGATGCCGATCAGCCTGACCTTCGATCACCGCGCCGCCACCGGTGGCGAAGCGGCGCGCTTCCTCAAGGCGTTGCTGGACGACCTGGCGCTGCCGCAGTAAGGAAGCGCCCTTTCTCCCGCCCTGCGGGAGCGAAGGTCGCGCGGACGGATGGGCGCCAACGCCTGTCCACCGGAAACGGAGCGCCCCGGCGCTCCGTTTTCTTTTCACGCCCTCGAGCGCACGCTTGGCTTTCAGTCCAACGGAGGCCTTCCATGCACCACAGCCGCCTCAGCACCATCGTGCTCGACTGCCAGCTCGACGACCTGGAACCGGCCATCCGCTTCTGGAGCGCCGCCCTTGGCAAGCCCGTCGAAGATGCCGACCAGGATGGCGACGGGCGTTACGCGGCGCTCGCTACCGCCGATGACGAGCCGATCGTCCTGCTGCAGAAGGTTTCGCACGAAAGCCGCGTGCACCTGGACATCGAGACCGACGATCTCGACGCGGAAGTGGCGCGTCTGGAAGCACTCGGGGCACGCCCCGTCGCCTTCGTCCGCGAACGCTGGTGGGTGATGCAGGCGCCGACCGGCCACCGCTTCTGCGTGGTGCAGAAGCAACGCGAGCGCTTCGGCCCGCACCTCAATCGCTGGGAGTGAAGCCGGGAGCGCGATAGCACCCTGCAGCAGCGACCAGTGCGCGACCGCCATGCATCACGGCCGCGCCCAGATGCGCTCCTGAGGACAGAAAGCCGCGAACGCGGTCGCCGGAAGCTCAGTAGTCGCGCACGTCCAGCGCGATCAGGCTGCGTACGTCGTAGGCCTGCGCGCTTTCCGGCCAGGCCAACTCCGCCAGCGCGCGGTCACCGGCGGACCACGGCGTGTTATCGAGCAGTACCTCCGTGGCCAGCGTGCCGTCGGCGGTACGGCGCAGGAACAGGCGGATCCAGTGCAGGCGCGGGGCGAGCGACTCGTTCTTCAATGCATCGGCCACGTTGGCCAGGATGCCCGCCGGCACGGCGATGTCCGCGCCCTCCACCGCAAAGCGGCCGATGAAGACGTCCCATTGGCGCAGGCCAAGCTCCCACTGCGCCAGGTCCAGCCTGCGCTCGTCGGTGACGTACCAGCAGGCGGCCAGCAACACCGGCAGATCACTGCGTGCGAAGCGATCCAGCGCATCGCGCCAGCCGGCCTCGCCCTGCCCGTCGCCGGCGTAGCTGAGCTCGAGCTGGCGCTCCTCGTCCAGCACCAGGTCGAGGTCCAGCCGGCCGGGCCCGCCCGGCGTGGACGCGTCCTGCCACTGCGCGCGCAGTGCGGGATAGTCGCCATCGGTCAGCAGCCAGTCCTCGTCCGGTTCGAGTTCCACCTCGTGCCGTTCGAACAGGCGGGCCAGCTGGGCCTTGAGCTTTTCGGAAGTCATCGCACGCTCACCGGCGCACCGGGCGCCAAAGTAGATATCGGAGCAGCATCGCCAGCGCCAGCACGCCCACGCAGGCGCCGTAGCCGAGCAGGGCCGGCAGCACCTGCTGCCAGATCGCGCCACTCGCGCGGCCGAACGCGTCGACCTGCGGAGGCGGCGCGGCCTCGAAGCCCCAGCCGGCGCTCAACACCGCCGCCGCGGTCGCGAGCAGCAGCGCGAGCCAGTCGAACGCGCGGCGCGCGGCAGTGCGCGGCAGGCTCCTGGGATAAGTGAAATAGGCCCAAGCCAGTACCAGCAGCCAGGGCGCGAGCAGCAGCAGCGCGAGGTAGCGAAGCATCGGTGGTCCCTCAGGCGGCGCCGGCGAGCTGGTCGAGCGCCTCGCGCAGCCGGCCGAGCGCCTGGTCGCGCGTCGCTTCGTCGGCGAACGCGGGCGTGCTGCCCACCTCGCTGCCATCGAGCTCGAGCACGCCGCCCGCGGGCGTGGCGCGCAGCGTGACCGCTCCACCACCCTGCCTGAGCTGCTTTTGCGCCACGCCGGCGGCCTTGGGGTCGTCGAAGGCGCGCGAGAGCAACAATTCCTCGCCATCGCCGGCGAACAGCCGGAAGCGGAACCGCCCTTCCTCGTCGCGGAAGCTGGCCAGGCGCGGGGGCTTGTCCCCGCGCGGCTTGGCCGCCTCCGCGGCGCCGGACGCCACGACGTGGCTGCCCAGGCCGACCGCATCGCGCAGCCGCGCCATCTTCGGCGTGGCGATGGCGCGCGCCTTGCGGGCGCCTTCCTGCAGGATTGCCTCGATGTGCGCAGGCTGGGCGATCAATGCGTCGTAGCGCTCGCGCATCGGCGCGATCTGGCCTTCCAGCAGGTCGAACAGCGCCTGCTTGGCCTCGCCCCAGGCCAGCCCCGATTCCAGCGCACCGCGAAACGCGGCAGTGTCGGCATCGCTGGCGAACGCGCGGAAGAGCGTGTACAGCGAGGAGCTTTCCGGATCCTTCGGCTCGCCCGGCAGGCGCGAGTCGGTGACGATGCGCATCACCGCCTCGCGCAGCGCCTTGGCGCCGCCGGCGAACAACGGGATGGTGTTGTCGTAGCTCTTGGACATCTTGCGGCCGTCCAAACCCGGCAGCGTCGCGACCTGCTCCTCGATCTGCACCTCCGGCAGCACGAAGAAGTCCTGGCCGTAGATGTGGTTGAAGCGCTGCGCGATGTCGCGCGCCATCTCCAGGTGCTGGATCTGGTCACGGCCGACCGGCACCTTGTGCGCGTCGAAGGCGAGGATGTCGGCGGCCATCAGCACCGGATACATGTACAGGCCCGCATTTACGCCGGCATCCGGATCCTCGCCGGTCTCCACGTTGCGGTCGACCGCCGCCTTGTAGGCGTGCGCGCGATTGAGCAGTCCTTTGGCGGTGACACAGGTCAACAGCCAGGTGAGCTCCGGAATCTCGGGAATGTCGGACTGGCGGTAGAAGGTGACCCGCTCCGGGTCGAGCCCGCACGCCAGCCAGCTCGCCGCGATCTCCAGCCGTGAGCGGGCGATGCGCGCCGGATCGTCGCTCTTGATCAGCGCGTGGTAGTCGGCCATGAAAAAAAACGCGTCGACATCGTCGCGTCGGCTCGCCGCGATCGCCGGCCGGATGGCGCCGGCGTAATTGCCCAGATGCGGGGTACCGGTGGTGGTGATGCCGGTGAGGACGCGGGTTCGGTTCATGACTTCAGTTCTGGAGGTAAGGGCGCGGGCGGCGGGACCGCACCGCCAGCCGATCGATGATAGGCGTTCGGGACGCGTGCCGGCACGCGCAATGCTGTCGCAGTGCGGCGATGTCGCTCAGCGAATCAGCGTGGATTTGCCGAACAGCGACTCGACCAGATCCACCGCCAGCTTGCCGGTCTGGTTGCGCTTGTCGTAGGCGGGGTTCAACTCGACGATGTCCAGCGAGCCCAGGCGACCGGTGTCGGCGATCATCTCCATGCACAGCTGCGCCTCGCGGTAAGTCGGGCCGCCCCGCACCGTCGTGCCCACGCCCGGGGCGATCGACGGATCGAGGAAGTCGACGTCGAAGCTGACGTGCAGGTGCGTGCCCTCGTCGATGTCGGCCAGCGCCTCCTCCATCGTCCGCTTCATGCCGACCTCGTCGATGTGGCGCATGTCGAAGATCTTCATGCCGGCCTCGAGCACCAGCTTCTTCTCGTCGTCGTCCACCGAGCGGATGCCGACCTGGCGGTACACATGCGGCGAGGTCGCAGGCTTGTGGTTGCCGATGCCGGTGAGCACGTCCGGGCCATTGCCGCAGAGGCACGCGACCGGCATGCCGTGGATGTTGCCCGAGGGCGTCGCGTCGGCGGTGTTGAAGTCGGCGTGCGCATCCAGCCAGAGCACGCGCAGCTTCTTGCCGGTGTCGCGGCAGTGGTCGGCCACCGCGGAGATGGAACCGATCGCCAGGCAGTGGTCGCCGCCGAGCATCACCGGCACGCGGCCGGCCTGCAGCTCCTGGCGCACGGCCGTATGGACGGCCATGTTCCAGGTCGCCACCTCGTCCAGGTGGCGGTAGCCGTTTTCCGGCGGCAGCCAGGGATTGAGCGGACCCTGCAGGTTGCCGCGGTCGATCACCTTCAACCCGCGCGCTTCGAGCTTTTCGGCCAGCCGGGCCACGCGCAGCGCTTCCGGGCCCATCGAGGCGCCGCGGTGGCCTGCGCCGATGTCGGTGGGTGCGCCGATCAAGCTGACTGTCTGCTGGGTCATAAGGGCCATGTCCGTCCGGTGGGATGCCGCGCGCTGGCGCGCGGCTGGTGCCGGCAGCAGGAGTCGAACCCGCGACCTACTGATTACAAATCAGTTGCTCTACCAACTGAGCTATGCCGGCCCTGGAGAAGGCATGGAGTCTAGCAGGCGGGGCGTAGGGACGGTGGGGGTAATGGGTTCCCGGCCAACCTAGAAGCAGGTCGTGCTGTGCGAACCGATCCCCGCCGTGCGCACCCGGCCGCGCCAGTCGAAGCGCGCCCCGTCGGCGACCACCAAATCCAGCCAGTATTCGGGCACCTGCTCGCTGCGTTCCTGGATCTGGGCGGAGAAGCCGGCGGTGGTGACTTCGTCGCGGCGCTTGCGCGCGTTGGCCGGGTCCTTGAACAGGCCCAGCGAGATGGCGTTGGGCTGGTCGCCGGAGCTCATCACGAAGTAGTCGCCCACGTGCGCCTCCCCCAGCCGGCGGGCCAGCGCGAGCGCCTGGGCGCGCGTGCCGGGCGCGGGCAGGTAGACCCACCAGGCGCGCGTTTCGGTGGTCTGCTCCTGCCGCGAACGCATGCGCACGCCGGGGCCGGCCAGTGCGGTGCGGGCATTGCGCAGATCCTGCGGGGTGTCGAACGGGCCGACCGCCAGGCAGCGGGTTTCCAGCGCCACCGCCGCGCTGGCCGCGGGCGCCGGGATCGAGGCGGGTGCGGGCGGTCGGCTGGCGACCGGTGCGGGCGGGGCGGTCTGCTCGGAGAGCAGGTGCAGCATCGGCACGCCCGGGTCGGTGACGCTGCGCCCGTGCGAGTCGTCCTGGCCCAGCAGCAGCCAGGCTCCCACCGCGATATTGAACGCGATCAGCAGGACGAACAGCAGGCGCAGGAACATCGGACTCCCCCCGGGTGGACGCACATCTTAGGGCGTCGCGGAGCTGCCCGACTGTGCCTGCGCCCACACCGCCAGACCCCGCAGCACGCCGTGTTCGACCATGGTCGCCGGCAGTCCCAGCAATGGCACCAGACCGGCGGCGTCGCCGCCGTCCAGCCGCAGCGCGGGCGCTTCGCCGAACCGCGGTGCCATGCGCGCCACGAAGCGTTCGACCAGCGCGGCGGCGGCCTGCCAGCAACCGGAGACCACTGCATCGGAGGTGTTGTCGGCAGCGTCCACCAGCACGCCGTCGTTGCGCGGACGCACCTGCGCGGTAGCGCCGAGCAGGGCCTGCTGCATCAGCCGCGGACCGGGGGCGATCAGTCCGCCGAGGTGCCGACCGTCCACGGCCAGCGCATCGAGGGTGAGCGCGGTGCCGACACCGACCAGCACGCAGTCGCCCGCCCCGGCGGCGCGTGCCGCGACCATCGCCAGGAAGCGGTCCACACCCAGGCGTCCGGGCTCCGGATAGGCATTGCGCACGCCACAGGCGCTGGCCGGCGTGCGCAGCCAGGCAACCTCGCGTCCGAACAGTGCGCGCACCTGTGCCGCCACGGCCTGTTCGCGTTCGGCATCGACCACCGACGCGCCAAAGGCCGCCGCGGGCAGCGGCAACGCCTGCCAGGTGGAGGCGAGCAACGCCAGGTCCTCGTTCCAGGCGGCGGCGCCCTGCGCCTGCCAGTGGCCGTGGCCCTCCTCAAGCGCCCATTTCAGGCGCGTGTTGCCAAGGTCCAGCAGCAGCCTCATGCGCGACGCACCGTGACGTCGGCGCTGTCGACCGAGCGCAACGCGCCGTCTGCCAGGCGCACCTGCAGCGCGCCGCGCGCATCGACGCCGGCGCCCGTGCCTTCGAAATGGCCTTGCGCACCGCTGAGCTTGAGCTGCCGCCCGGCGAGCAGGTCGTGGCGGGCGTAGTCCTCCGCGAAAGACGCGAAGCCGTGCCGCTCGAACTCGCGCAGGCCCTCGACCAGCGCGGCGATCAACCGGGCCGCCACCAGGTTGCGGTCCGGCAGGTCGGTCGCCAGCGTGGCAAGGTCGCACGCCGGCTGTCCGGCCTGCTCGCGCAGCGCCTCGGTCAGGCGCAGGTTGAGGCCGACACCGATCACGGCCGCGCACGGCCCCTGGTATTCGCCGCTCAGTTCCACCAGCACGCCGGCAAGCTTGCCGCCGTCGGCCAGCACGTCGTTGGGCCACTTGAGGCCCGCGCCCTCGATGCCCAGCGAATCGATCGCCCGCAGCACCATCGTGCCCACGGCCAGCGACAGGCCCGACAGCGCCGCGAACCCACGATCGAAGCGCTTCAGGCAGGACAGATACAGATTCAGGCCAGGCGGCGACAGCCAGCTGCGCCCGCGCCGGCCGCGCCCCGCGGTCTGCGTTTCGGCGAGCACCATGCTGAAATCGGCCGTCTCGCCCAACCGGCGTTGCAACTCGCTGGAGGTGGAATCGAGCTCCCAGTGCACTTCCAGCGCGCCCAGGCGGGATGTGCAGGTACGCGGCAGGGCCGCGCGGATGCGCGTGGCATCCAGCAACTGCACCGGCCACGGCAGCCGGTAGCCGGCGGCGCCCCGGGCCTCGACCGGCACGCCGCGCGCGCGCAGCGTCTCGACCTGCTTCCAGATGGCCGCGCGGGTGACGCCGGAGCGATCGGCGAGCTGTGCGCCCGACACCGCCTCGCCGGAGGCCAAAGCGGCCAGCAGTTGTTGTGCCTGCATCAGCCGCACACTCCAGGGTCGGATCCGGCCACGCGGGCGGGGAAAAAGGTCTCGCGCATCGGGAGATTCTAGCCTTTCCGGAGCCCCGTCACGCCCTGCGCCAACCGTCCGCGCCGGGCACTGGCAAGCCCCGTACGTTTCTGCGACGATCCGGAGCCTTGGCCGGTGGATCAAGGGGTTGGTCGCCATGGAACTGAAACGCTGCCTGTTCGGATGCCTGCTCGCGCTTGCCAGCGTGGGCACCGTGTCGGCCATGGGCGTGTCCACCCAGGACCCCACCGCCCCGCACGCCACCATCGACGGCGGCAGCCATGACGGCGGCGGTTCGGGCAGCGATGCCTCCAGCGCCAACCACGATTGCATCCTGCCCGGCCCGGGCGGCGACAATGCCGACGACAGCGACAGTGATGGCGGTGGCGGCGGCGGTTCCACAACGGCGCGCCCGCGCGCCAGCCATCACAGCAGCCTGGGCTGGCAGTCGCTGTTGCCCGGTTCGATCCAGTAGCTGGATCGGCGCCCTTCTCCGGAGGGAGAGGGCTCTAGGCCGCGCTAGCTCGCCGGCAGATTCACGCTGAAGCGCGCGCCGCCCAGTTCGGGCGAGCGGTCGACCACCAGCTCGCCGCGGTACGCCTTGACGATGTCCTGCACGATGGAGAGGCCGATGCCGTGCCCTTGCACGCGTTCGTCGCCGCGCACACCGCGCTGGAGCACCTTCTCGATCTGGTCCTCGGCGATGCCGGGGCCGTCGTCCTCCACGCTGAGCCACAGACCGGGCCGCTGGCGGCCGGCCTGGGGCTGCGCCTTGACCACCAGCAGCACGCGGTGGCCGGCCCACTTGAAACCGTTCTCCAGCAGGTTGCCCATCAACTCCAGCAGATCGCCCTGCTCGCCGTAGAACGCCGCGCCCTCGTCCATCTCGAACTCGCACAGCACGTTCTTGGCCGCGTAGACCTTCTCGAGGCTGCGCACGAGGTCCTCGGCGTGGCCGGCGACCGGCACTGCGCTGGCGAAGGTCTGCCGGCCCGAGGTCGCGGCACGGGCGAGCTGGTAGGCGACCAGTTCGTCCATGCGCCGCACCTGGTCGAGCACGTCGCCGCGCAGGGTCGGCTGCTCGCCGACCGACTCCAGCCGCGAGCGGATCACCGCCAACGGGGTCTTCAGGCTGTGCGCCAGGTCGGCCAGGGTGTTGCGGGTGCGCGTGCGCTGCTCGCGTTCGGAGTCGATGAAGGCGTTGATGCGGTCGGTCAGCGGGATCAGTTCCAGCGGGTACTGGCTGTCCAGGTGATCGCTCTTGCCCCGTTCGACGCGTGCCATGTCGGTGGCGACCTTGCGCAACGGTGTCAGGCTCCAGCGCAGCAGCAGCAACTGCAGCACGATCAGCATCACGCCCAGGATCGACAGCATGCCGACCAGGGTGCGCCGGTACACCGCGTTCTCGCCCTCGAACTGGCTTTCGGTCTGCGCGACCATGAAGGTCAGCCTGAGCGGCTTCTTGTCGGGCACGTCCCAGGCCACGCCCAGCGCGTAGTAGTAGAGCCGGCCCATGCGCGTGTCGATCGGACCGGCAAAGCGGTTCTCGCCCGGATCCAGCGTTTTCAGAAAGGCGAAGTCGCGGCCGATTGCCGAGGACGATTCCCAGCGAAAACCCTTGTCGCCCAGCACGACGGCGTAGAGGCCGGAACCGGGCTGCGAGAAGCTCGGGTCCGGCGGCGCGTCGGGCAGCAATACCTTGCCGTAACGCGACACCTCGCTACCGGCCAGGTAGGCGATCACGTAGTTCTGTAGCCGGTCGTGCAGGTTGTTGAGCGCGGTCTCGTGGTTGGCCCGCGAGAGCGTCAGGCCGACCAGTCCGAGGAAGCCGGCCAGCACCAGGCCGGTCGCAATGGCCGCGCGCGCCGCCAGCGAGAACGGACGGGGCGCGAACATCGATCAGCGACCGCCCGTGGGCTGCGGGCGGCGCGAGGCGTGCATGCTCAGGGGCCGCCGCAGGACCATGGACCCGGACTCAGTCGTCGTCGCCGTCGCTGCGGGGAATGGCGAAGCGGTAGCCGCGGCCGCGCACGGTCTCGATCGGCTTGAGCGCGCTTTCCGGATCGAGCTTGCGGCGCAGGCGCCCGATGAAGACCTCCAGCACGTTCGAATCGCGATCGAAATCCTGTTGGTAGATATGCTCGGTGAGGTCGGCCTTGGAGACCAGCTCGCCGGCGTGCAGCATCAGGTATTCGAGCACCTTGTACTCGTAGCTGGTGAGGTCGACCGGCTTGCCCTCCACCATCACCGTCTGCGCGGTGGTGTCCAGCTTGATCGGCCCGCAGGCCAGCACCGGCTTGGACCAGCCACTGGCCCGGCGGACCAGCGCGTTGATGCGCGCCAGCAGTTCTTCGACGTGGAAGGGTTTGACCAGGTAGTCGTCGGCGCCATGCTTCAGGCCCTCGACCTTGTCCTGCCAGGAACCGCGAGCGGTGAGGATGAGGATCGGATAGCGCTGGCCGGCTTCGCGCAGCGCCTTGACCAGCTCCATGCCGGACATCTTGGGCAGTCCCAGGTCGATGATCGCCAGGTCGAACGGCACCTCGCGTCCCAGGTAGATGCCTTCCTCGCCGTCCTGCGCGGCGTCGACCGCGAAGCCGTCACGCTTCAGCCGCGCGGCGAGGGTCTCGCGCAAGGGCGCCTCGTCCTCGACCAAAAGGATGCGCATCAGTGTTTCTCCTTCTTGCCTGCGCCGTTGCCGGCCGGGTGTTTGCCCGCGCCCGCACGCGGGGCATCGGACGAAATCGAGATGGTCCGCACGTGGCCTTCCGGGGTGAGCACCTTGATGCGGTACTCGGTCCGCCGGCCGAACTTGCGCGGATCAGCCGACAATATCTTACCGCCGGTGTCCTGCTGCACTTTCGCCACCGCCTCTTCCAGTGTCATCGGCGTCTTCTCCTGCGGCGGGGCGGCATGCGCGAGCACCGGCAGCAGCAGGACCGGCAGGCAGGCAAGGAGGCGTCGGGAAAACATCGTAGGCAAGGCGGTGGCTCGAGTCCAAATGGTTACCAGCCTAGGCAAGCGGGGCTGAACAATGGCCGGCCGGTTCACGCCGCCTCCCGGCGACCGCTGAGAGCCTGTTCGAGCAGGCTCCAGCCCGCGCCGGGCAGGTGCGCACCCTCGCTCAGCACGCGCCGGAACGTGCGGGCGCCGGGCTCGCCCTGGTACAGCCCCAACAGGTGCCGGCTGATGTGCTTGAGCGCGGTGCCGCGCTTGAGTTCCGCCTCCACGTAGGGCCGCAGATGCGCAAGGACTTCCTCGCGCGCGGGAACGGGCGCGCCATACAGCGCCGCCTCCAGTTGCGCCAGCACGAAGGGATCGTGATAGGCCGCCCGCCCCAGCATCACGCCATCGACCTGTCCCAGGTGCGCCTGCACCGCCTCCACCGTCGTGATGCCGCCATTGATCACCACCACCAGCTGCGGGAACTCGCGCTTGAGGCGGTACACGCGCTCGTAGTCGAGCGGCGGGATCTCGCGGTTTTCCTTCGGGCTCAGGCCCTGCAGCCAGGCCTTGCGCGCGTGCACCACCAGTACCTGCACGCCCGCCTCGACCATCGTGCCGGTGAAGTGCTGCAGATCGGCGTAATCGTCCTGGTCGTCCACCCCGATGCGGCACTTGACCGTCACCGGCACGTCCACCGTCTCGCGCATCGCCCGCACGCAGTCGCCGACCAGCCCCGGCTCGCGCATCAGGCAGGCGCCGAAGCGGCCGGACTGCACCCGGTCGGACGGGCAGCCCACGTTGAGATTGATCTCGTCATAGCCGGCCTGCGCGCCCAGCCGCGCCGCCTGCGCCAGCTCCATCGGATCGCTGCCGCCCAGTTGCAGCGCGACCGGATGCTCCTGCTGGCTGTGTTCGAGCAGGCGCAGCTGGCCGCCGCGCACCAGCGCGGCGCTGGTCACCATCTCGGTGTACAGCCGCGCGTTCGGTGACAGCAGCCGGTGGAAGTAGCGGCAGTGCCGGTCCGTCCAGTCCATCATGGGCGCGACGCACAGGCGAAAGTCGGCAGGATCGGGGGTCATGCTCATGCGCACATTGTACGCAGGCGCACCTCTGCGATTTCGCCGCGGTCAGCCCGCGCCCCTGGCCGCCTTGGCCAGCCGCCGGTAGCGGCGCTTGGCGGCAAGCACCCCCAGGGCAAGCACGGTGAGTACGAGCGCCGGGACCTGCTGCTGGATGTCGTAGAACACGGCCGCGGCCATCAGCATCGGCGCGGAGACCAGCTCCAGCAGCCAGACGCGCGCGAGATTCCGTTCCACATCGGGCGCCAGCCGCGCGATGAAGGCGAGGTAGCCCCACATCACCCCGGCACAGGCGTAGGTGAGGCCCACGCCGGAGGCGTAGACGATGAAGCCCTTGTGGAGATCCTCGCCGGTGGCGCTCTGGGCGAGCGCGTAGCGCACCACCACCGGCACCAGGGCGACCAGGCTCAGCGTCAGCAGGTTGAGCACGGTACCGACCGCGTCCACGTCCCGCAGGTGGGCCACGATGCGCCGGTGCAGGAACCACAGCGATCCGATCAGCAGGAAGCTCAGGAAATACAGCAGCAGCGGGCGCCCCCAGGCCTGCAGCACCGTGGCGGCGAGGTCTTCTTCCGGCTTCAGTTCGATCGCCGAAAGGGTGATCGCGATGGCGAAGACGCCATCGGACAACATCACCATCCGGTCGAGGTGGCGCTGGCCGACGTGATGGTCGGTCAGCGCTTCGCGTACACGGCTTTCCATCGCTTGGGTTCCTGGCGGTTCGGTCGGCGCGCATCATGCCGCAGAACCCCGCGGCACGGGCAAGCACGGGCCGGATCGCGTACCCTATGCACCTGCGCCCGCCTGGCGCCCGCCCTTGCGCGGGCCCGCTTCCGGCCCCATCCCACGGCGCACCTTCGACCGATCCGAGACGAAATACACCATGGTGGCACTGGCGACCGAGCACGTGATCGACGTGCGGCACTGGAACGACAGCCTCTTCAGCTTCCGCGCGACGCGCGACCCGGGCTTCCGCTTCGAAAGCGGGCAGTTCGTGATGATCGGCCTGGAAGTGGACGGCCGTCCGCTGATGCGCGCCTACTCCATCGCCAGCGCGAGCTGGGAGGAGCACCTGGAGTTCTTCTCGATCAAGGTGCCCAACGGACCGCTGACCTCGCGCCTGCAGCACTTGAAGCCCGGCGACCCGTTGGTGGTCAGCCGCAAGTCCACCGGAACGCTGGTGCTCGATGACCTCAAGCCCGGCCGGAACCTGTACCTGCTCGGCACCGGCACGGGGCTGGCGCCGTTCATGAGCATCATCCGCGACCCGGCCACCTACGAGCGCTACGAGAAGATCGTGCTGGCCCATGGCGTGCGCCACATCAGCGACCTGGCCTATGCCGACTACCTGGAGCGCGAGCTGCCGCAGCACGAATACCTGGGCGAGCTGGCGCGCGAGAAGCTGATCTATTACCCCACCGTCACCCGCGAGCCGTTCCGCAACCGCGGACGCATCACCGACGCCATCGTCGACGGCGTGATGAGCCAGGCGACGGGCCTGCCGCCGCTCAGCCCGGACACCGACCGCGTGATGCTGTGCGGCAGCCCGGCGATGCTCGATGACCTGTGCGCGCTGCTGGACGGGCGCGGCTTCCAGGCGTCGCCGCGCACACGGGAGCCGGGCGATTACGTGATCGAGCGGGCGTTCGTCGAAAAGTAGGCCCTGCAAGGCCGTCCCATCCCCGCTTCGGGCACCGGGTGCCGCCCGACCGCGAGGTGCAGGCGAGCGGACGGAGCCAACTCGCCGGCAGCTTCAACAGGCTATCCACACCCGCACCACTAGCCTCCTGACGATTCGGCGCGATCCGCGCCGTCGTGCGGAGACTCCGGTGGCATCCATCACCCCGCCCCCCATGCAGGCAGGCCAGGCTCGCGGCAGCGTGGTCCTGGGCGTCGGGCGCGATGCCGCGCATTCCAGTCACGAGGCCGCCGCGCACGCGGCCATCGCACAGCAGTTGGCCGATCTGCTCGGATATGACTTCGCCGGCGCGTACGTCCCGGGCCAGCGCTATCCCGGTCCACTGTATTTCGTGCCGGGCGACGTGCTGACCGCGCTGGATGCGGCGCAAGCCTGCGGCATCCGCAGCGCCGCCGACCTGTTCGGCGGCGTGGTGCCCGACCGGGTCGTCGCCTCCAAGGCCATTACCCATCCGCTCGTCGATGCGCCCACGCGCGTACCGGAAGGCTGGTCGAGCGCCTTTGCCGAGCGCGTCCGCTCGGTGGTCCTGCCGGGCTACAGCGCCTACACGCCGGCCGACGCGCGCCGCGCGGGACGCGCGCTGTTGCACCTGGGCCCCGTGCGCATCAAGCCCGCGCATGGCAACGCCGGTCGCGGACAGCGCGTGGTCAGCGACATCAGCGAACTGGATGCGGTCGTGGCCGACTTCGATGAGGAGGCGCTGGCCCTCGATGGCATGGTGCTGGAAGCCGACCTTGTCGACCTGACCACCTGGAGCGTGGGCCAGGTGCGCGTGGACCATCACACCATCGCCTACTACGGCACGCAGTGGCTGACCCACGACAACGCGGGCGAGGTGGCCTACGGCGGCTCCAGCCTGCGCGTGCACCGTGGCGGCTTCGACGCGCTGCTGCGCGAATCGCTGCCACCGCCCGTGCGCGCGGCAGCCGCCCAGGCGCAGCTTTACGACGAGGCCGCGCGGCAATGTTTTCCGCGGATGTTCGCCTCGCGCCGCAACTACGACGTGGTGCAGGGCAAGGATCATCGCGGCCAGCCGCACGCCGGCGTGCTCGAATCGTCCTGGCGCATCGGCGGCGCCAGCGGCGCCGAGGCCGCCGCGCTGCTGCGCTTCCACGACGAGCCCGGCCGCCGCTGGCTCGGCGTGCGCTCGGAGGAACGCTACGGCACCGATGCCACGCCGCCACCCGGTGCCAGCGTGCTGTTCCACGGCGCCGATCCGGTCGTCGGCCCACTGCTCAAGTTCACGCTGGTGGAGGACGATGACGACGCGTAGCGAAAACACCGACATCGCCGTCGACGGCGCGCGCATCGCCGGCACCGTGCTTGCCCCCGGCTCGACCATCCCCGGCGTGCTGTTCGTGCATGGCTGGGGCGGCTGCCAGGAACGCGACCTGGGCCGCGCGCAGCAGATCGCCGCACTGGGCTGCATCTGCCTGACCTTCGACATGCGCGGCCACGTGCGCACCGAGGCCCTGCGCCAGACCGTCACCCGCGAACAGAACCTCGCCGACGTGGTGGCCGCCTACGATCATCTGCGCCTGCAGCCACACGTCGACCCGGATTCGATCCTGGTGGTCGGCGCCAGCTACGGCGGTTATCTCGCGTCGATCCTCACGTCGCTGCGCCCGGTGAAATGGCTCGCGCTGCGCGTGCCGGCGCTTTACGAGGACCAGGACTGGGACGAGCCCAAACGCTCGCTGCCGCGCAAGGAGCTGCACGCCTACCGCAGCCGCGTGCTGGAACCGGACGACAATCGCGCGCTGCGCGCCTGCAGCGATTTCCGCGGCGACGTGCTGATCGTCGAATCGGGCCACGACCACCTGGTGCCGCATCCGGCGATCGTGAGCTACCGCAACGCCTTCCACCGCTCCCACTCGGTCACCTACCGGATCGTCGACGAGGCCGACCACGCGCTTTCCAGCCCCGATTGCCAGCGCGCCTACTCCTCGATGCTGCTCGGCTGGACCACCGAAATGGTCTTCGGCGCCCGCGCCGGCGGCGCTCCCGGCCTGGCCCCGCCACGGCCCTCGTAGGATGGGCTCGGGCTAAGTCGCATCGAAGCCGGTCGCCAACCTGCGACCCGGCGCTTGTCCACGCGGGCGAACGCCTGCACATTGGGTGCGATCACCCGGGGAACCTGCCGATGGAAATCGCGCTGTACCTGCTCGCCGCGTTGCTCATCGTCGGCGGCCTCGCCGGCACGGTGCTGCCGATCCTGCCGGGCATCCCGATGATCTTCGGCGGCATCTGGCTGGTCGCCGCGGTCGATGGCTACCGGCACCTGGGCCTGGCCTGGCTGCTGGTGATCGGCGCGCTCGGCGCGCTCGGCGTACTGGTGGACTTCGTCGCCGGGGCGATGGGCGCCAAGCGCGTCGGTGCCAGCCCGCGCGCACTGTGGGGCGCCACGATCGGCACCGTGGTGGGCATGTTCCTGGGCATTCCCGGACTGATCCTGGGTCCCTTCGTGGGCGCGCTGCTGGGTGAACTCTCCGCCGGCACCAGCGTGCTGCGCTCGGCCCACGTCGGCGCCGGCACGTGGATCGGGCTGCTCGCCGGCACCCTGGTCAAGCTGGTGATCTCGTTCCTGATGGTTGGCCTTTTCGGCCTCGCCATGCTGATCTAGACCTCCGGCACAGGCATAGTCCAGACGCGCCCGCGTACGCTGCGCCGGCCATCCAAGGAGGAACACCCATGCGCAAGACCCTCGCCCTCGCCCTGGCTGCCACGCTGGCCACCGCCGGATCGCTGTACGCGCAGACCGCGCCCGCCTCGTGGGTCGAACGCAGCAACGCCGACGCCAAGGTGCTGCTGGACGCCATCGCACGCTTCAGCCCCGAATTCGCCACTCAGGTGGGCGTGCCCGGCTACGACACCAAGGTCGCCGACCTGAAGCCCGGCATCGACAAGCGCTCGCGCGCTGCACTGGTCGAGGCCAAGGGCAAGCTGGAAAAGATGCTCGCCACGGAAAAGGACTCCAACGTGCGCGAGGACCTCAAGATCATGATCGAGGCGACCGCGCAGCAGATCGAAGGCATCGACCTCAACCACAAATACCTGCTGCCCTATACCGACATCGGCTCGCTGATCTTCAGCGGCGAATTCGTGCTGCTGAAGGACGACGTCGACGCCAAGCGCCGCCCGTCCGCGCTCCAGCGCCTGGAGTGCTACGTCGGCAAGGCACCCGGTTGTACGCCGGTCACCCAGGAAGCGAAGGCGTTGATGGCGGCGCGCCTCGGCGACAAGGCGCTGCTGGGCCCGTACAAGGGCGAAGTGGAGCAGAAGCTCGCCAACACGCCGCGCTACGTCGAGGGCATCCGCAAGCTGTTCGCCAAGTACAAGCTCGACACGCCCGAAGGCAAGGCCGCGCTGGACACGCTCGATGCGCAGTTGAAGGACTACGACGCCTGGGTGCGCAGCACCGTGCTGCCGCGCGCGCGCACCGACTTCCGCCTGCCCGAGCCGCTGTACGCCTACAACCTCAAACAGGTCGGCATCGACATCCCGCCCGAGCAGCTGATGAAGCAGGCCGAGCTCGAATTCATGGAACTGCGCGGCATGATGCAGGCGATGGCGCCGGTGGTGGCCAAGGCCGAAGGCATCGACGCGACCGACTACCGCGACGTGCTCAAGGCGCTCAAGAAGCAGCAGCTCACCCGCGACCAGGTCGAGCCCTGGTACCACCAGGTGCTCGGCCACATCGAGGACACCATCCGCGACAAGAACATCGTCACGCTGCCCAAGCGTGCGATGCAGATGCGCGTGGCGTCCGAGGCCGAGGCGGCGCAGACGCCCGCGCCGCACATGGACCCGCCGCCGTTCCTCAACAACCACGGCGAGCGCGGCACCTTCGTGCTGACCATGGGCAACCCCGGCAACGGCAAGGACAACAGCCAGGCCTATGACGACTTCACCTTCAAGGCCGCGGCCTGGACCCTGACCGCGCACGAAGGCCGCCCCGGCCATGAACTGCAGTTCGCCGCGATGGTCGAACGCGGCGTCTCGCTGGCGCGCAGCCTGTTCGCCTTCAACAGCGTCAACGTGGAAGGCTGGGCGCTCTATGCCGAATCGGAAATGCTTCCGTATGAGCCGCCGGCCGGGCAGTTCGCCGCGCTGCAGGCCCGCCTGATGCGCGCCGCCCGCGCCTACCTCGACCCGATGCTCAACCTGGGCCTGATCACCCGCGAGCGCGCGCACGACGTACTGACCCACGACGTCGGCCTGTCCGAAGCGATGGCCCGCCAGGAACTGGACCGCTACACCTTCAACAGCCCCGGCCAGGCCACCGCCTACTTCTACGGCTACCTGCGGCTGCAGCAGCTGCGGCTTGAAACCGAGCTGGCGCTGGGCGACAAGTTCGACCGCAAGGCCTTCAACGACTTCGTGATCGGCCAGGGCCTGTTGCCGCCGGCGCAGCTGGCCGAGGCGGTGAAGATCCAGTTCGTTCCGCAGCAGAAGCAGATGAAGTAACTGCACGCCTGATCGCCACCCTTGCATCGCGGAGGTGGGCGATCAGGACCACCGGCAGAAGCAAGCTCCGAAAGCTCTGATCGCAGAATTAGGGCGAGGCAGAATTAGGGCGAGTCCGTTCCCGCGCCCGAACCCTCTCCCCGGGGGAAAGAGGGAGCAGCGCGCGACGCACCGCCCGTCCAAAAGGCACACGCAGCCCAGTGTGTGCCGCGACGCACACAACTCGTGCTCCTCTCCCCTCAGGTCCCGAGCGCCCGCGGTAAAGCGGCGGCAGCTCCTCTAAGAGCGTGAGACTTACCAAGCAAAGCGAAGCGGCACCTATGCTCTTATCCCTCACCGGGCTCGGCAGGCCATTTCTTTTGGCTCCTTTCTTTGGGCCAGCAAAGAAAAGTGACTCGAGCGCCGGCAGGCGATCGAAAGCCCGCCGCAGACGAGCCAGGTCGCGGGGAACCCCGCAGGACATCAAGCAAGGCTGCGCTCACGCGAACAGTCCCGCGAGGCCCGGCCCTCACCCGGAAGGGGAGAGTGAGCTGAAACCTGGCGCTCAGTCGGGAATGACATAGAGCAGCACGGCCAGATAATGCAGTACGCTGCCAGCCAGCACGAAGCCGTGCCACACCGTGTGGTGGAACGGCACCCGCTTGCACAGATAGAACGGCACACCCAGCGTGTAGGTCGCCCCGCCCGCGATCAGCAGGATCAGCCCACCCGGCGCCAGATGCGTGCGCAACGGCTCGAACGCCACCAGCGCCACCCAACCCATCGCCACATAGATCGACACCGCCAGCCAGCGAGTCCGGATCCGCCGCAACAGCCCCAGCTCCAGCGCACTGCCGGCCAACGCCAGGGCCCAGATCGTGCCGAACAATCCCCAGCCCCACGCCCCCGGCAACACGATCAGCGTAAAGGGCGTATAGGTACCGGCGATCAGCAGGAAGATCGCGATGTGATCCAGCGTGCGCAGTACCCGCCGCGGCAATTCGCCGGGAATTGCGTGGTACAGGGTCGAGGCGGTGTACAGCAGGATCAGCGTGCTGCCGAACACCGCGCTGGCAACCACCGCCCTTGCGTCGCCACGCAGCGCAGCGAACGCCACCAGTGTCGCCAGTCCGCCGATGCTGAGCAGGATGCCGATGCCATGGATCAGCGTGCTGGCCAGTTCATCGCCGAAACGGTAGCGCGGCGGGCTGGCGACGGAAGGCGCGGGCATGGCAGTGCTCCAGGATGGAAAGGCCAGGCGGCCACCCTACCATACCCACGCGTACTGTTTCTTGCGACGGACGTCTGGACGTCCCTTTCGTCGAGCCGGGTCTACTGCTCGATGATGAACGCCCCGAACGCCACGCCAAGGTTCCAGCCCTCGCCCTTGCCGCTCAGCGCCAGTCCCACGTTGCCCTTGGTCAGCGCCTGCGCGCCGGCCGACTTGACCGCGCCGGCGTGCGCCTCGGCGTTGGCGTAGTGGCCGAGCACCTCGTGGATGTCGTAGACGCCGGTGAACTTGCCGATGCCGTTGTCGATATGGGTCTTGCCGAAGGTGAGCCCGCCGCCCTTGGCGCTCAGCTTCACGTGCATGGTTTGGCCGTTGCTGCAGCGGATCGTGCCGCTGCCCTTGGCGGTCTTGTAGAAGACCGACCAGCCCGACAGCGAAAAGGTCATCTTGCAGGAGATCTCGCCCGCGTGCGCCGGAGCCGGCGCCAGCGCCAGTCCGCCCACCAGCAGCGCCAGCGCGCCCAGTTGTTTCCACATGGTCATGATTGCCTCCCGTTCGGCCCCCGCGGCCGCGCCGGGCGATTGTGCGGCAAGACCACGGCGCCGGGAATGCTTGCGCCCGGGCGATCGGCGGGCCTAGGCTGGAACCGCGCCGGCACGATTCCCTCTGCCCCGGTCCCTCTACACGAGGCAGCGTGCCTGCGCCACAAGCACAGGAGGATCGCCCATGTCGTCCGCAGTCCTGGCTTCATCCCGCACCCACGCCCATCCCGACCTGGTCCGCATCACCGCGCTGAGCGCGGCGATGGCCATCAACCTTACCGTGTTCATCGCCGCCACCCGGCCGTTGCCGCCGCTGGCCCTGCCCCGCCTGGACGCGCCGGCGCTGAGCGCGCGCTTCGTCCCGCCCAAGCCAAAGCCGGTAGAAACGCCGCCGCTGCCGGCCGTGACGCCGGTGACGCGGCACGCGCCGGTGCACATCACTGCGCCCGTCGCCACCACGCTGCACATCAGCGACGAAGGGACCGTGGCGGCGCCACCGATCCGCATCCCCACGATCGCGCCACCGGCGGTCACCGCGACGCCGGCCACCGTGCCGGGCGAGCCGGTCGAGGCCAGCCTCGCCTACCGCAGCGCGCCACTGATCTTCCCGCCGCAGGCGATCCACCAGCACATGCACGGCACCGTGCTGCTGCGCGTGCTGGTGGACGAAGAGGGCAAGCCGGTCGATGTGATCGTGGAGCAGAGCAGCGGCTACAGGTTGCTCGATCGCAGTGCGCGTGAGCAGGTGCTCGCGGGTTGGCGCTTCCAGCCCGCCAGCGTGGACGGCCATGCGGTGCGCGCCTGGGCGCGGGTGCCGGTGAGTTTCGAGCTGCGCAAGCTGTAAAAAGCCGCCCAGCTTCGCGCACCCAGATGTTACGACTGCTTAACGGCGCCCATGATCCACTGGGCGCCGTTCTTCGTACGGTCCCATGCATGGCAAGCCACAGGCAAAGTTTGAAGGCGCTGCGTCATATCGCGCTGACGCACTGCCGAGGGGAGCACCCCGACCTGGCCGCCCTCGCCCGCGAGCTGGGCAGCGCGGTCCGCGTCCACGCCGACGGCCTGGATGAACTCGCCGCCCGTGCCCGCATCGCCGGCGCACCACGCATCCGTCCGCTGCGCACTGGCACCCAGCACGTCCAGTTGCTGCTGATCGCGTGGCCGGCAAACCATGTCTCCTCGCTGCACGATCATGGTGCGCGCTGGGGGCTGGAAATTCCCCTGCACGGCGCGCTGGAAATCGAAGCCTGGCGTCGCCAGAACGACGGCGGCGATCCGCTGGCACACGGGCGCCATTGGCTCGGCCCGGGCGACGCGTTGTGGTTCGACGCCGACCAGTCGCGCCTGCACCGCTGCCGCAACCTTTCCGGTCGCGAGGCCGCGCTGAGCCTTCACCTGTTCGGCGGCGCTCCCGGCGCCGGCCTGGCCTATGCCCCGCCCCCCTCCACCCGGCAGCGGATGCCCCCCTCGCGGCCGGCCATCGCCGGCCCGCTGCCGGGCTGACCGCCGGCCACCGGAGAGTCGCCATGTTCCGACGGGTCGCCATCATCGGCGGCGGTGCTTCGGCCGTCGCGCTGCTCAGCGAGCTGGTCGACCGGGCCAGTGGGCCGCTGCACCTGGACTGGTACACCGGCGGCGCGACGCATCCCGGGCGCGGCATCGCCTACGGGACGGCCTCGCCGCGCCACTTGCTCAATGTGCGTGCGGCCACGATGGGGATGTTCTCGCGCCGGCCGCGCGGCTTCCTGGATTTCGCCCAGCGCCTCGATCCGCAGGTGGCCGGTACCGATTTCCTGCCACGGCGCCTGTATGGCGACTACCTCGAAGACGAGGTGGCACACGTGCTCGGGCAGTCGCGCAGCCGCGGCGTGGATGTGCGCGTGGTGCCGTTCGCGGCCGATGCGCTGGTGCCCGAGATCGACGGCGTCACGGTGATCCAGGGCGAGCGCGCCAGTCGCGCGGACGCGGCGGTGCTGGCCATCGGCGCATTGCCGGTGCGACCGCTCGAGGGCGTCGACGCCGCACTGGTGGCCGAGGGCCGCTACGTCATCGATCCCTGGGCGTTGCTGGCACAGGCCGGGTCCGATCCGGCGCCACGCGAAGTCGCACTGGTCGGTCTCGGGCTGACCGCCGTGGACGTACTGCTGGAACTGGCCGATCGCTGGCCCCATGCGCACTTCACCGCCATCTCCCGCCACGGACGCCTGCCCGCCGCGCACCTGCCCGTATCGACGGTGCCGGACGACGATGGCGGCGCGCTGCTCGATGCCATGCACGAGGCGCCCGAGGTCCGTCGCTGGCTTCGCCTGTTGCGCGAGGCGATCGCCGCCAGCGACGACTGGCGCGTGGTGATCGACGGCCTGCGTCCCTCCACGCCCGGATTGTGGGACGCGCTGCCGATGCCGGAACGCGCACGGTTCCTCCGCCATGCCCGCTGGGCCTGGGAACGCGTGCGCCACCGCATGCCGCCGCAGGTCGAGCGGCAGGTACTGGCGCTCGAACGCGAAGGGCGGCTGCAACGGGTGAGCGGTCGCGTTACCGGCGCCAGGGCGTTCGAGGGGCGCGTGGAACTGCATGCATGGCACGCCGGTGCGCGCACGCCGGTACTCGCAGACATCGCGATCCAGACCGTGGGTCTGGACACCGACCTGCGCAACACGGTCCACCCGCTGATCCGGCAGATGGTCACCAACGGCCACGTCACTCCCGATCCGCTGGGCCTCGGTTGCCAGGCGACGCCGGATGGTCGCCTGTGCCGCGAAGGGACACCGTGGCCGCGCCTGTTCGGCATCGGCAGCCTGTTGCGCAGTGCACGCTGGGAATCGATCGCGATGCCTGAAATCCGGCTGCAGGCGCGGATGCTGGCCTCGCAGATGCTGGAGCCGGACGCTGCGCCGGCACGTCGGCGGCTCGCTTCGCAGCCTGGTTGAAGGCGTCGGGCGGGCTTCAGCCCACCCTGTCACGTTGCGACAGGCGGTGGGCTCACGTCCACCCTACGTCACTTGCGTCGCATCACCCATTCGCTGGCCATCCAGGCGACCCCGACGCCGATCGCCACGCCGGCCAATTCGCACAGCACGCGCGTGCCCAGGCCATCCGGATCGTGCACCTCGGCCAGCTTCACGCGCAGCAGCTGCACCGACTGCAGGCGCGCGTAGTTGAAATAGAAGAGGTCGGCCAGGTCGCCGCTTGCGGCGAGCGCGACGCCGAGCACATAGGCCCATGCCATCTGCGCGCCATGGCTCCAGGCCTGGCGCGTGCGCCAGCGGAACAGCAGGAAAAGCAGTGCGCCGGCCACCGTAGCGATCAGGCCCGCCTGCAGGCCGCCGGTCCAGCCATAGCCCATCCAGGATTGGTCGTAGTGCATCGCCGTCCGCCGTTGGTGAAGCGGCATTATGCAGGGTGCTTTCGCGCCGCCGCATGGGGGCGACCCACTACACTGCCCCGATGACGCAACCGACTTGCCCGCACGACACTGCGCTGATCCTCGTCGACGTCCAGCCGGACTTCATGCCCGGCGGCCCGCTGGCCTGCCACGAGGGCGACGCGATCGTGCCGGGCGTCGATGCCCTGCTTCGCGCCCGCCGCTACCGCCATGTCGTCGCCACGCAAGATTGGCACCCGCGCGAGCATGTTTCCTTTGCCGCCAACCATCCGGGTCGGGCGCCGTTCGCGCAGATCACGTTGCACGGCCAGCCGCAGACGCTGTGGCCGACGCACTGTGTGGCGGGCACGGCCGGCGCCGCGCTGCACCCGGCGATCGACTGGACGCCACTGGATCTCGTCGTGCGCAAGGGCACCGACGCCGGGGTCGACTCCTACAGCGCCTTCCGCGAGAACCATGGCCCCGGCGGCGCGCGCCCGCCGACGGGACTGGCCGGCTGGCTGCGCGAGCGCGGCGTGACCGAGGTGCATGTGTGCGGACTGGCGCGCGACGTGTGCGTGCTGTGGACGGTGCAGGATGCGCTGGCGCTGGGCTTTCGCGCCCACATGCTGTGGGAGCTGACGCGGCCGGTGACGCCCGCCAGCGACGAGGACACCCGCGCCGCGCTGGCCGGGCTCCTCTTGCCGGAGGGTTGAAGGTTCGACCGCGTGCCTGCGGTGACCGGATCAGGCCTCGTTCTCGCCCGATACCGTCGCGCGGGGTTCGCCGTCGTCGTCCGCGCTGACGTGCACGCTGATTGGCCGGCAGCACACCTGGCAGTCCTCGATGTAGTGCTGGTCGCCGGCCGAGGCGTCGAGCACGAGTTCGATCGGCTCGCCGCAGTACGGGCACTGGACGGTCTGGGATGTCAGCATGCTCCTCTCCTCGCTCGATGCGCGCCGAAGGCTGGCGGGCCGCGGGATATACTGCCGCTCCGCTTCCAGTGACCGCCATGGCAGAACGCCACTTCGACCGCTATTTAGTCCGCTCCGGCGCCAGCGCCGAAGGCTCGCGCTACACCGCCTGGCTGGCCGTGTCGCCCACGGACAAGCACGGCTTTCCGGTGTACTACGCCATCTGCGAAAACCGCAGTTTCCGTGAACAGGCCAAGGCCGAGCAGGCGGCGGCCGATGCGCTCGCCGCCATGCTGGCACTGGAAGAAGACGGCACGCCGGTGTTCCCCGAAAACTACACGGGTTTCGCGGACAGCCCCTGAACAGGCGCGTCCGCGCGCTATACGGCGGACGCTGGGGCCTCCGGATACGACGCCCGCCACGCCTGCGGCGTCACGATGGCAAAGCCATGCTCGCGCAGGCAGCGGCGGTTCCATGCCAGCAGCGCACGATCACGGCTGAGCAGCCAGCGCGCGCCGGCGCATGCCGCCAGCTCGAGGAATTTCTGGTCGTCCGGGTCGGCGCAACGCGGCAACCGCACCGTGGCCATCCGGACTTCGGGCAGCCGCCGCACCAGCGCGTCGAAGGCGGCGCTCGCATGAGCCCGTACGGCCTCCTCCAGCGCCAACTGCGGATAGCCCAGCACCATCCGCCATTCGTCTTCGCAGGCCGCCACCGTCACCGCTTCGATGGCACCGCCTTGCAGCGCCGCGGCCAGGCCCGCGCAACGCGGATCGGCGAACACGAACAGGTCCAGGCAGACGTTGGTGTCCAGCACCACGCGCGGCGGCGAGCCAGCCATCGCGGCCGACTCAGGAGGCCGTCAGCGAGGCGGCCGCGCGCTCGGCGAGCCGCGCCACCGCGGCGGGAATGCCGGCGGTGTCCTCCACCGTGACGAAGCGCTCTTCCTCGCCGCTCAGGCCCGTCTCCAGCTCGTGCGCCCAGGTCACGTGGTAGGGCATGTGCACGCCCCAGCCGCCCAGTGCCAGCACCGGCTCGATGTCCGAGCGCAGCGAATTGCCGAC
Source organism: Frateuria edaphi (assembly GCF_021117405.1). Lineage (NCBI taxonomy): Bacteria > Pseudomonadati > Pseudomonadota > Gammaproteobacteria > Lysobacterales > Rhodanobacteraceae > Frateuria > Frateuria edaphi. The sequence goes on from NZ_CP088251.1 coordinate 3,014,384, forward strand.
CATCGCGAACTGCGCCGGCGCCAGGTCGAATTCGCCCAGCACGCGACGGTAGGTGCGCTCGTTCTTTTCCGAAACGATCTCGATGCGCCGGAACAGGTCCGACAAGCCTGATTCGGCGACCTTCTTTTCCTGGTGGAACAGGTCGCCCTTGGTGATCAGCACGATCGCGTGCCGCGCGGCCACCGCTTCGACCGCCTCGCGGATGCCGGGCAGCAGTTCCACCGGATGCTCGAGCACCGCCTTGCCCAGCTGCACGATGCGGTGGATGTCGCGCGCTTCGATGCGCGCCCCGGTGAGGGCGATGGCGGTTTCCACCATCGAGAGCGTCATGCCCTTGGCACCGTAGCCGAACAGCTTGAGGTTGCCCCGCTCGGTGGCCAGCATGCTCACCTGCACCTGGCTGTCGGTGATGTCGATGTAGCGGGCGAGGATGGCCTGGAATTCGGCGCCGGCTGCCTGGTAGTAGCCCTCGCTGTGCCAGAGGGTGTCGTCGCCGTCGAATCCGATCAGTTCCAGCATGGGTGTGCACCGTGGTGGGAGCTGCCCATTCTCCCACGCACGGCACGCACGTGGCCGCCCCGGATGGCGGCCACCTCAGGACGTCAGTGGAAGACGCCCAGCAGCCAAAGCACGATCACGATCACGATGATCAGGCCCAGGCCACCGCTGGGGCCGTAGCCCCAGGAGCGCGAGTAACCCCAGGTCGGCAGGCCGAGCAGCGCGAGGATCACCAGGATGACCAGGATGGTAACCAGCATTGAATTACTCCTTGCCGTTGAGAGTGCTTGCATCGTGCGCGCCACACCCGTCTAGGGGGTGTGAGGCGGCCGAGCGGAAAACGTGCAGGCGCCAGGCAGGCACACTGCCGCTCCGGCAAAGGTTCGGGGAGGGTGAAGCACACGCCAACGGCGGATGATCCGGGCCGGGCAAACCGCGTCCGAATTCCTGAGACAGCGACCGCCTATCGTGGCCCGGCCGTCGCGGTCCCTCCGCCGCCGGCGTCCGATCTGCTTGGCAGTGGCTCGGTTCTTCAGGCCGCGCCCAGTGCAGGGCGCGGCCTTTTTTTAGGTGGCCATTTCAGGCGATCGTTTCATGCGCCCACGCGCTCGCGCACCGCGTCCATGTCGCGCACCGGGCGTACCTCGATCGCGCCGATGCGCGCCCACGGGAAGGCCTGTGCGATACGCATCGCGTCATCCAGGTCCTCGGCCTCGATCAGGTTGAAGCCGGCCAGGTATTCCTTGGTTTCGGCGAACGGCCCGTCGAACACGGTGGTGCGTTGCTGGCGCACGCGGAACGAGCGGGCGCTCGAGGGAGGCTCCAACTGCTGCGAATCGAGCACGCAGCCATCGGCGCGCAATTCGTCGGCATGCGCCAGGCAGCCGCGCATGAGCGAATCGAACTCGCCCTCGGGCAAGGCCTGCAGCAGGGCGTCGTCGACGTACACCATCATCAGGAACTTCATGGACGTTTTCCGGCGAGGTGGGGGCGGCCGATTATGGCCGGCCCCGGCATCCGATGCAGCCTCAGTGCAGGCGCGCCACCACCTGCTTGCCCAGCGCCAGCACCGCGGGGTGCAACGATGCGGGGTCGCGCTCGTCCACGCGCAGGTTGATTTGCCCCTGGTAGGCGCCCACGCGCAGCTTGAGCCCGGCGGCACCTTCGGCGTCGGAAAGGAAGGCCTCGTCGCCAAGCCCCGGCACCGGGGTGACAGCCATGCCGCGATCGGTGAAGTCCTGGCGATGCGCGGCCAGTGCCTGTTTCGCCTGGTCAGGCGATGCCATGCGGGTGAAATCGATCAGCAGCTTGGTGCGGTAGTCGCCCGGCTTCGGCTGGTGCAGGTACGAACACATGCCGCCGGCGCCGGGCGTCTGCTCGGTGACGGTGTCGGCGCCATTGGCCTGCAGGATGCCTGCCACGTCGGCCACCGGCATCAAGCTGCACAGGTCCAGCGGCTGGTCGGCTGCTGCGGGGGCAGCGGCGGTTGGCGCGCCGGCGGACGTGTCGGCTGCCTGGTCGTGCGACGAACAACCGGCCAGCAGCAGGCCGCCCAGCACCAGCGCCACGTGGAATCGCTTCATCGGATGTCCTCCCAGATGCCGCACATCGCGGCGGGCCGATCATAGACGGGCAAACGCCGGACAAGCGAAGGGCGGCCCGATGGCCGCCCTTCGCATTTACATGGACTGATGGGGTCAGTCGTTCTTGTGGCTCTGCTGGCCCGCCTTGACGTGTTGTTCGTGCGAGCCGCCGCTGCTCTGCTGGCCAGCGCGCACGTGCTCCTCGTGCGTGGCGTGATCGCCGCCACCGGCCCTGCCACCCTTGCTGGCAATGGAACGCTGCTTTTCTTCGTCCATCGATGCGAAACCGCGCTTGTCATCACTCATGCGTTTCTCCTGTCGTCTGGAAGGAAAGTCCGCTCATCCGGCGGACCCTTTCCACCCTAGCGATCGGGCCATAAAGAAGCCCTTAGCCTCGGGTCAACGGGCTCCTCGACAGCCTTCCGTTCACGCTGGTCGCCCGGCGCATGTACAAACACCGCCATCCTTCTGTCTCGCCGGCAACCACCCAGGCCAGCGTCCGCATGCGGGCCACTTCCCAAGCCAGAGCAGACTCGCTCAATGCCGCGATCCGCCCGCGGCCGGATAGATCGGCGTATGAATGGACGTCTATACGTCCGTCATAAGGATCGTGACCGCCGAATGGCGAGCGCCTGTCCGAATGACACCATGGCACGTTCCGTTCCGCCGCGCGGTTCGCGGGACATGGCCGGCGGGCTGCTGAAATCCGTCGCTCACGGCGACCATCCGGGGAGGGCCCGGCCGTACCTGTACGCGATGGGGTAGATCGAGCGGATCGCGGTGCCTGGCCTCGCCAGCCCCGGAATTCATGCGTCCACGGCAGGAGCTTCCTGAGTCGGACTCGCAACAGCCGGCGTCGAAGGCGCTGCTTCCCCCCCGGCACCCGCCGAATGAGCGAATGGGGGGCCGGAGCCCACCATTCGCTGAAAGACACGTGTGACCCAACGCTCGGCCCGAGCGCCGGTCCGGCTGATCAGCCGGTCGTGCCGGAGGACATCGACTGGTCGCCGCTCGACTGCCCGGCAAAATCCACCACCAGCGTCACGCGACGGTTGGAGGCGCCTTCCTCGCGCGTCTTGCCGCGCTCGACCTGGCGATCGCTCGCCTCGCCGTAGCTGACCGCACGCAGGTGATCGGCGGACAGCCCGTTCTGCGCCAGGTAGTCGCGCACCGCTTGGGCCCGGCGCTCGCCGAGGCGACGGTTGTAGCTGGACGAGCCGGCCGGGTCGGCGAAACCCTCCACCGTGATCACGGCATCGGGATAGTGCTGGCTGACGACCTTGGCAAAGTCGTCCAGCAGCGGCTTGTCCTCGTCACGCAGGGTGGCATCGTTGAAGGCGAAGTGCGCCGCGGTATCCAGTCTCACGCGGCCGGCCATCTGCGAAATCTGGGCGTCGTACTTGGCGAAGCGCTGCTGCATTTCCTGGGTCAGCGAATCGAGCTGCTGCTGCTGCTTCTGATCGTTGGCGCGCAGTTCGGCGATCGCGGCATCGTAATCGGCCTTCTTCACGTAGTTCGTGCAACCGCCGAGCGCGATCGCGGTGACGACCAGCGATCCCGCGGCCCACCGGAATGTCGAATTGACCATGTGCGCCTTCTCCTTCGTGAGCGAGCCCTTGGCGGATGCCTGCCCTTCGGACAGCCACCCACCGTGTCGGCCCAGAAGCTCGGACCGTAGCACTGCCGGTCGCGCGCTACCTTGACGTTGCCTGACTCGGACGGCCAGGCGTACGCCACTGCTTGTAGGCGGATGTGTTTCGTTCATTGTCGTGCAAGACATGCATGCGCCTTGACGACTTGAACGTCGGTCCGGCTGGCGCGAAACCTCATACCCCCTTTCCCTCGAAGGGGAGGAGAAAAGTGCCGGGCTCAGATCTGCGGGTCGCGTTGCGCGTCGTTGCCACTCTGGCCGCCCTGGATCACGCCCTCGTCGTTTTCCTGCCCAGGCATGCGGGACGGCGCCATGCGCGCCGGGCCGCCCGGTGAGCCGGCGGTGCCGCCGCGGTTGGGCGAATCCGCGCCGGTGGTCCGTTCGGCCGGATCACGCGGTGCGCCGTGCACACGGGTGTCCTGCTGCGCGCCCAGGTCGGCGGCAGCCCCGGGGTTGCGCGAAGCCGGCACGCCGGTGCTGTCGCTGGAGACATGCCCGCCGTCGTCGCCGCTGAAGCCCTGCTCGACGCTGCCCTTGCGCGCCGGACCGCCCTCGTCCACCGAAAGGCCCGGCGGATCCACGCGCGGCAGGCCGCCGGGCAGTCCGGCGGCGGCATCGAAGTCCTCGCGCGCCGCCTGGGCGACCTTGTGGCTGATGCCCCCCTGGCTCTGCGTGTTCGAGCCGGCGGTCTTGCCCCCGGCCCCGGCATCCATCGGGCCGCCCATCGGTTCGCGGCCGCGATCGTCGCGTTGGTTGCTCATGGCTTTTTCCCTTGGCTGTGCGTACCGGAAAGTCTGGTCCGACGGCCGTAAGGGCAGCGTCGAAGCGCGCCAGCGGGCTCATCGCCACGGCCGTAGCCTTCGCATTACAGGCATCTAACAAGGTTCGGTGCACATTCAGCATTCCAGGCAGCGATCACAGCGCCGCCAAGGCCCGGTTCGACGGTTCAGGATGCGCATATGAGCACGCATGCACAGCTTCCCCATCCATCCCTGTGGCCCACCAACCGGTGGCGCCAGCTGGCGCTGCGTATCGGCCGCCAGCTGGGCCTGATCGCCGATCAGGCACCCGCGCTCCCGCCCACCCGTCGGCAGCAACTGCTCGCGGCGCAGGACCGCCGACGCGCCGAGCAGCGCCGTGCGGCCCAATTGGCACGCGGCCACCGCTGATCCCGGACGGAACCGCCCTCGTCAACTCTCAGGGTCCGCAAACCCAGTAATAGAAGTCCTGCGCGATGACCTTCTCGCCGGCCTCCTGCGCGTACCCGTAACGTGCGTGTTCACCGCGCGCCACGATCTGCCGGGCAAAGGCATCGGCCAGGCGCCGGGTCGGATCGCGGCCGAGCAGGAACGCACGGAAACCGTCGTAACGGGCCCGCTCGGTCCTCGCGTCGGACTGGATGATGTGATCGGCATCCACCGGGGCTGACTCCTTGCCGGAAAGACATGCCGGCGCACGTACCACCGCTCGCCTGGCACCGCCAGCCTACGTTCGTCCGGGTGAAGCTGCCGCGCGCGATCGGTCGTCGGCGCCTGCATCGAACTGACGCGCGCCACCACTGCCGACGGAACCTACACGTTCCTTTGCCCCGCGCAGTCAGACGCTGGGGTCGCTTGCGCATTCCCGTGTCCGCGTGAGCGACGCCCGACACGCCCTGGGACCGCCTCCGAGCCATGTCCCCTCACCGCGATGCCACCGACGAGCACGGCCGCCCCCAACGGGAGGCCCGCCTCGAACAGGAGAACGCGCGCTTGCGTGCGGCGCTCGAGCGTGCCGGCGTGGATGTCGACGCAGCGCTGGGCGAGGCCGATGTCGCGCGCCAGGCGACCCGGCAGGCGCATGACGACGCAGCCACCGCCGCCCAGGATCACCAACGAGCGATGGAGCGGGGCCGCGAAAGGCTGGCCGATGCGGAGGCCCTCAATGCCGACCTGCGCCGAAGCAATGCCGCGCTGGCGGCCAGCCAGGCCGCCCTGAGCCGGAGCCGGGAACGGTTCCACGGCCTGTTCGCCATGAATACGCTCGGGGTGATGATCTGGGGAGCGGAGCTGACCCTTGCCGAAGTGAACGACGGTTTCCTGGCGATGACCGGATTCAGCCGCGAGGAAGCGATCGGCCTGTCCTGGCAGGCGCTGACGCCGCAGGACTTCCACGCGGTCTCGCTCCGCGCCATCGAGCAGCTTAAGGCCACCGGGGAATGCACTCCCTACGAGAAGCAGTACCTGCGCAAGGACGGTTCGCGGTGGTGGGGTCGTTTTGCCGCGCGCAGGGTCGGCGAGGTGACGCTGGGCGTGGTGCTGGATGTCAGCGACCGTCGCGACGCACAGGAGGCCCTGCGCGAGAGCGAGGAGCAGCTGCGCCTGATCGTGGAGAGCGCCCGCGATTACGCCATCCTCGCGACGGATCCGGAAGGCATCATCACGCGCTGGCTACCCGGCGCGACCGCGGTGTTCGGCTGGTCCGCCGAGGAAGTCATCGGACGGCCCGCAACCTTCATCTTCACTCCCGAGGATCGCGCCTCGGGCCGCCCCGTCAGGGAAATGGCGACCGCGCGCGAGCACGGTGTGGCGCCGGACGTGCGCTGGCATCTGCGGCGCGACGGCTCGCGGGTGTTCATCGAGGGCCACATGATGGCGCTGCGCGGGCCGGGCGGCGAACTGCGCGGCTACCTGAAGATCGGCCAGGACATCACCGAACGCTGGATGGCCGAGGAACAGCTGCGCGAGAGCGAGAGCGCGCTGCGCCACCTCAACGAAACCCTGGAAGCCCAGGTCGACGCGCGCACCGCCGAACTGCGTCAGGCCGTGGAAGCACTGCATGCCGAGGCGGTCGACCGCATGCAGATCGAAGAGGCGCTGCGCCAGGCGCAGAAGATGGAAGCGGTCGGCCAGCTCACCGGTGGCCTGGCGCACGATTTCAACAACCTGCTGACCGGCATCGTCGGCAGCCTCGATCTGCTGCACCGGCGCACGGCGCAGGGGCGCTACAACGACCTGGACCGCTACATCGCCGCCGCCCGCGGCGCCGCGGACCGCGCGTCGGCGCTGACCCACCGCCTGCTGGCGTTCTCCCGGCGCCAGACGCTCGATCCGCGCCCGACCGACCTCAACGCCCTCGTGCACGGCATGGTCGAGTTGCTCCGGCGCACCATCGGTCCGCACATCAGCCTGGAGGTCGAACGCGCGGAGGACCTGTGGACCACGCTGTGCGATCCCAACCAGCTGGAAAACGCGCTGCTCAACCTGTGCATCAATGCCCGCGATGCCATGCCCGGCGGCGGGCGCCTGGTCATCGATACCGGCAACACGCGCCTAGACGCCGCGGCCGCCAAGGGGCTGGACATGGTGCCGGGCGCGTACGTCGCGCTGCGCGTGACCGATACCGGAACAGGCATGCCGCCGGAGGTGATCGCGCGCGCCTTCGACCCGTTCTACACCACCAAGCCGCAGGGCCAGGGCACCGGACTGGGGCTGTCTATGGTGTACGGCTTCGCGCGCCAGAGCGGCGGCCAGGTGCGCATCGAGTCCACGCCCGGGCGCGGCAGCGTGGTGACGATCTACCTGCCCCGCCACAAGGGCCAGCCCGCGACCGACGCCGGCATCACCGACCTGGCGAGCACGCCCCAGGCCGGCGCCAACGAGGCCGTACTGGTGGTCGACGATGAGCCGACGGTTCGCATGCTGGTGGGCGAGGTGCTGCGCGAGCTCGGCTACACCGCGATCGAAGCGGGCGACGCGGCCTCGGCGTTGCGGGTGTTGCAGTCGCAGGCGCGCGTGGACCTGCTGGTCACGGATATCGGTCTGCCCGGCGGTATCGGCGGGCGGCAGCTGGCCGACACGGCAAGGGCGTCGCGCCCCACGTTGCGCGTGCTGTTCATCACCGGCTATGCCGAACACACCGCGCTCGGCTCCCTGCAGCCCGGCATGCAGGTGATGGTCAAGCCGTTCGCCATGGATGCGCTGGCCGCGCGCATCCGCGACATGCTCGGTGGCGCGCCGCCCCAGGGCGCTCCTCCCACGGCGCGCTGAGGACTCTCGCGACGATGGGCCGCAGGGGGATGGGCGTCACCGCAACACGAGGCTGAAGCCAAACACCGGCAACTCGCCCTGCATGAAATCCAGTTCCGGCGCTCGCTCGAAGCCCAGCCGCTCGTACATGCCCCAGGCGACCTGCATGGCGCGGGTGGTATGCAACACCACGCGTGCATGGCCGCGCTCGCGTGCGCGCTGGATGCAGGCCTCGGTCAGCGCCCGCCCCACGCCCAGGCCACGCGCCGCCGGCGCCACGCCCAGCAGGCGGATGCCCGAGGCGTCGAGGAGCGTGCCGGCGCTGCCGCCCGAGCCGTAGTGCGCCATGTCGCCGAAATAGACCACGCCGCCGAGCAGCCGGTCGTCGGCGTCCAGCGCCACCAGCAACTGCGCCCGTGGCTTGCGGGTGAATTCGCCGATGTTCGCCAGCAGGGCGTAGTAGCGCGGCTGTTCGTCGGGACCGGGAAAACCCTCAAGCCGCGCGTACACGTCCACCAGCAGGCGCCCAAGCGCATCGAATTCCCCGGGGCGCGCCTCGCGGATGCGCACGCCGGTCATTGGTCGCTCGAACGCACCCGCGCGAGACCCGCCGGCGTCAATTCCAGTATCGGTGCGCCTTCGCAAACGTGCTCGGGCCGGCGCACCAGCCCGGCCAGCGTGAGCCGCGCCACGGCCGGTTCCGGCACGGTGGCGCCCTGCCCTTCGGCCACGCGGGCGAGGTGGGCCAGGTCCTCCAGGTCGAGCTTGTCGCTCATCGTCGGCGTCCTTCGGTCGCGTTCCCGGGCCTGCGCGCAAACGGCCACCAACCCGTGCCCCAGCGGGCATAGCGATCGGCCGCCCGCTCGAACCGATTGTGCACGCTGACGCCCCCGCACAGCAGGTACAGCGGCAGGAACAGCGGGCCCAGCACCATGTACTGGTACACGTGCGCGCGCTCGTGGTCGGCCAGCGATACGCGCGGTTCGACCGCGTGCCCGGCGCGATGCGCGTAGGTCGGGCAGGCCACGTCCAGGCTGTCGCCCGTGTGCAGGATGACGTTGCCCAGGGTCAGCGCGCCGCCGGACGTCCACGGCATCCGCTCGAACACCAGCGCGCGTTCGCGTGGGCGCCATCGCACGCGCGCGCCCACCATCAGGCCGATACCGCCGGCAAGCAGTCCGAGCAACGTGTTGGGCGAGGCCCACAGGCCGCCCAGCGCGAGGCCGAGGACGCCGGCCAGGCGCGGTTGATGGCGTGCGTGCGCCCTCAGCAGGACCCCACCAGTTCGTGCGCGAACGAACTGGCCGCCGCCATCGCCTGGTCCTCGTCGCGGAAGTGTTCGCCGGGCACCACGCGCATGGTGCCGTCCGGGAGACGCACGGTGACGCTCAGCAGGCCGTCGGCCTGCTCGTTGAGGATCGCCACGAAATGCTTGCCGCTGTCCTCGAAGGTGCGCTCATGGTGGGTGTGCTGCATGGAAAGCTCCTCGTGGGTGGAATGGTTCCATCTTGCGGGCGGCCATCGCCAACGCAAGCAGGCACGGCCGCAGCCGCAACTAGACCTGCAACGGGCCGGGCGGGAAAGGACGCGGGATCAACGCGGTATCGCCCTGCTTGCGCTTGGCCGCCGCGATGCCTGCCTGGCAACCGGCTTCGGCCGCCTCGAACAGGTCCGCGTACGGGGCGCCGTTCCGCACGGTGTCGGTACGGATCAACGGCAGGCCGGGCTGGGCCCGCAACAGGGCGAACTGGCCGACAAAGCCCGGCCCGTCGGCGGGCACGATCCACGAACCCACCACCACGATGTCCCCGACGAGGTATGCCATGCATCCGCTCCTCCGCCTCGGCGTGCCCATGGTGGGCTCGCGCCACATCACGCCAGCATGAAAATCATGCGGACAAGGCGGTGAAGTGTGACCTCCTGCTCACGGCAGGCGCCGATCGCGCAGACGTTCAGGCAGGCGACGGCAACAGGGAGGTGCGGAACTGGAAGCACTCGATGCCCAGTCCCTCGCGGAAGTAGAACCGGTGCGCCTGCTCACGCACCACCCGGGAGATCAGTTGCAACTCGCTGCAACCTTGTGCGCGACCGGTTTCCTTGAGCCAGTCCAGCAGCCGCGCGCCGTAGCCGCGCGAGCGCACGCGCGCGTCGGTGACGAAGTCGTCCACGTACAGCAGGCGGCCGCAGTAGAGCATGTGCATGATGCGGTATCCGGCCACCGCGCGGACCTCTCCCTCGTCCACCAGACAGGCCAGGCGGAATCCGTCGGACTGCATCAGCTCGCGTATCCGCCGAACATACGCGGCGCGTTCGAGCGATGGCCTGAGCTGCACCATCACGTCGAAGGTACTGGCGATCCCGGCATCGGTTTCGACCTGTTCGATGATCACGGACGTCTCCGGAAGATGTGCGCGGCCAATGTAGCGATTTCCATGGCAGGCGGGCACCCGGCTCATCCGTCGACGCCGTCAGCGCCCCCTCAGGCGCGGTCGATGCGCGCTGCGTAGCAGCCCCGCGTGGCGTAGTGCGCGTGCAGGTAGTCCACGCTCGGCCGGGCGAACAGGCGCCTGATCGCCGCGTCCATGTCGGAGCCGTCGACCAGTTCGGCCTCGACCATCATGTGGCTGGCGTCGAACGCGCGCAGCGAAATCGGCCGGATGCGGATGACGTCCGGGATGTGGTCGACGGCGTCGTAGGCGGCGTCGGCACCCTCGCGCACGAAGATGGCATGGCTGGCGCGGAACGGCGTGTCGGCAGGTTGGTGGGTGTAGTTCAGCAGCAACGCCGTCTCGCCGGGCTCGAGGTCGCGCAGCTCGATGCGGTCGGGGAAGCCGGGCGCGTGATCGACCACGTAACGGCGTGCGCCGGCGGCGGCCAGCGCCGCTTCGTCCAGGCCGAACAGGTGGCGGAAGGGTTCGGGCGAAAGCCCGCGGATACGGAAGGCCATGACGAACTCCAACGGAGTGGGATCGCGCAAGGCTAGGTCGTGCGCTGCCACCGGGCACTCCGGTTCTTGCGCAGGCCGCCCGCCGCCGCAGCTCGACGCCGCGCTCACGCGCACTTTCGCGCGTGGGCCGAGAATGGCTGCAAATCATCGATGGGAGCAGCGCATGAACACGTCCAATCCCGGCAAGGGCGACGAGGCGGACCGCAAGCAGCGTGCCGGCGCCGATCCCGGCAAGGCGATCCCCAAACGCCCGGCGGACACGACCGCCAGCGGCGATGCCACGAACGACACCGGCGAGGACAACCAGCGCCAGAAGGGTGAGCGGCCCGCGGACGATTACGTGCGCCGCTGAGCGCCGGCGCATCGCTGCCGGGCGACGAGACCCCGGCGCCCGATGCCCGTCAATTGCCCGCGCCCTGGCCGCTGACAGGCTCAACGATCCCCCAGGATCGCGTCTTCGTTCCTGCCGAAGGCGACCCACATGAAACGCCGCGACTTCATCAAGGGGAGCCTGCTGGGCGCCCTGCTCCCGGCCGCACTGGCCCAGGCGCGGCCGGACGCAGCCGCCGCGCCCGACGCGGCCGCCCGGCTCGCCGCGCTGCAAAGGAACCACGGTGGGCGCCTGGGCGTGGCCATCCTCGACACGGGCAGCGGCCGGCGCGTGGACTGCCGCGGCGACGAGCGGTTCCTGATGTGCAGCACTTTCAAGGTGCTGGCCGTGGCTGCGGTCCTCGCGCGGGTCGACCGCGGCGATGAGCGGCTGGACCGGCGCATCGTGTTCGGTCCGAACGTATTGCTCGACTATGCGCCGGTCACCCGGCTGCATATCGGCGCTCCGGGCATGACGGTCGAGGCGCTGTGCGCGGCGACGCTCACCCTCAGCGACAACACGGCCGCCAACCTGCTGCTCGACGCGCTCGGCGGGCCGCAGGCGGTCACCGCCTTCGTGCGCGGACTGGGCGACACCGTGACCCGGCTGGACCGCACCGAGCCGGAACTCAACGTCACCCGTCCCGGCGACCTGCGCGACACCAGCACGCCGCGCGCGATGCTCGACACCCTGCGGCACCTCCTGCTGGGCGAGGCGCTGGGCGCCGCGTCCCGGGCGCGGCTGCTCGGCTGGATGCGCGGCTGCCTGACCGGCACCGACAAGCTGCGTGCCGGCCTGCCCGCCGGCTGGAGCGCAGGCGACAAGACCGGCAGCGGCGCGCAGGGCGAAACCAACGACATCGCCATCCTGTTTCCGCCGGATCGCCCGCCGCTGCTGGTCACCGCCTATTACGCCGCGCCCGCCATCGACGCGCGCCAGCGCGGTGCGGTGCTTGCCGAGGTGGGGCGGATCGCCGCCGCGCTCTAGCGGGCGATGCTCTCCCGCACGTGGTCGCTTCGACTCCGGCGCTTTGCGCCTACGCTCGTCGCGAACGGATGGGAGGTGCAACCTGGAGTTGGCGCGCGCTGGCGCGTCAGCGTCCGATGTATGCGGTGCGGCGAAAGCGCAACGCGGACCAGTCCTGATCGATGGCGACCTGGCGCACGCTGTCGAAGCCCAGGGAGCGGATGACGTCCCATCCGCTGTCGCGATTGAACTCGCACTGGTAACGCCGGGATGCCGCTTTCGGATAGGCGAACCACAGCACGGCATCGCCCTCGGCCTTGGCCGCCAGCACCCTCGACATCGCGTCCAGCTCGCGCTGTGTCGTCAGGAAGGCCAGCGCGAACGCCACGCTTGCCGTGCCGGCCGGGTCGCGCAGCACGCTGACGCCTTCGAGCGCCTGCAACTCCGGCTCGAAACTGGCCGGCGCGTCGACGACCAGGATCGCGGCCTGGCCTTTCAGGTTGAGCTTGGCGAAGACGGACGGCACGGTCGGATCTTTCATCTCCAGCGCGATCGCGTTTACGCGTGCGCGAGCGCGAACTCGATCGCCGCGCGGACGGCGGCTACCTGGGCCTCGTTGCACTGCTCCGCGGTCGCCTTCGGGCTGTCCGGATAGACCTCGGTGGTGGTCTTGTACGGCGCATCGGTGATGCCGGCGCACAACCCCAGCTGCCTGAGCGGGTAGCGGATGACCCCCGGCGCTACCACGGGCGAACCGATGATCTCGCCGTTCGCGTCGGCCGGCGCGATGTGCGTCACCTTGGCCACGGCCGCGATCACCGCCTGCTGGAACGCCGGCTGCGGGTTCACGCTGTCGTCGACCAGGTAGAAGCCATCGGGGATCTCGCCGGGCTCGAAGGCTTCGCCGTCGCGCGCGGCGAGCGCGGGGCGGAACTCCGACTCGTCCGTATCGGTGGTCTCGTGCAGGTCCACGTGTACCCGCACGCGATCGCGCAGTGGCGCCACCAGGCGTAGAAGCGCCGCCGATTCCTGCGCCGGGCTGTCCTCGCGGAAAGAACGGTTCGGGTCGATCGCGTGCGCGTTCCAGCGATGGATCCGCTCGTAGGCCCACGGGCTGATGCATGGCGCGATGAGCAGGTTGACCTTGCCCTCGTAACTGGCGGCGTGCTGCTCCGCGAAGCGCAACGCACCGTGCACGCCGCTGGTTTCGTAGCCGTGCACGCCGCCGGTCACCAGCACGCAGGGAAGATCGTCGCGCCAGTTGCGGTTGCGGATCGCGAACAACGGGTAGCTGTCGGGCGGATAGTCCAGGCTGCCGTACTGTTCGACGTCCAGCCGCGAACGCAGGCGATCAATCACGGCCAGCACATCGGCCTCGTAGCTGCGCTGGCGGGCCTGGCGCGACAACCACGCGGCCACTTCCGCCGGTCCCCAGGGAACACCGGGCGTGCCGATCGGGTAGGGGGCCTGGTTCGTCATCGCGTCGCTCGCTCTGCCATCGGGAGGGGAGCGAAACACTTTAACACCGCGTGCACACCCCACCGACCGCGACCGGCGCCGGGGCTTGGCCATTCCAGGCTTTCCCACACCGGCAAACGGTAGGAGTCACTGGTCGGTTTCTACCAGGCACAGGTGGGGCAGTACCGGTGTGCGATGCGCCCCTGTCTTTACGTGACCGTGGTCGACTGGCGACCTCGCGTTAACCGCGCAACCGCTAGCGTCGAAGCCCAGCCAGCCACGGGAGCCATGCCATGTCCAAGGGCGACAAGTCCTCCTACACCGACAAGCAGAAGCGCGAAGCGCACCACATCGAGCAGAGCGAAAAGAAGGAAGGCAAGTCCAAGGAGACTGCCGAGCGCATCGCCTGGGCAACGGTGAACAAGCAGGACGGCGGCGGCAAGAAGTCCTGACCGCCGCGTACAAAAAATGAACTTACTACCGCGGGCCCGTCCGACCGGACGAGCCCTGCGGTCGCATCTGGGCGCTTACTTGCCCGCGTTGGCGGGCAGCGGCTCCAGGTTGAAGCTGATCGTGGTGATCTTGCGATCCAGGCCCTGCACCACGCCCGGGGTCAGGTCGTTGGTCATGTTGCCGCCCAGCACCGAGTCACGATCCAGCAGCAGTCCGCAGTTGTGGCTCTTGTAGACGTCGGCGACGATCGGTTCGGCCTCCTGGCCGATGCGCTGCATGGCCTTGGAGCGGGTCAGCTGGATGCGCTGGTCGAGTTCGCCTGCCTGGCCGCGGAACGTCTGCACGCGCTGCTGCAGCGCCTCGCCCTGCTGCTTGCGGTCCGCATCGCTCAGCGACTGGGCCTTCTGCTGGAAGCTCTTAAGGTCGGTATCGAGCGGCTTGCGCTGGTTTTCCAGCTGGGTCCGCGCCTGCTCCGCCAATTGCCCCAGCCGCTGGCTCGCCGCCTGGCCTACCTTGGACTGCGCGAAGACCGCCTCGCGCGAGAGCATGCACACCCCCGCGACGGCGTTGCCGCCCAGGTCCGCGGCATGCGCGGAGGACACGGGAAGGGTCGAAAAGCCGGCCACGGCGACCAGCGAGGCGGCAAGGAACGAACGGGAAAGGTTCATGTCGGGCAGTCCGGTGTTTGGGTAATGGTCCGTGGACCCCGCGGGCACACGGCAGTTCCCCAGCATAGCGGAGCCGCGTTCGGCCCCGGCATCGGAAAAACCGGTACCCGCGGCGGGTGCACCCTGCTGTTCAGCGGGGCGAGCCGGGTGCCCGCCGCGACCAACGGCCAGGGCGCGCGGGGCGAGCAGGTAACCGGCGGAAACAGTGAGCGTCTCTTGCCTGCCTTCTTCCGGTAGGCATGCCGTCGCAGCGTTCGCCTCTTGACCTCAAGTCGACTTGAATTGGCACAGTGGGCCACCGCCTCTTGCAGGCCAGCACCGGGACACGACCCATGCACACCGCACCGCAGCAGCCGGAGGGTGGACAGTCGGCACTCTGGAACGGGCCGGCCGGCCGCGCCTGGGTGGCCCTGCAGGAGGTTCTCGACCGGATGTTCGAGCCGTTCGCGCAGGTCCTTCTGGAAGCCGCCGCGCGCGAACCGGTGCGGCAGGTGCTCGACGTCGGCTGCGGCGCGGGTGGTACGACGCTGGCGCTGGCCGACTCCCTGGGATCACGCGGAGGATGCCTTGGCATCGACGTCTCCGAACCCTTGGTCGCCCTGGCCCGCGCGCGGGTCCGCGACGCCGGGACGCCAGTCCGTTTCATCTGCGCCGACGCCCAGACCCACGCGTTCGCGCCGGAGCGCTTCGATCTGGTCGTCTCGCGCTTTGGCGTCATGTTCTTCGGCGACCCGGTCGGTGCCTTCTCGAACCTGCGCCGCGCGGCGCGCGACGGCGCGGCCCTGCGCTTCGTCGCCTGGCGCAGCCCCTTGGAGAACCCCTTCATGACCGCCGCCGAACGCGCCGTGGCACAGCTGCTTCCGCCATCGGCCGCGCCTGCGCCAAACGCGCCCGGCCAGTTCGCTTTCGCGGACGGCGCGCGGGTGCATGCGATCCTGGTGCAGAGCGGCTGGATCGATGTCGAAATCCGCCGCCTCGATCGCGATTGCACTTTCGCCGAACGGGACCTTCTCCCCTATCTCACGCAGATGGGCCCGCTCGGTCGCGCCCTGCCCGGGCTGGAGGCATCCACGCGGGCGCGCGTCATCGAGGCAGCCCGCGCCGCTGTCGAGCCGTACGTGCACGGGCCCGACGTGCGCTTTACCGCCGTCTGCTGGCAGGTCGACGCACGCGCATCTTCCGTTCGCAAGCTCACCTGACGGGTCCTGCTCCATCCGCGCGTCAGGAACCCTTGCCGCGTCAGCGCCACCGTTTGGGTCGAAGCGATGCCGGCCGGTTGCTCCCCGACACCCGGCTTTCTTGCGGATGTCGGAGCCCACTATGCTCGCGTTGCACGGCGCGGGGGCGCCGACAAGGGGATCATCATGACGACTCGTTCCAAGGGACCGGGAGCCGGCTTTGGCTGGCTGACGCGGGGCATCGATGTGGCACGCCGCCACCCGCGGCCGCTGCTGGGTGGTGCCGGCCTGCTGCTGGTGGCCTGCCTGCTGCCTTCGCTGGCCACGCTGCCGTTCCAGTTTCATGCCATGCAGCCCGGCGCGCAGCCCAACCCGGTCGTGTTCGGCGGCCTGATGTTGTTCTCGATGCTGCTGGGCCTGCTGGTGGTGCCGCTATATGCCGGATACCTGCAGGTGATCGATGCCGCCGAGCGCGGGCAGCGGCCCCGCGCGCGCGACATCTTCAAACCCTACGCGCAAGGCCAGGCGCCGCGGCTGATCGGCTATGCGCTGGTACTGATGGTGGTCTTCGTTGCGCTGTTTGCGCTGGTGCTGCTGGCGGCGGGCGGTGGCCTCGTGGGCTGGTACATGCAGGCGATAGCCGCACAGGCCAATCACCTGCCACCGCCGGGCTTGCCGGCCGGCTTCATGAGCACTTTCGCGCTGCTCATGGTGCTCTGGCTGTTCCTGATGGGTTTCTACGCGATCAGCCTCGGCCAGGTCTCGCTGGGCAACCGCAGCGTGCTCGGATCGATCGGCGACGGGGTGACGGGCGCGCTCAAGAACGTGCTGCCGCTGCTGGTGTTCGCGTTGAGCCTGACGCTGGTCTGGATCGTGGCGACGATCGCCCTCGTGCTGCTGGTGCTGGTGGTGGGGTTGCTCGCCAAGCTTGTCGGCATGTGGCTGGTGTTCGTCCTGGCCATTCCGCTCTACATCCTGATGGTGCTGGCGATGTACGCGGTCATGTTCGGCGTGATGTATCACCTCTGGCGCGACGTCTGCGGCGATGATGCCGCCGCCGGGCTGGCGCCGGCAGCCATCTGACGAAGCGATCGCGCATGCAGCAGGAAGGCGGCCCTTGGCCGCCTTCTTTTTTTGTGACTCCCGGACGACGCTGCGGCGTTTACTGGAACGTCTGGCCCGCGTGCCTGAGCCATCCCGCCACGTGGCGGCCCGACGGATCGCGATGCGTCCAGTGCACCACGCCGCCCTTGGGATTGGACTGGTACTCGCCGTAGTACTCGACCGTGTCGCCCACTTCCAGGCCGGTCACGCGAGGCGCCAGGTCGATGTTGTGCGCAACCAGCAGGGTCTGGCCCGAAGGCAACCGCAGGATGAAACGCTGGTGCCGGCTGCCGTCCTCGTCGTCGGGAAGGATCCGCGTGACGGTGCCGCTCCCGCGCACCTGCGTGTCGTCGGCGACAACGCCCTGCTGGCCCTCGGCCGATGGTGCGACGGTGACCGCCCGGTCCGTTCCGCCGTCGAAACGCTGGTAGCCCGCGACTGCGACCACCACCAGCGCCAGCACGCCCAACAGCTTCCTCATCGATGCCGCCCCTTTCGTTGCTTCCATCGTCTGGGCGATCGCGAGCCCGGGACCCCGCGCTACATCTGTTCCATCGGCAACACGCGCCGGCGGGTGCGCTCGCGCAGCGAACATTCACGCAACGTGTCGGCCATGGCCTCCAGACCCGCGATGCCATAGAGATCGACCACGGGCATCTCCGGGTCGGAGGAGTGCAGCTGCACCCTGCAAAGCCCGACAAGGCGCATGCCGAGCGGCTTGATGACGTCGAAATGGTCCACGCGGAACAGCTCCACGTTGTCCTGCGCCTTGGAGAGCAGCCCGCGCTCGACCCGCACCCGCTGGGTGGTGATGGTGAAAGTCAGGCTGAGGCTGCGCACCCAGTAGAACAACAGGGCGACGCCGAGCGTGCAGACCGCCACGACGTACTGCCCGAAGGTGTAGATCACCTTGGGGTGGCCGCTGAACAATGTCTGCTCCTCGCTGGCCTCGTGTGCCGCGACGTAGGCATCCAGATCCGTGCCGCAATAGCGGCATTTGCGCGCCGCCGCCTGGATCAGCTCGGCACACGCCGGGCAGCGCTTCAGTTCTTCGCTCATGAGCCAGTTTCCCGTTGGACCGTCGCGGTCGCCGGGGCGATGTTAGCGCTGATCACGCGCGGAGCGACGCGCCGGAGAAAAGTCCGGCGCGCGTCTGGCCGGTCGGTCCCGCCGGGATCGGAGTCCATGGGATTCCGTCCCGGCGGATCGTGCTGCCATCGGTTCGCGCGTTATTGCGCCAGGTAGGCGCGCACCCGCGGTTCGTTGAGGAGCTTCATCACGCTCTCGGCAATGCAGCCGTTGAGGTCCTGCGCAAGGAGGCCGCTGGTGTGGGGCACCGTCATCGTGACCACTTCGCCGTTGCCCAGACGCGCCTCGAAGCTCAGGTGGCTGTTCCAGTGGAAGCCCGCGTATTTGCTGAGCAGCGAATTGACCTTCAGCTCGATGGACTTGGCGGAACCGTCGGCGGGAATCGAGGCCTTCGCGATTTCCTTGGTCGTCTGCTGCACCATGACCTCGGTGATCGAGTGCAGGTCCGAGCTCAGCTTGGAACCGCTGTACGAATAGACGATCACCGGTCCGGTCTGCGACTGGGCATTGGTCACGTGGACCTCGCCGTGCACGGGCATGGGAGCAATAAGGCCATCGCGCAGCGGGTATTCCGTGGGCGTGAACTTCACGGTGCCGCAGCCGGACAGGAGCAGGAGGGCCAAAAGCAACAGGTAACGCATGGTTTTCCCCAGTTTGATGTGAGCTTGCGGTGCTATGCCCGCTTGGCGTTCTGCCGCCCGCGCCTAGTTCGGCGCGGACGGCACCGCAATGGAGCCCGCGGTGACATGGCCCGCGCGGGCACCTTGTTTCGTTTCCTACGCTTTCCGCCTAGCGGCTGGCGAGGGTCGCGTCTTCCACCGGCAGCGAATACACGGTGCTCCACTGCGGCTGGCCGGTGGCGAAGCCGATCCGGCCGGCGCCCGCGTCGAAGCCGTAGCCGTTGAGCGGGATCTCGGTGCGTGGCGTCACGAACGACGAGCGCAGCACCTTCTTCTGCATGGGATGGAAGGTACCGGCGACGTCGGTGGCGAACGTCGTCGCCGTCCACGCAAAGCCTTCGCGGACATCGGCCGACAGGCGTTCCACCTGCGAGGGCTCGAGCCCCTTGGCCAGCTGCTCGGTGGTGTAGACGTCCGGCGCCTCGTACACGTACTTGCGCGACCACGCCTTGCTGCCCTGCTTGCCCTGCACATGCAGCAGCGCGGCAAAGCGCACATGCGTCTCGTCGACCTTCTCCACCAGCAGCATCGGCGAAACCACGGGCGCGCCCGCGCCGCCATCGAAGGACAGGCCCTGGATGCCGGATGCGGCATCGGCAAACAGGCGATTGGCGTCGACCGGGAGCTTGCCCTGCAACGCGGTCACATCATGCGCGGTCTGCTTCTTGATGGCCGCGACGTTCGCCGCCACGCCCAAGGGACCGAGCAACAGACCGACCGCCACACCACCACCGCCCTGGTTCTGCATGTAAAGGATCGTGTGGCCGGCATCGAGGAAGCCGTGCATGTGATCCAGTTCCACCGGATAGGGCCCCTTCGCGAACGCGTGTCCCATACCCAATCCCTGTGCCGGCTGGTAGGGCTGCAACGTCACGCAGCCGGCCAGCGTGGCGAGGCAAAGCCCCACCCCCATCTTCTTCAACATCTCCTGCCCCCTGTCAAAATCCGTTTGTCTGCGGCGCTTCCGTTGCGGAAGCACCGTCGTGCATCGTGCCGCCGCCGATCGTTCTACGCAACGCCTTCACGCCGATACGGTGCAACCTGAGCTGCCCTGGTCCTTGCGTCCTTACGCTGCCCGTCATGCTCCAACTCAACCCGCCATTGCCGCTGGACACGCCCAAGGGCGAAGGTCTTGCCCACATCCTGATCGACTACGGTCCCGAGTCCGACCTTTACTGGACGGTATTCATCAACGCCACCGGCGAGATCTGGACGTTTGCCAACCGGGACGTTCGCGCCAGCAAGAACATCACGCTGGGCCGCACCCATCCGCAATCGCCCAAAGGGGAACCGCGCGCCACGGTGCCCGTGCGCCCGATCGCGGGATGACTCAAGCGGAACGCGGGATGTTCGCAGTCGCCCGGCCTGCACGGGCGTCGACCGCGTTACCACGGTGCTCCGCCGACCCGCCGCGAACTCACGGGGGTGGCGAACCCGTCGTCCCCTGTTCCGGGCGATCTTCACCAGTATGGAGCTCAAGCGAGCTGGCGCCCGTGTTCACCATCGGCACGAAGTTGTCGTCCGGGGTCACTTCGCGCTTGCGGTGGACGAAGCGATGGAACGCATAAGCGGCCAGCGTTCCATCGAGGATGGCGAACCAGACGAACAGCAGCTTCGGCCCGAGGAGGCTCATGAGCGAACCGGCCAGCAAGGGCCCGAGCGCCGAGCCGATCCCGTTGACCAGCAGCACCGTGCTGGATGCCGTCAGCAGCTCGTCGCGGTGGACGTAATCGACCAGGTGCGCCACGGCGATCGGATACAAGGTGAGGCTCATGCCGCCGAAGGCGAAGATCACGACCATCGCCGCCACGCCCCCGGGGTTGGACAGCAACAGGTTGGTCAGCGCCGCCAGAGCGGCCACCGCGCTGATCAGCGAGAGCGCCAGGCGTCGGTCGATGCGATCGGAAAAGCGCCCCAGCGGCCATTGCAGCACCACGCCGCCGGCAATGCCCACGCTCACGTAGGTGCCGATGCCCGCGGGGGCCAAACCACGGGCCGCGGCGTACACCGGCAACAAGCCCCAGAACGCGCCCAGCGCGAGGCCGGACAGTAGCGCGCTGACCAGCGCGGTAGGCGCCAACCGGAACAGGTGCCCGATCCGCACCCGGGGCACTGAGCGGATGTGCGGCTGCGGCTGGCGGCTCGTCACCACCGGCAGGCTGGCCGCGCAGAACAGGATCGCCACCACGCAGAACAGCACGAACCCGTCGCCCTGGATGCGCAGGAGCTGCTGCGCGGCGGCGCTCGCGCCCAGGTTCACCATCATGTAGATGGCGAACACCGAGCTGCGGTGCGCCGGATCGGCCGACACGTTCAACCAGCTCTCGATGATCGCGTACAGGCCCACCAGCAGCAGCCCCTGCAGCACGCGAAGCACCACCCACACGCCGTACGCCGGATCGAGCGCCTGCACCAGCACCACCAGCGTCACCAGCGCCGTGCAGAACGCGAAGGTGCGGATGTGACCGATGCGGTGGGTAAGCCGCGGCACTGTGTAGGTGCCGACCAGGAATCCGGAGTAATAGGCCGACGTGAGCACGCCGATCATCGCCACCGAAAAGCCGAGCGTCCGTCCCTCCAGCGCGATATGCGAATGAAGCAGTCCGACGCCCATCAGCAGGAACACGGTGCTCAACAGCAGCGGCGTGGAGGTGCGAAGGCTGGTCAGCATGGATGGGCGGCGAGGCGGGCGAAAAGGCATCCTACCGCTCCGGCCTGCCGCGCTCCGTGACGGGCCGCGACGCACGCCGGCCCCCGCCACCGCTCGAGGCTGCGGACGCTGCGCGGCATATGCATGGCGCAGCCTCCGGGGGTCCAACTCAG
This sequence comes from Frateuria edaphi, assembly GCF_021117405.1. Classification (NCBI taxonomy): domain Bacteria; kingdom Pseudomonadati; phylum Pseudomonadota; class Gammaproteobacteria; order Lysobacterales; family Rhodanobacteraceae; genus Frateuria; species Frateuria edaphi. The sequence goes on from NZ_CP088251.1 coordinate 3,035,859, forward strand.
GCCGAGGACCAGTCCGGGATCAGCACCGACAGGTCGGTGACTCCGACATCGACGCCACGCTGGCTGAAGAGCGTAGTCACCTGTCCACGGTGGTGCGTCTGGTGATTGAAGGCATGGCGCAGCACCAGCCCGGCTTCCCGCGTGAAGGACTCGCCCGCGCTGTTCACGTAGCGCATCGGCCTTGCATATGTGGTCTCGGTGGCCTCGTGGGTGAACGCGACAAGCACGCCGTCCAGCGCCTCGCGGTCCAAGCGCAGCCGTGCAAAGTCGGGAAAGGTGATGCCGCGGACCAGTGCCGGCAAGGGCGCATGCCGGAGCGGCTCCAGCGACTCCAGCTCCGGAAAGTTCGCGGCAAAGCGGCCCAACCAGTGCGTGTCGGCCGCCAGGATGTGGTCGAGCGTGGCAAGGATCGAACCGAAGAACGCACCGCGGTCGGCGCGCAGTTCCGCCTCGTCCACGGACGATGCAGCCGTGTACAGCCGCTCGTTCATCCACTGGTTGTAGCGGGCCATCAGCTGGAAATCGCGGGCAAGTGACATGGGAAACCTGTTCTCGGGCCTTGGGGCCCGGAGCAAAGGCATCGACCTTACCCGGGCGCACGGGTTGGCACAAAGCAGCTTCGGTCCAGGGCACCGGCACGGACGCGGCTGGCACGGCCCTCGGTTGAACATCGGCCAACGTCTACTGCAATCTCGCCCATGTTTGCGTGCTTCCACCACTCCGACGGGATCCCTGGATGACGAGCAACGGATTTTCCCCGGCCGCGCCACGGGTCGATGCCACGCAGCGCAAGCGGGTCATCGCCATTCTCGTAGCGACGCTGGTGACATGGGTCGCCGTCATCGCCGACCTGAAAACCGGCGGCCGCCCCGATCCCGGGCCGCTGCGCGCCGCCTCTAGCCTGCTCGACGGCCCGTGGCGGTTCCATACCGGCGATGACCTGCGCTGGGCCGCCGCCGACACGGACGACAGCGGCTGGAAGACGATCGACCTGACCGCCCTGCAGGGCAGCCACGACGGCGACGTGGGTCTGCCCGATTACGTGGGCGGGTGGATGGCGCACGGCCATCCCGGCTACCACGGCTATGCCTGGTATCGGCGGGAGGTAACGGTGCCCGCCGACGCGACGGGATGGGAGATCCTCGGGCCGACCCTGGTCGAGGATGGCTACGAGCTGTACTGGAACGGCCGGCTGCTCGGCGGCTCGGGGCGGCTCGGGCCGGACCCGCGCCTGGTCGGCACGCGGCCGCTGCGGTTCGCCCTTCCTGCCGACGCCGCAGGCAGCCGGGGCGTGCTCGCCATCCGCGCCTACATGCGCCCCGGCTCCGGCGCCAGCGCGGACAGCGGCGGCATGCATACGCCGCCCCTACTGGCGCCAAGACCGGTGGCGGATGCGCTGCACCGCGCGCAATGGCGGCGGACCGTCGCCGGTTACATCGTCGATGCGGTCGAGCCGGCCGCCATGCTGGCGGTGATCGGCCTGGCGCTTGCGTACGGGCGCCGCAGTGGCCGCAAGGGTTTCCTCGTCTTAGCCTGCCTTGCACTGGCGCTCACCGCAGTCAGGCGGCTCGACAATGCCATCGTCTCCTGGACCGACCTGCAGGACCTGGACACCTATGCGTGGCTGGCGTCGGTCATGTGGGTACCGACGATCGCCGCCTGGGTGCTGGCCTGGAACCGTTGGTGCCTGCGGCCGTGGCGCAGCATCGATGGCGTGGCGATCGTGCTGGCGGTGGCCGGGATCATCGGCGCGCTCACCCATTCGGCGGGCTGGACAAGCGTGTGCCGACTTGGCTCGCTCGCGCTGTTCGTCGTGATCGGCGCGCGCATCGTTCGCACCGGTCCGATGCGCGCCCTCGCGGCCCTCACGCTGGCATCGGTCGTGGCCGCGCAATTCGGCGCGGAGCTGCTCGATACGATCGGCGTGCCGGGCATCTGGTTCCCGTTCGGCATCGGCGTGTCGCGGACGCAGTACATCTATGCGATCGCCGTTCCGCTGCTGGCCGTCCTGGTCGCGCGGACCGTGCTTCCCCGCGAAACACGATGCCCGGCCGCGCGGCAGGAAGGAAAAATCGTCACGTCCGGTGCCGGTCCGTGAAACGCGCTCCAGCTCCGTTTCCGTCACTACCCTCCAGGCATGGAATCCACCGGGTAGGCGGATCGGGCACGCTGGCCCTGTTGTGCTTGCTGCCCTTCGCGGACCGCGCGCACCATGGCGCACCGAACCTGCATGGGGCGATGGCACATGAGCACCCATAGATGCGACCGGTACACCGAGCGCGGCCCCTATATCGCCTGGCTCTGCAAGATCGACGACGGCGAGTACACGATCACCGTGCAGATTGCAGAACGTCCGCCGGAGAGCGCCGACGAATTCTTCGCGACCGAGGAGCAGGCCCTTCAGGCGGCCGACGTGCTCGCTCACCGGCTGCAGCAGTAGGCAGGCCTGACGCGTTACGGCTTCTTCCGCCAGGCGATGACGCGCCCGGCTTATTCAGGCTTCGCGAGTGGAACGGAACCGCTAGCTGCCGTCAGGTTTCCAACGCCCAGTGCTGCTTCCAATCGTTCCGGCGATTCCACGGATAGTCCATCGCCGCGATCGAAACGGCTTCTGTCCGCTCTCGGCCCGGTCGAAGTCCCGCCCATTGATGGCAAGGCGATCGACTTCGTCGTCGAGGCCGATCGCGCCCAGTTGGATCAATCGTCCAGCGAGTGCGCGATGGGCGACTGAGGACAAACATCGGCAGCAACGCGACCCTCGACGATGCCATCGCCGCGTTCAATTCGACCAGGCGGAGCAACGGGAAGACGGTCGTCCACGTTCGTCCGTGAGGACACGAAAAACAGCGGTCAGGGTCGACGATGAAAGTGCACCCTGACCGTTTTTTCGACAGGTATACCTAGCTCAGATAACCAAGGCGGAGCAGCGTGAACGCGCTCATGTCGGCGCAGGCGTGGAAGCTGATCACGTACCATAGGTTGGCCGGCCAACGGGAGCGCACCCCGCCGGCGAATAGCGCGAACACCAGCGCGTTGGCCACTCCGAAAGCTCCCAGTTGCGCGTGATAAGCGGCGAACGCCAGCACCGTCAGCGTGAGCGCCAGCCCGGATCGCACCCTCCCGGCCGGCAGCCACCGCATGAGCGACCCGTGCAGGAAGCCACGAAAAACCAGTTCTTCATAGAAGCCGCCGATCACCCAGGCCAGGGCCAGAGCGATCAAATAGCCGGAGAAGTGCTCGCGCACGAAGGCGAAGTCGGACAGGTCCGGCCGCTCGCCCAGCAGGAGCGCGAGCATGGGGCCGATCACGCTGACATTGACCGCGGCGTAGAGCACGCCAAGACACCCGCCCACGAGCAGCGCGCGCACGCCCAGCCCACGCCAGCGGAAACCCGTATCGGCCCACCGCAGCCCCTGGCCGTGCAGCATCACCGTGCACAAGCCGAGCCCGAACAACGGATAAAGCACCATCGGCACACCCAGGTGCGGCGCGACGAGCACGCCGAGCGTGCCGAGCACAACAAGGCTCGTCTTGCTGAGCGAACGGACGGACGATCTGATTGGGACCTCGCGCATGATCGCCGGCGCTCCGCCTTCTCGCCTCAAGTGGCCCTGAACCCGTTCGTCTCAGAACCGCTCCGTTTGATAAAAGCCTCTGACCCCGGTCGTTCTGCCTGAGTCGGACGAGGCTAGTCCCACCGATTGGCGTTCTTCGGGTAGCCAGGCCGTTGGACCCGGACCACGCAGAAGCGTTGCCCGGTAGGGGCCTGCATGACTACCCAGCGTTCGAGACGCTGCACCACCATGGCTCCCAGCTTCTCCAGACGGGCGACCTCGGCAGGGATGTCATCTGTCTCGATGTCCAGGTGCACGCGGCTCTCGTGTTCCACGCGCTGGATCTGGACGATAGGTTCGTCAGGCGGGGTTTCGAGCATGCGGTAGTTGCCGCGTGTGCCGGGATGCGACGGGTCGGTGGGGCGACCGAGCGCGGCCGCCCAGAATGCCGCCGCCTCGTCCACATCGTCCGTCTTGCAGTCGATCAGTACTGCGCAGAGTCGAGAGTAATGCGCCATGGCTTGATTGCCTCCATCCCGTTGGCTGGGCGTTCCCGCCTGATAGGTGAAACTGACCCCGTTAGTGCAAATCGAATAAGGGGCTCTGACCCCGTTAGTTAGGTCGCTTGGTCGATCGTGTCAATGAGTCAACCCGACCCCGTTTGCTGCTGGATGTCCGCATCCTTCTGCGCCCACAACGCGTTGATCCATGCCTGGAAGCGCTCGCGGAAGGCCGGGTCGTTCTCGTAGTCGCCGCGCAGCGCGGGCTCGATGGAACGCTGGCGCACCTGCACGCGGATGTCGCGGATGCGGCCGGCGATCAAATCCATCATCGACCCGGCGCCACCCACATAGACGATGGTGACGTCCAGGATGGCGTGCAGGCCCTCGCCCATCGCGTCGAGCACGAAGGCGACGCCGCCGGCGCGGGGACGCAGCAGATGGCGGTATGGCGAAGCCTGCGCCTCGTGCTTGGCGCGGGTGAAGCGCGTCCCCTCGACGAAATTCATCACCGACACCGGCATGTGGCGGAATTTCTCGCAGGCGCGGCGGGTGGTCTCGCGATCCTTGCCGGCCAGCTCCGGGTGCTTGGCCAATTGCTCGCGCGAGTGGCGTTTCATGAAGGGGAAATCCAGCGCCCACCACGCCGGCCCCAGCAGCGGCACCCAGATCAGCTGGCTCTTGAGGAAGAAGCGCAGGAACGGGATGCGGCGGTTGAAGACCTTCTGCAGCACGGGGATGTCCACCCAGCTCTGGTGGTTGCACAGCACCAGATAGTTGCCGTCCGGGCGCAGCCCTTCCAGCCCCTCGATCTGCCAGCGAGTGTGCGTGAACAGATCGAACAGGGCGCCGTTGACCCCGATCCAACTCTCGGCGATCACCACCAGCGCGCGCGACAGCGCCACTCGCGCACCCCGCCACGGCAGCACGAGCTTGACCAACGTCAGCGCGAACAGCACCAGCACATGCGCCACCGTGCTGGCGGCCAGCAACAGCAGGGCAAGCGGGACGCGCAACAGCGCAGGTAGCGAGGCGAGCATGAGCGAGGCCGTCGTGGGGCGCTGTAGCGTAACGCGAGGGCGGCGGGGATCGCGCGACCAAAGTCGGCCGGCCGCGGGGCAGCACCCCAGCGGCGAGCGGTGCAAACAACAGGAAACAGGGATCGGAGTCGACTTTGAAAAGTGCCCTCTGATCCCTGTTCCGCCAGACCCTGTTTCAGGCGTTCAGGCGTTCGCCAGTGCCGGCATCTGCGACGCGTTCGCCTTCGTCGGCCATGGCTCGGCCCAGGCCGGAATCGCCATCAGCCGATCGAGCCAGCGTGTGATGTTCGGATAGGCGTCGAACGGCATCTCTGCCTGGCGCCAATCGCACGCCATGGACGCCAGCTGGAAGTCGGCAATGGTGAGCCGGCCGCATGCCACGAAATCGCGGGAAGCGAGATGACCTTCCAGCACAGGCGCGACCTTGTGCAGGCCCGGCACCGCGGCGGCCAGTTCCGCCGGGTCCGGCTCGCCGATATGGAAAGACGGCTTGATCACGTGCTCGAAATAGAACGGTCCTACCGCGCGCGACCAGTGGTTGTCGTTCCAGGACAGCCAACGCAGTATCTCGATCTGGTCGGCCGGCTGCTGCACTGGCCACATGTCCGACCCGACCTTGGCGCACAGGTAGGCCATGATCGCCGAGGATTCCCATAGCGTGACCTCGCCGTCGACCATGGTCGGCGCCTTGCCGTTGGGGTTGAGGGCCAGATACGACGGCGCCTTCAGGCCGCCCGCCCCGAGGTCGATCTCGATGCAGTCGGCCTCGATGCCCAGATGCTTCGCCAACGCCAGCACGCGACGTGGCGCCTGGGCCCTGATCCAGTAGATCTTCATGCTGTTGCCTCCGGTGGGTGGTTACCGGTGGCCCAGATTACGCATCCGCACAATATGTTAAAGAACATATTTTGCAGTCGCGCTATACCTCGCTGCCGGAGGTTCCACACCATGTCCTACCGTCCCGAACATGCCGTACAGACACGCGCACGCGTCATCGAGTCCGCGCGCCGCCTGTTCAATCGCCATGGGTTCGAGCAGGTCACCATCGACCAGATCATGGCCGACGCCGGGCTCACGCGCGGCGCGTTCTACCATCACTTCCGGAGCAAGAGCGAACTGTATGCCGCGGCCGTGGCGAGCTTCGCCACCTGCAATCCATTCGCCATCCGGACAGCCGATGACGCGGACAAGCTGCGCGACCCGCGCGCGCTCGCCCGCATGCTGGTAGAGCTCTATCTGAGCGACGAAACGCTGGCGAATATCGACCTGCACTGCCCCCTCTATGCCCTGCCCTCGGACGTGGCGCGCGCGGGGCTGGAGCCGCAGGAGGCCTATACGAGCCTTATCCGGGGCATGGGACACATCTACCGGACCGCGCTCAAGGGCGTTCGCGACGCGCCCCGACGCGCCGAGGCGATGGTCGCCCTGTGCGTAGGCGGGATGGTGCTGGCACGCACCACCAACGACCCCGAGCTACGCCGGTCGCTTCGCGCCTCGGCACGGCATCAGGCGCTGGCGTTGCTGAAGGTGGAATAGGCGCCCGACCGGGCTGTTGAGGCGGCAAGCAGGGGACGCCGGCGAGCGGGGGACCAATTAAATGAACCTGACCCCTTTTTATTGGACGTAATAAATCGTCCGAAACAGTCCGAAACAGGAATCAGAGCCGATTTTAAAAGTGCACTCTGACCCCAGTTTTTGGTTTTTGCGGGGAAAAATCGGAGCCCGGCGCTACTAAAAGAATCAAAAGAATGAAAAGAACGGGGTCAAAAGAATAAAAGAATGGGGTCAGGTTCATTTTCGAGGCCCAGAAAATGAACCTGACCCCATTTTTGGTAGATTCGTCGAGAAGTTCGGCTATCGCGCACCCAGTGAGCGTGCGGACGTGTTGGCCGCCAAAAGCAGAGGTCAGAGTCGACTTTCCAAAAAGTGCACTCTGACCCGTATTTTTGGGCGGCGAAATGATGACCCTTGTTTTTAGTCAGCTCCGACTCCCCCGCCTTTCGTCTCGCCTCTGCTTCGCAAGCTCGAGTTTCCTGGGCTCCGTATACATGCGCTCCAGAAGCGCAACCGTGAAATCGAGGAGGTCCTGCGCCTCATCCAAGGTCAACGTGCCATCGTGTGCACCGTCGTTGCCGTCTTGGTGGAGACATTCCGCAAGCTCCCGGAGTCCACTCGACAACCGGTTGTTTTCGAACAACCATTCGAGCCGCAAGCCCAAACTCCGGCGGATTTTGGCAGGCGGCGGCTCACTGGCATCAGCAGGTAGCATCGGCTTGGTCGCCAAATCAATGCAGAGGCGGAACATGGCAGCCGCGGCGTTCGGGCAGCCTACGGCTAAGCAAATCGCGCCCTCGTTGAAAGCGTTTTCTATGTTGTCCGGCAAGTATTCTGGGGGTGATATGCCGGTTCGGTCTTTTGCCGAAATATATCCTATGAGTTCAAAAAATTCGCGCAGTCGGGCGCCCGTATTAATGACTGTCCCTGAATCCCAGTTTTGCGCCCCCAAGTAGCGTGATCGTTGCTTAAGAACGAAAACCGTTGACGTGCCGCAAGCTCGGCACGCTGCAAATAGCTCAAACGTTTGCGCGCCTGGTGTGGTGCGAGCCGTCTCTACTGCGCTAAATAAAGAGAACGTGACCTTGTGCGCGCCGCACCTGGGACAATCCTCGACGATCTCTGACACAAAAATTCCTCTCTACGGACCGTAGACACCGAGCTGCCAACCGGCCTTGGGTGGGGGTGGGGAGCGGGACACGAACCTTAAGCAATCAGAAAGGGATCAGGTTCACTTCTTGACTGGAGGTAAGTGAACCTGACCCCGTTTTGCTTGTTTTGAGTCAGGCGAGGAAAGATGGAACGCCTTAATTCCCTCCGCCCTCTATTCCGAACCGATGAAAACGAACCTGGCCCATTTTTTAGGTGACCTTAATTGCCCCGCCCCTTTCTTTATTACGGCCCTTCGCTAGGCCCCCTGGTAAGCTGGTATAGCTTATTCAGGTGTTCGACGCCCATCGCTGTACGGGCTGCCTCTAAATAACCCTTACCGGTCGCTTTATCCAGCGCCTCTTGAATGCTTAGATTATTAAGGATATCCCCGAGGGAACTGTATCGATGAGTTTGTGATTCTCTGTTCTTTAGCTCCGATACCTGAGACCTTAGTTGGTTAATCGTTTGCTGTGAGGATGCGTCCTGCCTTTTTAGCCCCTCGAGCGAGCTCAGTAATCGGTCTATTTCTTCCAGGTTGCGCGCGTTTTCGCTCTGGGCGGCGTGCAGCTCAGTTTTATGGCGGTCGATTGTTTCCTTTAAACCTCGAACGAAGGAACCCATTTCGTCCGCATTTCCGCATAGTCTGTTAAATATGGTCAGGAAGTAAGCAACTATTTTATCGTCGCTAAAGTTGGGGTAGCGGATCGAATGGTCGATCTCGCTCCATCCTTCCTCGAAAATTGTCCTAACTTGCAACTCGGCAACGATCGGCCTGTTCAGGGGTCTTGTTTCAAAAACGTAATGAATCGACCGGTAGCCCTGTTTATGTTCTTGAATATCGATTCCCGCAGACGCATAGGCCTCGGATAGCTCGCTTGGATCGCCAGTTCGGATATACGCCACTGGTTTCTCTTTCAATTCGAGAATTCCCACCAAATCTCGATGAATGGTGGACCAGTCTGCCTTATAAAGGTGGAGCGCGCGGATTCCTACCAGATCAGTTACGGCAGTGTGGTAGTTTGAGGCATCTATATTGTCATACTTCGACGCCTTACTTGCCCGCTTCCTGATAATCTTTTCGATTAGGTGGTCCGGATTTTTTACTCGCCAGCGGACCGAGTGGACTGCCGGAATTTTTTGGATGGCGGAAGCCAGAAATTGCGCATTCTCCATCAGATTTGGGGCCTGCTGTATGAATGCGTCCCTTATTTTTAAGAGCTGGTCCCAGAGGCAATCGGCAGACTCCCATTCCGGAGTAGAGATATTATGATTGGAAAGGAAATCTTGAAGGCTCACGGCTTTTACCTCATTTTGCATGCTTACCCTGACGGATGAGTGCCGACCCTAAAACAAAGACAGCAACATAAAAGTGGCAAAGAACAGAAGGCTAAGCGTTAGTACGATCGAGCGAATTTGCCAACATACTCAGGAACGAAAGATATTCGACGGCATTTTGCGGGTGGTCTTCAACCAATCCATGTGCGCGAGGATTCCGGAGCGCCAGCATCGCGCCAGCAAACAGAAACATCATCCCTTGTTGCTCGCTCTTTTCACTATCATTCGTTTGGTCGTTGTATTTTAAAATTGGAGCCTTCGGACTAAACACAAGCTGCATGAGTTCCGTGCCGCTAAGGTCTTGGCGCATGCTCCGCATTTTTACCAGCATATCGAGAACTTTACAGCCAGCCTCAACTGCCTCCGCGTAGTGCCCGTTTTGAAAGAGCTTTGTACATGCGCGCGCTAGTTCAGGGTGTAGATTGAGATCCTCAAAGGCCCGCTTCGCGCGAGTTGCCGGAGTCTCTCCCCCATCGGCGAGCTTTTCCTGAAAAAGTTCGATGATGGTGCGGAGATTCGAAAGCTCTCGCTGCTTACTTTCAGCGACGCTCTCGATCACATCCGAAAGAGGAGTGGCATACATCATGTTGTAGCCAGCGCGGTCGAGTGAGCTTGAAGCGAACCGATGGCACTCAATAGTCCCGTGACCGAACACCTCCGAAATTGTGTCAGCGAGTTTAGTTTCAATGGCTTCTATGCGAGGGTCGCTGCGCTGTTTGAGAGACCTCGGATCAAAGTCTTCAAGATCTTTGATGCGCCGCTCCAGCTTTGGTATGGCGGATCGCATTTGTTCGGCCGTTAGATTTGCTGGCTGGGGGGCCGGCGCCGCACTTTTTCTTGCTGCCATAGAATTCTGACTCCTTTCACATGCTGCGAAACTCGGAACTTGATAGCCAGCTACCTATAGATAAGCAAAAGGCGGCCTCACAGCCGCCTTTTTCCTGTCCTTAGGAGTGAAACAGTCACCCGCACTTCGAATATCCACAATTCAAACAAGTCTGACACCCATCCATCAGCACCAGCGCCTGCGTATTGCACTTGGCGCACAAGGTCGCCCCCGGCGGGAACCCGCTGGCATTGCTCTCGCTGCTCGCCGCAGCCTCAGCCGCCTTCTTCCCCGCCGAAGCCGCCTCATACGCCGCCCGCTTCTCGGCAATCAGCTTCTTCTGCGCCTCGTCCATCTCCGGATCGTGGATGAGCCCGATGTTCTTCATATGCTGCTCGATCACCGCGCCGATCTCGGCCACGATGCTCGGCATGTAGACGCCGCCGGCCTTGAAATACCCACCGCGCGGGTCGAACACCGCCTTCAGCTCCTCGACGATGAAGGTCACGTCGCCGCCCTTGCGGAACACGGCCGAGAGGATGCGGGTGAGCGCCACGATCCACTGGAAGTGGTCCATGTTCTTCGAGTTGATGAAGATCTCGAAGGGACGGCGCTGTTCGTGCGGCGTGCCCTGGTTGAGCACGATGTCGTTGATGGTGACGTACAGCGCGTGCTCGAACAGCGGCGACTTGATCTTGAAGGTGGAGCCGACGAGCGATTCGGGACGCTCGACACTCTCGTGCATCTGGATGATTTCGGCTTGGCGCGGCTCGGCGGCCTTCTTCTCAGGTTGGGCAGCGACCGGGGCGGCCTTGTCTTCGGGCTTGACGACCTGGTAGCCCTTGATCTTCTTTTCGATCTTGATCGTCATGGGTGTTTTCTCTTTCTCTGGCGGGCCGTCGACACGCGGCCGGTGGTTGGACGATGCGTTGAAGCTCGCAGAAGGGGGAATCCATCTGGGGCGGCCCTTCTAAGGGCAGGAGCAAATGGATTTCCGCTTGTGCGGGAAGGCAGCACGCGCGGTGGTGGCTTTGGGTTCGCGGTCCCTGGCGGGAGGGCGGTGCGCGCGGCGCGGGTGGTGCGGAAGACTCCGGCCCGGGCGAACCCGGGCCGGGGTCGGTACGGCTTACTTGCGGCGGGCAGCCTTCTTCGGCGCCGCCTTCTTGCTGGCAGTGGACCGCTTGACCGTCGACTTGGCGACGGCCTTCTTGCTGGCGGACTTCTTCCCTGCCGCCTTCTTGGGAGCGGCCTTCTTCATGGCCGTCTTCTTGCTGCTGACCTTCTTGGCCGGTGCCTTCCTGGCGACCGCCTTCTTCGAAGCGCCCTTCTTGGCAGCGGCCTTCTTCGGGGCTGCCTTCTTGGCAGCAGCCTTCCTCGGCGCGGCCTTCTTGGCGGCAGCCTTCTTCGGGGCCGCCTTCTTGGCAGCGGCCTTCTTCGGTGCTGCCTTCTTGGCAGCGGCCTTCTTCGGAGCCGCCTTCTTGGCCGCGGCCTTCTTCGGCGCAGCCTTCTTGGCAGCGGCCTTCTTCGGAGCCGCCTTCTTGGCCGCAGCCTTCTTCGGCGCAGCCTTCTTGGCGGCGGCCTTCTTCGGAGCCGCCTTCTTGGCCGACGACTTCTTCGGCGCAGCCTTCTTCGCCGGTGCCGGCGTCTGCGGAGCCGGGGCGCCCATCGGCGCAGCGGCCGGCGTGTCGCCCGTGGACGGCATGGAACTGTTCTGCGCTTGGTTCTCGGTATCGATGGACATCTGGTCTTCCCCTCCGACTTAGGTTTTTGTGTGAGACCTGCGTTGGCTAGAACTTGCCGTAATAGCCTTCCTTCAGGGCATCGAACAGGTTGGCGGCGGTGTGCATTTCGCCGTCATATTCCACCTGCTCATTTCCCTTCAGTTCGATAACGCTACCGTCTTCCAATTCAAAGCGGTAGAGGGTGTTCGCAAGGTCCGTCTCCTTGACCAGCACGCCCTGGAAGGCGGCGGGGTTGAAGCGGAAGGTGGTGCACCCCTTCAGGCCCTGCTTGTAGGCGTAGAAGTAGATGTCCTTGAAGTCTTCGTACGGGTAGTCGGTGGGGACGTTGGCGGTCTTGGAAATGGACGAGTCGATCCACTTCTGCGAGGCGGCCTGGATATCCACGTGTTCCTTCGGGCTGATGTCGTCGGCGGCCACGAAGTACTCGGGCAGCTTGTTGGCCGCCTCGTCGGTGAACGGCAGCGCGTTCGCGTTGATGAGGGCGCGGTAGGCGAGCAGCTCGTAGCTGTAGACCTCGACCTTTTCCTTGGACTTCTTGCCCTCGCGGATCACGTTGCGCGAGTAGTGGTGGGCGAAGCTCGGCTCGATGCCGTTGGAGGCGTTGTTGGCCAGCGACAGCGAGATGGTGCCGGTCGGCGCGATCGAGCTGTGGTGGGTGAAGCGCGCGCCCGTCTCGGCGAGCTGTTCGACCAGGTTCGGCGCGACGGTGGCGATGCGCTGCATGTAGCGGCTGTACCTGGCGTGCAGCACGCGGCCGGGGATGGTGTCGCCGACCTTGTAGCCGTCCTTCGCCATTTCCGGGCGCTTGCGCAGCATGTCGCCGGTGACGGTGTAGTCCCTGGCGAGCACCGGGGCCGGGCCCTTTTCCTTGGCCAGGTCCAGCGCGACTTCCCAGCCGGCCACGGCCATCTCGCGGGAGACGTCCTCGGTGAAGCCGACCGCCGCTTCGGAGCCGTAGCGCATCTTGAGCATGGTCAGGGTCGAGCCCAGGCCGAGGAAGCCCATGCCGTGGCGGCGCTTGCTCATGATCTCGTTACGCTGCTGCTCCAGCGGCAGGCCGTTGATCTCGACCACGTTGTCGAGCATGCGGGTGAACACCTTGACCACTTCGCGGTATTCGTCCCAGTCGAAGCGGGCCTTCGGGCCGAACGGGTCGCGCACGAAGGTGGTCAGGTTGATCGAGCCGAGCAGGCAGGAGCCGTACGGCGGCAGCGGCTGCTCGCCGCAGGGGTTGGTGGCGCGGATGTGCTCGCACCACCAGTTGTTGTTCATCTCGTTGACCTTGTCGATCAGGATGAACCCGGGCTCGGCGTAGTCGTACGTCGAGACCATGATCATGTCCCACAGGTGCCGCGCGCGGATGGTGCCGTAGATCTTGCAGGCGACCAGGCCGTCCTCGCGGTCGACGTAGTTCTCGTGGGTGGGCCACTCGCGCCAGACGACCTTGGTCGGGTCGGCAAGGTCGATCTCGTCCTGCTCCTTGACGTGCACCGGGAACACCAGCGGCCAGTCCTGGTCGTGCTCGACCGCCTGCATGAAGCCGTCGGTGATCAGCAGGGAAAGGTTGAACTGGCGCAGCCGGCCGTCCTCGCGCTTGGCGCGGATGAATTCCTTGGCATCGGGATGGGAGATGTCGAACGTGCCCATCTGCGCGCCGCGGCGGCCGCCGGCCGACGACACGGTGAAACACATCTTGTCGTAGATATCCATGAACGACAGCGGGCCGGAGGTGTAGGCGCCGGCACCGGAGACGTACGCGCCGCGCGGGCGCAGCGTGGAGAACTCGTAGCCGATGCCGCAGCCGGCCTTCAGCGTCAGGCCCGCCTCGTGGACCTTCTCCAGGATGTCGTCCATCGAGTCGCGGATGGTGCCCGACACGGTGCAGTTGATCGTGGAGGTCGCCGGCTTGTGCTCAAGGGCACCGGCGTTGGAGGTGATGCGGCCGGCCGGGATCGCACCGCGGCGCAGCGCCCACAGGAAGCGCTCGAACCAGTGCGCGCGCAGTTCGTCGGTCGCTTCCACGTCGGACAGGGCGCGCGCGACGCGCTGCCAGGTCTCGTCGATGGTTCCGTCCACCGGCTCGCCCGCCTTGGTGCGCAGGCGGTACTTCTTGTCCCAGATGTCGTAGGAGGCCGGCTGCAGCGGGATGGCCGTGGCATCACGGTTGGCGGCGAGTGGTGCACGCATCGTGCTCATCGGATTGTCTGACTCCCGGCCTTGCGACCCATCTGTTGTTTTGACCAACGCCGCCGCGGCGCCGCCGGTTCCCTTCAAGGCCCTGGCGAGGCGGAGCGCGCGCGTTTTCCTTGAATATCCGGCCTTGCGGCGTCCTCCCCCGAGGTTGCCGCATCGACACAGCACTTGGGTGGGAGCCCGAACGACTCACACAAGATGTTGTGGTGCGACCGGGCATGAACGGTATCTCTGGCCTGCGTAGGCGTCAACAGAAATTTCTGTCAGGCACGGCCTGCATTGGCTGGCGCCCGATCCGCCGCGCGTCGTCGTCACCGTGGAACCCGGAGGCTCGGTTTACAGTCGCAGGTTGGGTCCGTTTTCAAGTCAAGGAGAACCGCATGACCGCCCGTCGCCCTTCGCCCGCGAGCGCCCTCATCCTGTGCAGTGCGCTGCTGCTTGGCTGGCCCCTCGCCAGCCGCGCCGCGCTGCCTGCGAGCGTGGCCGGCCAGCCGATGCCCTCGCTGGCGCCGATGCTTCAGAAGGTGACGCCGGCGGTGGTGAACATCTCCACCAGGACGCGGGTGGCGGTGCGTGATCCGTACTTCGACGATCCGATCTTCCGCCAGTTCTTCGGCCTGCCCTCCTCGCCGCGCGAGCGGGTGGAGCAGAGCCTGGGTTCGGGTGTGATCGTGGATGCCGCCAAGGGCTATGTCCTGACCAACAACCACGTGGTCGGCGGCGCGGACGACATCACCGTGACGCTGCAGGACGGACGCACCTTCAAGGGCAAGCTGATCGGCACGGATCCGGATACCGACGTGGCGGTCGTGCAGATTCCGGCCAAGGGACTGAAGGCGCTGCCGGTGGCGGACTCGTCGAACCTGCGCGTGGGCGATTTCGTGGTGGCGGTGGGCGATCCGTTCGGGCTGGGGCAGACGGTCACCTCGGGCATCGTCTCGGCGCTGGGCCGCTCGGGGCTCGGTGGCGCGGGCTACCAGAACTTCATCCAGACCGATGCCTCGATCAACCCCGGCAATTCGGGCGGCGCGCTGGTCAATTTGAACGGCGAGCTGGTCGGGATCAACACGATGATCCTGTCACCGTCGGGCGGTAACGTGGGCATCGGCTTCGCCATCCCCAGCGACCTCACCACGCAGGTGATGCGGCAGTTGATCGCGCACGGCAAGGTGGTGCGCGGGAGCCTGGGCGTGCAGACGCAGGACATCACCCCGCGCATCGCCAGGCTGCTGAACCTGTCGACCGACCAGGGCGTGGTGGTGACCCGCGTCGCGCCCGACTCGGCCGCGTCGCATGCGGGACTCGCGCCAGGCGACGTGCTGCAGGCGATCGACGGCAAGCCGCTGCACGACAGCGACGAACTGCACAACGCCGAAGGCCTGTTGCCGCTGGGCAGCCAGGTCACGCTGAAGCTCACGCGCAACGGCGAGGCCCGCCAGGTGCAGGCCACGCTGACGCCGGAGAAGCTCGCCACCGTCGACGGCGCCACGCTCGATCAGCGGCTGGCCGGGGTGCGTTTCAGCGAGCTGTCGATGGCGCAGCGCGGCCAGGGCGTCGCCGGCGTGGCGGTCACGTCGGTGCAGGGCGGCAGCCGTGCCGACCGCCTCGGATTGGACGAGGGCGATATCGTGATCGGCGTGAACAACCGGCGTGTCACGAGCCTGCGCGAACTGAGCGGGCTGGTGGCGATGCAGCCGCGGCAGCTGGTGCTGGTGGTGGAGAACGATGAGGGCGTGCGATACGTGCCCATGGATTGAGGGCGGCGCCGATCGAACTCCCGCTCTCCGGCGGGGAGAGGGCGCTGAGCGTTCGCGCCCCTACTCCGCCTTTGCTTAACGCCAACCTGTGACCGTGCTTGATGTTTGGCGACCGGACCGATGAAATACCGGACTCCCATCACTGCGCGCGTGCCATCTACACGGCACGCTCACGCCACTCATCGAAGCCGTAGGTCGTCCGAAGTCATGCCCGTCCGTTCCGTTCGCCTGTCCGTCGCCGCCCTGCTGGGCGCCTGCCTCACCACGGTCGCACTCGCCGCCGGGCCCACCCTGACCCTGCGCGGCGACGTGGCCACCACGCGAGGGCTGGTGCAGGACCTGGCCTCCGCCTGGAGCCGGAGCGGTCACGGCAAAGTCGACGTGCAGCCGTTCAATACCGCCTCGGGCCTGGATGCGCTGCGCAGCGGCAGCGCCGACATCGCCGGCAGCGCGCGCGACGGCAACGGCAGCGCGCAGGAGTCCGGGCTGGTGTTCACCCCGGTGGCGTGGGACGGGCTGGTGATGATCACCCACCCGAGCAACCCGGTCAGCAACCTCAGCCTCAAGCAGTTGCACGATATCTATTACGGCAAGATCACCAACTGGAGCGACGTCGGTGGCCGCAGCGCACCGATGAACGTTTACGCGGTGGCGAGCCCCGGTGACGGCGTCGAGTTCAGCCTGCGCAAGCTGCTGTTCGGCCGCGGCAACCAGCCGGTCGCGGCGCCGCGCCTGTACGTCAACACGGCCAAGCTCGAGGAAGCGGTGGCGCTCGATCCGAAGGCGATCGGCGTGACCACGCTTTCGCGCGTGGCCGGCAACGGCAAGGTGAAGATGATCCGCATCGACGGCACCGCGCCCAGCGCCGCCACCGTCGCCAGCGGCCGCTACGAGCTCTACTCGCCGCTCTACCTGGTGACCAACCCGTCCAGCCCGCACGCGGCCGAGGCCAAGGCCTTCGTCGACTTCGCCACCTCCAACCAGGCCACCGCCGCCCTGCGCGGGCACAACACCGTGCCTTACGCCGCCGGCAGCGCGCTGGCTGCGGCCGATGCCTCGCGCCGCGCGCAGATCCTCGCCGCGGTAGGCGCGCATGCCGTGGCGCAGCCGACGCCGAGCGCCGCGCCGCCGGTTGCCGCGCCGGGCGCCACGTACGCTTCGAGCGCCGCCATCGCGCCGACCTCCGAGCGCACCGCCGAGGCCAAGCGCGCGCTGGAGGAACGCCGCGCCAAGGCCGCCGAAAAGGCCAGCCTGAAGGGCGTGCACGGCGAGGCGACCACCGTCGATGCCGCCGCCGCGCGCGGCCCCGCCTTCGCCAAGGTCTCCGCCAGCGCCACGGTCAAGTCCACCGTCGCCAAGCCGCGCACCTACAAGGTCACCAAGGGCGACACGCTGTCCTCGATCGCCCGCTCGCACTCGGTCGACGTATCCGACCTGCGCGCCTGGAACCACCTGAAGGGCAACGAGCTGAAGGCCGGCCAGGTGTTGCGCCTCGGCGAGCGCTGAGCGCGGGTGCGCGCATGCGCATCCTCGCGCTGACGCTGGACCTGGACGACACCCTGTGGCCGGTGCTGCCGGCCCTGGAGTGCGCCGACCGCGAGCTTGACGCCTACCTGCGCACGCACCATCCGGAAGTCGCCACGCGCTGGCCGATTCCCGCGATGCGCCAGCTGCGCGCGCAGGTCGCCGCCGAGCGGCTGGACCTGGCGCACGACTTCACCACGCAGCGCCACCTGACCATGCAGCGCGCCTTCGAAGCCTGCGGGTTGGCCCAGGCGCCGATCGAGGCGTTGTGGGAGGTCTACTACGCCGCACGCAACCGCGTGGAGCTCTATACGGACGCCCTGCCGGCGCTCGAGCGGATCACCGCGCGCTGGCCGGTGGCGAGCCTGACCAACGGCAACGCGGATCTGGAACGGATCGGCATCCACGCGCATTTCCATTGCCAGGTCTGCGCGCGCGACACCGGCGTGGGCAAGCCGGACGTGCGGATTTTCCAGGTGGCGGCCGAGCGGCTCGGCGTGCCGCCGGAGCACATCCTGCACGTAGGCGACGACGCCGACCTGGATATGCGCGGCGCGCGCGAGGCGGGCCTGCGCACGGCGTGGATCAACCGCGAGCGGCTGCCGTGGCCGGACGGGCTGGGCGAACCACCGGACCTGGACCTGCCCGACATGGGTGCGCTGGCGGGTTGGCTGGAGCGCAGCCAGGGGCTGGCAGGCGGCTCCGGTTCGCAAACCTTGTAGGAGCAGCGAAGGCGGCACACGCATCGGTTCCGCCCCTTGTAGCACCCGTGCGCGACCGGGGAGATGGCGGTTGCGCACAAGTGCGCTCCTACAGGGATCTGCTTCGCACGCGTTATCGGGTGCGTAGCTGGTGGCGGTTTGGCATCTCCCACGCATCGGCGCATCATGGTCGACTCGCCGCAGCCATGAGGCACGAAGCCATGCCGGAGCGCTCCACGTCCGCCCTGACCGAACGCAAGGCCGGCAAGGCCCAGGGCGTCGCCATCGAGACCATCGACAGCGCGCGCTACAAGAACACCTTGAAGCGCCTGGACGCCACTCAGCGCCGCTGGCTGGAACAGACCGGCTTCGAACCCAGGCCAGGACGCTTCGCCCTGTTGCCCGATGCCAGCGGCAAGCTCGCCCGCGTGCTGGTGGCGGTCGATCCGTCCGAGCCGCTGGGCGCACTGGCCGGACTGCCGTATGCGCTGCCGGCCGGCACCTATCATCTGGCCGAGGCCGGCGCGCTTGCCGATACGCACCACGCAGCGCTGGGCTGGGCGCTGGGCGCCTACCGTTTCGAGCGCTATCGCAAGGGCGGGCGCGTGCCGGCCACGTTGGCCATACCCGCCGCGGAGCTTGCCGCGCTGGCGCCGCTCATCGAAGCCACCGCGCGCGTGCGCGACCTGGTCAACACGCCGACCGAGGACATGGGCCCGGAGCAACTGGCCGATGCCGTGAAGCAGGTGGCCAAGGCGCACAAGGCCAAGATCCGCGATTGGGTCGGCGATGAGCTGCTCAAGGCCAACTTCCCCACCATCCACGCCGTCGGGCGCGCCAGCCATCGCGCGCCGCGGCTGGTCGAGTTGAGTTGGGGCAAGGCGTCCGATCCGAGGCTGGTGATCGTCGGCAAGGGCGTGTGCTTCGACACCGGCGGGCTGGACATCAAGCCGTCCGATGGCATGCGCAACATGAAGAAGGACATGGGTGGCGCGGCGCACGCGATCGCCCTGGCCGGACTGGTGATGCAGGCGCAGCTGCCGGTGCGGCTGACGCTGCTGGTGCCCGCGGTGGAGAACGCCATCGCCGGCAACGCGATGCGCCCGGGCGAGGTCATCACCACCCGCGCCGGCCACACGGTGGAAGTGGACAACACCGATGCCGAGGGTCGCCTCATCCTGTGCGACGCGATCGCCTATGGCGCGGAGCAGCAGCCGGACCTGATGCTGGACTTCGCCACCCTGACCGGTGCCGCGCGCGTCGCGCTGGGCCCGGACCTGCCGGTGCTGTTCGCCAACCAGGACGCGGCGGCCGATGCCTTGCTCGAGGCCGGTCGTGCAGTGGACGATCCGCTGTGGCGGCTGCCGCTGTGGCGGCCGTACCGCAAGATGCTCGAGTCGTCGGTGGCGGACTTCGCCAACTCGGGAGCCTCGCGACATGCCGGCGCCATCACCGCGGCGCTGTACCTGGAGCGGTTCGTGCCCGATGGTCTGCCGTGGCTGCACCTGGACACCTACGCCTGGAACGATGCCGACCGCCCCGGCCGCCCGCGCGGCGGCGAGGCGATGGGCCTGCGCGCCATGTTCGCGTTCCTGCAGCACCGCTACGCGCACTGATCTCCCGGCCGACGCATCAGTAAGGTGGGTTAGGGCCCACCGTGCCGCGCGACCGGGAAAGGCGGGCTGAAGCCCACCCTGCGACCGCATGACCGGTCGCATGATCCGGTACGCTGCGCGCATGAACGCATCGATGCACGCTCCCGATGCTGCGGCTGTCGCGGCCTGCCGCGAAGAGGCACGCGCAGCACTGCAGCGCGGCGACTTCGCCCGTGCCGAGCAGGCGTTTTCAAGGCTGCTCGAACTCCGCCGCGACGACGTCGAGACGCTGCAATTCCTGGCCTCTTGCCAGCTCGGCCGTGGCGACGCGGCACGCGCGATCGAATGGTTGCGCACGGCGCACGATGCCCAGCCCCAGGACGCCGCGATCCTGCATCAACTGGGTGCGGCACAGGTCGTGGCCGGGGATCTGCGCGGCGCGGAAAAAAGCCTGCGCGAAGGCCTCGCGCTGGCGCCCGGCATGTTCGTCGCGCGCCTGCGCCTGGGCGTGGTGTACGAGCAGCAGGGGCGCCGGCACGAGGCCGTGACCGCTTACCAGGGCGCGATCAACGCCGCGCAGGCGCAGGGGCGCTGGCTCAGCGACGAGACCACCGCGCCGGGCGTGCGCGAGGCGGTGAAACACGCCGCGCAGTACGTCGCCGCGGGCCGTCGCGAACTGTTCGACGCGGTCATCGAGCCATTGCGGCAACGATACGGGCGGACGGAACTGAGCCGCGTCGACCAGTGCCTGGCCATCTATCTGCGCGAGCGGCCCGCGCTTCTGCCCGATCCGCGGCAGCGTCCCTTGTTCCTGTATTTCCCTGGCGTGCCCAGCCAGCCGTTCTATCCGCGCGAGCGCTTCCCGGAGCACGCGCGACTGGAAGCGGCGGTCGATGTGATACGCGAGGAACTGCGCGCCGTGCTGTCGGATGCGGACGATCCGCTCGTGCCGTTCCTGGGCGCGCCCTCGGCCGAGGCGATCGCGGCGCGATTGCTCGGTTCGACCGGCGCGCAAGAGGCATCCTGGGATGCGTTCTTCTTCTATCGGCACGGCGTGCGCCATGACGGAAATTGCGCGCGCTGCCCGCGTACCAGCGGCCTGCTCGATGCCATGCCGCTGGTCCGGGTTCGCGACCACGCGCCGGAAACCCTCTACTCGGTGTTGCGCCCGGGCACGCACATCCTGCCGCACCGCGGTGTCACCAACACGCGCCTGGTCACCCACCTTCCGCTCATCGTGCCGACCGACTGCGCGCTGCGCGTCGGTGGTCAAACCCACGTGTGGGAGGAAGGCCGCTGCGTCACCTTCGACGACACCTTCGAGCACGAAGCGTGGAACCGCAGTGGCCAGACCCGCGTGGTGCTGATCGTGGACAGCTGGAATCCCGACCTCAGCGAGGTGGAGAGGATGGCGGTGAGCGAGCTGGTCGCGGCCATCGGCGACTTCAACCGGTCCACGGCGGAACCTGATCCGCCATGAGCCACACGGCCGTCCAGACGGCCGGAAGATAGTGGCCATGACAGCCGCCTTGCACACCCATGACTGAGGGCATGGGCACTTGCTTGTTAAACAGTTGTTGCTGTCATACTCGGTGCGCTCGAAATGAGCGGGGGAAGCAGGGATTTACTTCACCGGGGAGTGCACATGAAATACGACTTGAATCACTTGTCATTGGCAGTGCGTCTGGCGTTGAGTGCGGGTGTTTTTTCGGTAGCGGGAGTGGCTCAAGCGCAAGTGTCGACACCGGACAGTCCGCAGTCGACCGAACAGACGTCGCAAGACCAGGCCACGCCGCCCTCCAAGAAGGAAGCGAAAACGCTGGAGTCGGTCCAGGTGACCGGCTCGCTGATCCGGCGCGTAGACGCCGAGACGGCCAGCCCGGTGATCACGCTTGACCGCGCAACGATCAGCAACTCGGGCAAGCCCGTGCTGGGCGACGTGCTGCAACAGATGCCAAGCATTTCCGGCAATGCCACCAATCCGGCCAACAACAGCAACGGTGGCGGCGTGGCCAGCCCGTTGCTGGAAGCCGGCGATGGCGCGTCGCGCGTCTCGCTGCGCGGCCTGGGCAACAACCGCACGCTGGTGCTGGTCAACGGCCAGCGCATGGCCAACCCGGACATCAACCTGATTCCGCCGGAGATGATCGAGCGGGTCGACGTGCTGGCCGAAGGCGCCTCGACGGTGTACGGCTCCGACGCCATCGGCGGCGTCGTCAACTTCATCCTTCGCAAGGACTTCAAGGGCGCCCAGTTCAGCCTCAACGACGGCATCTCCAGCCATGGCGATTCGCGGCGCCACGGCTTCAACCTGACCGGAGGCATGACCGGCGAGCGCTACAGCATTGCCGCCGGCCTCGACTACAACAAATACGACGCGACGCTCGGCGCCGAGCGCAAGTTCTCCAAGCAGCAGTTGTACCTCTCCAGTGGTTCGGTGGTGGCGGCCGGTTCCAGTTCGATCCCGACCGGCCGCATCCAGGTGCCTGCCTCGGTCGCTGCCCAGTATGGCTGCGCGGTCGATCCGACGACCGGCACCGCCCAGGTGACGCTGGCCTCGGGCGACGGGTCGAGCCAGGCGGACTATCGCTGCCGGCTTTCCTCCGACACCTACAACTACGCCGCGCTCAACTACATCCAGACCGCGCAGAAGCGCACCAACGGCTTCGTGCTGGCGAACTTCAACGTCACCGACAACGTGACCGCGTTCGTCGACGCGTTCTACAACCACACGGTGTCCAGCGGCCAGGACGCGCCCTCGCCGGTCGGCACGGGCGACGGCCTGATCATTTCCGCGGACAACCCGATCAATCCGTTCGGCATCACGTTCAGCCAGAACGCGATCGCCGGCGATCCGAACAGCGGCTACAACTTCCAGACCCGCCTGACCGGTGCCGGCACGCGCGTGCACAGCTACACCACCAACACCGGGCAGATCAACGCGGGGCTGCGCGGCAATTTCGGCCAGACCAGCAGTTGGATCTGGGATGCCTCGATCAACTACAGCCACACCAAACGCGACCAGCGCGACACCAACGAGGTCGACATTCCCTCGTTGCAGGCCGCCGTGGATGCCGGCGCGAACATCTTCGACCAGGCGAATGCCGGCGATGTGCTGAGTGCCGGCGTAAAGACGCCGATCTACGTCTTCACCCAGTCCACCAAGCAGGCCCAGGTCGACGCCAGCGGCGAGCTGTGGGACCTGCCCGCCGGCCCGGTGCAGCTGTCCGTCGGCGCCCTGTACCGCAAGCAGTTCATGAACTACACCGTGAGCGACTTCGCGGTGCTCGATCCGGTGACCACCACCTGCCAGATCCTGCAGGAAGCCTGCGGCTCGCCCGGCCGTGGCAGCTACAACGTCAAGGAGCTGTTCGCCGAGACGCTCATCCCGCTGGTCTTGGACGTGGCATGGGCCAAGTCGCTGTACCTGGACCTGGGCGTGCGCAGCTCCAACTACAGCACCACCGGCACCACCACCAACGGCAAGATCGCGATCGAGTGGCGCCCGACCGACGACCTGCTGGTACGCGGCACGGTCTCGCAGGTGTTCCGCGCGCCCAACCTCAACGAGCTGTACGACGGTCGCACGCTGGTCCAGCCGGTGCTCAACGACCCCTGCGTCGGGCTCTCCGCGGCTGAGCTCGCGCAGCACCAGGCGGCCTGCCAGTTCGTTCCGGTGAACTGGGCAGGCAACGATCCGGCGCAGGTCAACACGTTCTATTCCGGTGCCGCCACGGTGGGCGCGTCGCTGAAGCCCGAGAAGGGCAAGTCGATCGATTTCGGCCTGGTCTACGATCCGGACTGGGCGCCGGGCGTCTCGACCAGCCTCGACTTCTGGCACATCTACCTGTCCGACACGCTGACGGCGATCCAGGCCGATACCGTCGTCAACTCCTGCTACAACAACAGCGCCAGCCCGTACTGCTCGTTCATCACGCGCCAGGACAACACCAGCCGGCAGCCGGGCCAGGTGTTCCTGATCAACACGCCGGTGGTCAACCTGGGCACCCTCAGCACGTCCGGCATCGACTACACGCTGCGCTACAAGATCCCGCACTTCAATGTGGGCAGCATGGATCCAGGCAACTTCCGGGCCGGCCTCAACACCAGCTACACCTCGACCTACAACGTCAACGCCACGCCGGACGAAGCGGACTCGGAGACGATCAACTACGCCGGCACCTACACGCCGCAGTTCGGCAACATCTCGCGCTGGCGCGGGACGGTCACGCTCAACTGGGACAAGGGCAACTGGAGTGCCCAGTGGCAGTCCCGCTACATCAACAGCCTGACCGCGCTCAATGCCGACGCCGCCATCCACGGCGTGGACATCCCGGTGGCCTCGGTGGTCTACCACTCCATCCAGCTGGGCTATTCGGTGCCCTCGATCCACACCCGCTTCGACGTCGGCGTGGACAACCTGATGGACAAGCAGCCGCCGCGGCTTTACCAGAACGGTTCGAACTACAACGTGGACACCGCGACCTACGATGTACTCGGCCGCTACTACTGGGCTCGTGCGACAGTGAAGTTCTGACGCTCCACGCCAGCGAAGCTTGCTGACGGCACCCGGAGGGGTCGCGGATAACTCCGCGGCCCCTCTTGCATAATGCGGATCGGCCGACCGCGATCGAGGACGCATGCCCCACTCCGCCACCGACCTGGCCGATGCCTACAACGCCGGCGACATGGAGCGCGTGATCGCGCTCGCCAGCGCGGCGGGCGACCGGGCCGACGAGGGCATCCAGCTGCTGCTCGGACTGGCGCAACAGGCGACCGGCCGCTACGGCGAGGCTGCCACCACGTTTCGCCAACTCGCGCAGCAGCGCCCGGACGTGTCGGCCTATTGGAACAACCTGGGCGTCGCCAGCCGGCTGAGCGGCGACCTGGCCGCCGCCGAGCAGTCGCTATCGAAGGCCAGATTGCTGGCGCCGGACGATGCCGACGTGCTCTACAACCTGGGCCTGCTCTACATCCAGCAGCGACGCTGGCTGTTGGCACGGGAGACGCTGCTCGACGTGGTGGGACGCGCGCCGGACTTCATCGACGCGCGCCTGCAGGCCGCGTTCGCCTGTTACGTGTGCGGCGACAATACCTGGCAGGAGGCGATGTTGGCCGGCGCCATCGACTGGCCGGCGCAACCGGCCGAGCAGGCGTTGATCCTTTCCTCGATGTTGTCGGCGCAAGGCGAGCTCCAGACCGCGCTGCGCGCGCTGGCGCAGGCGCAATTGCCCGACGGACCCGCGGGCGAACTGTTGCGGCTGCGCATCGCGGCGCAGCGGGTGTTGCTGCATGAGCGCAACAACCAGATCGACGAAGCGAAACGGCAACTCGAGCAGCTGCCGCTCGGCGCACTCGACGCCTTGCCGATGGACGCGCACCAGGTGCGTGCGGACGTGTGGCGCGCGCACGCCGCGCTGGCGATGCGCGCCGGCGCCTACGCCGAGGCGGCGACGCTGTACCGGAAGGCGCTGGCGCTTGCCGACGACGACGAAACCCGCGCCAGCGCCGGCTTCGCCCTCGCCGCTGCGCGCGATCGGCTGGGCCAGCACGCCGACGCGTGGCAGGCCTTGCGGGCCGCGCACGAAGCGCAAGTGGAGATCGCGCGCACCGTGCTGCCGGAACTGCTGGCGCCCGACAGCCAGCCTCTGCAGATGGCCGACGTCGATCGCGCCGCCCACGCCCGCTGGAGGCCATTGCCCGCGCCGGATGGCCGGCAGAGCCCGGTCTTCGTCGTGGGCTTTCCTCGTTCGGGCACGACCTTGCTGGAGCAGATGCTCGATGCCCACCCGGATTTCCGGTCGATGGACGAGCGGGCCTTCATCCATGAGCTGACGCAACGCATGGAGCAGGTCGGCCAGCGCTACCCGGCCGACCTGGCGAACCTGACCGGGACCGAAGCCGACCAGCTGCGCGCGGCCTACTTCCGGATGGTCGGGCGCGTGTTGCCGGACCTGGGGCGGCATCGGCTGGTGGACAAGAATCCGCTCAACATGCTGTGCCTGCCGATGATCATGCGGCTGTTTCCCGAGGCGCGCATCATCCTGTGCCTTCGTCATCCCTGCGATGTGCTGCTGAGCTGCAGCATGCAGCCGTTCCGCTCACCGGCGTTCATGGTGCTGTGTTCGTCGCTGCAGCGCCTGGCGCGCGGTTACGTGCAGGCCTTCGAGCAGTGGTATCGGCAGGCGGAGGTGTTCGCGCCCCGGGTGCTCGAGTGGCGCTATGAATCGGTCGTCGGCGACCTGGACGATCACCTCGCGCGGCTGGGGACGTTTCTCGACGTCGCCGATGCCTCGCCGATGGCGCGCTTCGCCGATCACGCAAAAAACAAGCGCTTCATCAGCACGCCCAGCTATGCGCAGGTCACCCAGGGCGTCCATCCGGGGTCGGTCAACCGCTGGCACGGCTACCGCGACCAGTTCGAACCCGTCCTGCCGCTGCTGCGGCCGCTGATCGAGCGCCTCGGCTACTCCTGCCGATAACCGGACGCCGGCGTGACTTCTGGCCTAGTCGCGGCAACCGCGCACGCGGCATGCTGGCTGATCGAACCCCAAGGAGTCGTCCCCATGCACCCACGCCTGTCCCTGCTGGCGCTTGGCGTTGCGCTCGGCCTGTCCGCCGGCGCGCACGCGTCCGAGCCGGTCGCCGTCGAGCAGCCCAAGCTCACCGCCCAGACGCTCGATTCCGGCGGAACCATGCCGGCCGAGCAGGCCCGCCTGCATTTCGACCACGCGGAACTGCATTTCTCCATCGATCCGGACAAGCGCCACCTCGATGGCGAAGCCACGTTGCGCTTTACCGCGCGCGAGCCGACCGACGTCCTGCTGCTGGACCTGGACAGGAACCTGCCGATCCGCAGCATCGCCGTCGACGGCAAGCCGCTCGCAGGGAGCGCCTGGAGCAATCCGGACGGCCGCCTGCGCATCCAGTTGCCCCAAGCCCTGGCCAAGGGCGGCAGCGTAAGCACCACCATCGCCTACGGCGGTCAGCCGCACGTGGCCAAGCGCGCGCCGTGGGATGGCGGGTTCGTGTGGAGCCGTACGCAGGACGGCCAGCCGTGGGTCGCCAGCGCGGTCGAAGGCGAGGGCTGCGACCTGTTCTGGCCGTGCATCGATCAGCCCACCGGCGAGCCGGACCTGGTGGACACTTGGGTGACCGTGCCCAAGGCGCTGGCCGCGCCGGGCAACGGCGTGCTGGTGGACATCAAGGACAACGGCGCCACGCGCACCTGGCACTGGCGGATCAAGCAGCCCGACACGTACGCGATCACGATCAACGTGGGACCGTTCGAAGAGCTCAAGGGCGACTACAAGAGCCGCTACGGCAACACCATCCCGATGGAACTGTGGTATCTGCGCGGGCACGAAGCCGGTGCCAGGGCGTTGTTCGCCGAGTTCCCGCGCATGCTCGACTTCTTCGAGCAGGAAATCGGCCCCTATCCCTTCGGCGACGAGAAGATGGGTGTGGTCGAAACGCCCCACCTGGGCATGGAACACCAGACCATCAACGCCTACGGCAACGGCTATCCGAAGAGCGAGTACGGCTACGACTGGCTGCTGCAGCACGAGTTCGCGCACGAGTGGTTCGGCAACCAGGTAACCAACCGCAACTGGGACGACATGTGGCTGCACGAGGGTTTCGGCACCTACATGCAGCCGCTCTACGGGCAGTACCTCAACGGCGACATGCCGTACTTCGCGATGCTTCACGACGAGCGGATGAAGCTGTCGAACAAGGTGCCGATCGTGTCCGGCCAGCCGAAGACCGAAGAGCAGGTCTACGACGGCAAGACCGGGCCGGGCCTGGACATCTATTACAAGGGCTCGCTGGTGATGCATACGCTGCGCGGGCTGATCGGCGACGACGCGTTCTTCGAGAGCGTGCGCCGGCTGGTCTACGGAAGGCCGGATCCGAAGCCGGGCAACTTCAAGCCGCGCTATGCCACGACGAAGGATTACCTCGGCATCGTCGACCAGGTGACCGGCAAGAACCTCAAATGGTTTTTCGACGTGTACCTGTATGACGCGGCACTGCCGAAGCTCGAGACGACCCGGCATGGCGACAACCTGCAGTTCCGCTGGGTGACCGGCCACGGCGAGCCGTTCCCGATGCCACTGGAAGTGCAGGTGGGCGATACCGTGCGCACGTTGGCGATGGCCGACGGCACAGGCGAACTGCGCGTGCCGGAAGGGAGCTTGATGATCGTCGACCCGCGTTCGAAGGTGCTGCGCGAGATGCCCCACGTGGAGGCGTTCCAGGCGTGGGAGAAGGCGCAGGCAGCGGAGAAGAAGGCTCGGGAGAAGACGGGGAAGAAGGACTGAGGCCGGGTTGTCGGTGGACAGTCGGGTAGCCCTTCGACTTCACCGCGCTACGCCCAGGGCGAACGGCTTTTGGTGGTGCGCAGCTTCCGATTCCGTTCCTTCCGGGAAGGGATGACGGCGAGGACTGGATGGTTCGGTCCGAGCGAAAGGGACGGCGGAACTCGTACTCGTGCTTTCGCTCGAATCCTCTCCGTGTGCCGACAGGCGGGTGAGGGTTCGGGCGAGGCCGAAGATACCCAACCCCGCGGAATGGACTCCCGAACGACAAAAAAAAGCCCGGCCAGGCCGGGCTTTTTTTCGTCACTTCAGCGTGGCTCTGTCGCCGGTTTCTCCGGCGCCATCACTGCCGCGGTGGAGAACTTGCCGCCATAGGGCAACACTTCCGCGGCCAGCTTGGGGTTGCCCTTGATCAGGCCGATCGCGTCGAACAGGATGTGCGCGGTTTCCTGCAGCTCCGGATCCTTGGCGTTCTTGGCTTCCTTCTCCTGCTTGAGCTCGGCCTTGAGGCTGCGCTCGTTGGCGTTGAGGCCATCGTCCAGCGGCGATTCCTCGCCGGCCAGGCTGCCGTCGGTACCATCGATCGCCTTGTGCCGCGCGCGGAAGTCGGCCTGGATCGCGTCCTGACGCTTGCGCTCGGCCTGGCGCTCGGCGAGGTTCAGCGACACCGTGGTCTGGTCGCGCATTTTCTTGTATTGCGCCAGCTCGTCCAGCATCAGCTGCCAGGCCGGCGACTTGACCACGCGCGCATCGTGCTTGGACTTCAGCTGCGGCAGGTAGGCGGAGAGATCCGCGACCTGGCTGTACGGCGCTTTCTGGATCTGCGTCCACGGCAGCGCGTTGTCGTAGGTCGACTCGCCGAAATCCTTCTCGTCGCCGTTCTTCGGGAACAGGATGTCGGGCGTCACGCCCTTGAGCTGGGTCGAGCCGCCGTTGATGCGGAAGAACTCGGCGATGGTCATCTTCAGTTCGCCGTACTGCGGCTTCTCGCTGTCGCCCTGGGCGAAGCGGTCCAGGTCCACCAGGTTCTGCACGGTGCCCTTGCCGAAGGTCGGCTCGCCGACGATCAGGCCGCGGCCGTAGTCCTGGATCGCGGCGGAGAAGATCTCCGAGGCCGAGGCCGAGCCGCGGTTGACCAGCACCGCCATCGGACCACTCCAGGTCAGGCCCGATTCGTCGTCACCCTGCACTTCGACCTGGCCGCGCGCATCGCGCACCTGCACGACGGGGCCCTGGTCGATGAACAGGCCGGTCAGTTCGTTGGCCTCGGCCAGCGAGCCGCCGCCGTTGTTGCGAAGGTCGACCACCACGCCCTGTACGCCAGCGGCCTTGAGCTCGCCGAGCAGCTTGGCGACGTCGCGGGTGGCGCTCTTGTAGTCCTTGTCGCCTTCGCGGCGCGCGCCGAAGTCGGAGTAGAAGGTGGGCAGGTCGATCACGCCGATCTTGCGGGTGGCGTCGCCATCCTTGACCTCGATGATCTTCTTCTTGGCCGCCTGTTCCTCGATGCTGACCTTCTTGCGCACCATCGTGACCAGCTCGTGCTTGCCGTCGGGGCCGGCATCGGCGGGCAGGATCTCCAGCCGCACGGTGGTGTCCTTCTTGCCGCGGATCTTGTCGACCACGTCGTCCAGGCGCCAACCGATCACATCGACCATCGGGCCGTCGGTGCCCTGTCCGATCGCCACGATGCGATCACCCACTTCGATCTTGCCGGACTTGTCCGCCGGGCCACCGGGGACGACCTCGCGGATCTGCGTGTATTCGTCGCGTGCCTGCAGCACCGCGCCGATGCCTTCGAGCGACAGCTTCATGGCGATATCGAAGTTTTCCGCCGCGCGCGGGCCGAGGTAATCGGTGTGCGGATCGGTGGTCTCGGCGTAGGCGTTCATGAAGGTCTGGAACGCATCTTCGCCGTCGAGCTGCTTCACGCGGTCGATGTAGCCGGCGTAGCGCTTGTCCAGCGTCTTGCGGATGTCGTCGTCGCTCTTGCCGGCAAGCTTCAGGCGCAGCCAGTCGTTCTTGGTGCGCTTGCGCCACAGGTCGTCCAGCGCGGTCTGGTCGGCCGGCCACGTGGCGTGCTCGCGATCGTAGGTGTAGTTCTCTTCCTTGGTCAGGTCGAAACCCTGCTTGAGGAGGCCGCGCGCGAAGTTCATGCGATCGACGGCGCGCCGGACGTACAGGTTGAACACGCTGAACGGGCCGGAGAGATCCTTGTTCCAGATGGCGTCGTCGAACTTGGTCTTCAGCGGTTCGAAGCGGGCCATGTCGGCCTGGGTGAAGAACACCTTCTCGCCGTCGAGCATGTCGAAGTAGGCCTTGTAGATCTTGGCCGACATGACGTCGTCGAGCGGCTTGGCGTCGTAGTGGAAGCGCGTCAGGAAGCGCGCGGACAACTGCGCGGCGTCGGCCTGGGTGTCGGTGGACTTCAACGGCAGCGTGGAAGCCTTGTGGCCTTCCTCGCCCTGCACGGCGGGCGCCTGCGCTTGGGCGTGGGCGGCCGGCAGGACCAGGGCAAGCAGCAGGGCGAGCGTGGGGCGCAGGGTCATGGGAATCTCAGGCGAGTTCGGTGACGCCGGCTGCATGGGCCTGCAGGTCGGCATGGTAGGAGGAACGCACCAGTGGGCCGGAAGCGACATGATGGAAGCCCATCGCTTCGCCCGCCTCGCGCAGCGCGTCGAATTCGTCGGGAGTCCAGTAGCGCACGACCGGGTGATGGTGCGGCGTGGGCTGCAGGTACTGGCCGATGGTGATCATGTCCACGTCATGGGCGCGTAGATCGCGCAGCGTCTCGATGACTTGCTCGAAGGTCTCGCCCAGGCCCAGCATGATGCCGGACTTGGTCGGCACATCCGGGTGCTGCGCCTTGAAACGCTTGAGCAGGTCCAGCGACCACTGGTAGTCGGCGCCGGGGCGCACCTCGCGGTACAGGTGCGGGACGGTTTCCAGGTTGTGGTTGAAGACGTCCGGCGGGAAGTCCTTGAGCACTTCCAGCGCCCGCTCCATGCGGCCCTTGCCGCGGAAGTCGGGGGTCAGGATCTCGATCTTGATGTTGGGGCTGGCGTGGCGCGTGGCGCGGATGCAGGAAGCGAAATGCTCGGCACCGCCGTCGCGCAGGTCGTCACGGTCGACCGAGGTGATCACCACGTACTTCAGGCGCATGTCGGCGATCGTCTGCGCCAGGCGCGCCGGTTCCAGCGGATCGGGCGGCTGCGGGCGGCCGTGGGCGACGTCGCAGAACGAGCAGCGGCGCGTGCACACCTCGCCAAGGATCATGAACGTGGCGGTGCCCTTGGAGAAGCACTCATGGATGTTGGGGCACGAGGCCTCCTCGCACACCGTCACCAGCGCGTTCTCGCGCAGGCGCGCCTTCAGTTCCTGCACGGCATTGCCTTGTGGCAGCCGCACGCGGATCCACGAAGGCTTGCGCAAGGTCGGCACGCTCGCGTCGAACGCGGCGCGGTTGCGGGCGATCTTGTCGTTGCCCAGCTGCTTTTCGGGCGCGTCGACCACGCTGATCGGGATGACCCTGGAGGAAATTTCGCTCATCTGCGACTGCCTAGACCGCGGCGCGCGCGGGGAGTTCGGGGAGGACGGGGGCGGCCGGCACCGCGTGGAAGCCGAACTGGCGGCAGAATTGCCCCACCAGCACGTCTTCGACCTGCGCCAACTGCGACGGGCCGCCCAAGTCTAGCACTTGCGTGACGGCCAAACCCTTGTAGCCACAAGGGTTGATCCGTCCGAACGGCTCCAGGTCCATGGCCACGTTGAAGGCCAGACCGTGGAAGCTGCACCCCCGCCGTACGCGCAGGCCCAGGGCAGCCACCTTGGCGCCGGACACATAGACGCCCGGGGCCCCTTCCACCCGCGCGGCCTCGATCGACCAGTGCGCCAGCGTATCGATCAGCGCCTGCTCGATGCGGTTGACCAGCTCGCGCACGCCCACACCGGTGCGGCGCAGGTCGATCAGCGGGTAGCCGACGATCTGGCCGGGTCCGTGGTAGGTCACCTGGCCGCCACGGTCGACGGGGATCAACGGGATGTCGCCCGGCGCCAGCACGTGCTCCATCTTCCCGGCCTGGCCCAGGGTGAACACCGGGTCGTGCTCGAGCAGCCACAGTTCGTCGGGCGTGTCCGGTCCGCGCGCGTCGGTGAAGGCGCTCATCGCCTTCCAGGTGCGCTCGTAGGGCTGGCGGCCGAGGCGGCGGATGAGGAGCGGGCGGGAGTCGGGGGGCATGGGCACTACCGGGGAAATGGGGAGCAGATGAGGCGGACCGGGCGAAATGCAAGCCGGCGCTTTTGAAGCCGCCTCCCTCTGGAGAGAGGGTATGAGTCAGGGCCGGGGCACGCGGGAAAACCTTTCACGGCGCTTTAGGCAAAGCCGGCCCTTATCCCAGCCCTCTCCCGGAGGGAGAGGGCGCAGCAGCCTATAGCGTGTAGCGGATGGCCGGATCGGCGCGCAGCGCCGTGTGCGCACCGTCGTACTGCTCCCGGGTATCGCAGCGGAAGCTCACGGTCACCGAGATGAACTTCCCCTCGCGCGAGGGGCGCTGGCTGACCGTCTCGTGCAGTACGTGCAGGCCCTCGCCCTCGAGGATCCGCGGCACGCGCCTGGGCAGGTCCGCGCTGGCGTCGCCCAGCGCGGTGATCTCGAACTCACCGGGGAACTGGAAGCCCTTGCCTTCCTTCTTCGCCTGGCTGAAATCGATTTCGTGCATTATTTTTTGTCCGCAGCGGGGGCCGTGGCCGCAGCGTCGTCCTTCTTGTCGCCGTGGAACCACAGCAGGATGGAATCCCACAGGCGCTTGAAGAAGCCGCCCTGCGGGGCGTCGTCGAGCGCCACCAGCGGTGCCGACTGCAACGGCTTGCCGTCCAGCGTGACGCGCAGGGTACCCACCTGCTGGCCCTTCTTGAACGGGGCGACCAGGGTCGCGGGGATGTCCATGATGGCCTTGAGCTGGTCGTACTGGCCGCGCTTGACGGTCACATCCATCGGCTGACTGATGCCCAGCGGCAGCGTGCCTGCCTCGCCCTTCCAAAGCTTGGGCGTGGCCAGCGGCTTGTTGGCGTCGTACAACTTGTGGGTTTCGTAGAAGCGGAAACCGTAGTTGAGCAGCGCCATGGCCGAATCGGCGCGCGCCTTCTCCGAGCTCGCACCCATGACGATGGCGATCATGCGCGAATCGCCCTGCTTGGCCGAGGCGGCCAGGCAGTAACCGGCCGCGGCGGTGTGGCCGGTCTTGATGCCGTCCACGCTGGGATCGCGCCATAGCAGGGTGTTGCGGTTGCCCTGCTTGATGCCGTTCCACACAAACTGCTTGACCGCCGAAATCGCGTAGTCCTCCGGGAAATCGTGGATCAGCGCGCGCGACAGGAGCGCGATGTCCCGCGCCGTGGTGTAGTGGTTCTCGATCGGATAGCCCGAAGCGTTTTCGAAGTGGGAACCGGTCATGCCCAACTGCTTGGCGTAGGCATTCATCAGGTTGGCGAAGGCTTCCTCGGAACCGGCGGTGTGCTCGGCCAGCGCGATCGCCGCGTCGTTGCCCGACTGGATGATCATGCCGTACAGCAGGTCCTTGAGCGGAACCTGGCTGTTGAGCTTGAGGAAGCTGGTCGAACCATCGGTGCCTGCGCCACCGCCGCGCCAGGCGTGCTCGCTGATGGTGACCGGATCGGTCATCTTGATCTTGCCGTTGGCAAGCTCAGCCGAGACCACGTAGTCGGTCATGATCTTGGTGATCGAGGCCGGTTCGACGCGCTCGTCCGGATTCTTGCTGGCCAGTACCTGCCCGGTGGCGTAATCCATCAACACCCAGGCCTTGCCGTCCACGTCCGGCGGCGGCGGCACCGGTGCCTCCGGCACGGTCGGGCGCGGCACCGGCGAAGGCTTCGGCGGCGTCTGCTGCGCGAAGGCGGCGCCGGCGATCAGCGCGGCGGCGGCAAAGGTGGTCAGGGTACGGCGGAAAAAGCTCATCGTCGGTATCGATCCCGTTTCTGTGGCCGGCGCCCCGCGCGCCAGCGCGAAAAATGCATCGCTCAGTCTACCGCGACCTGCGGTCGGGGGAGGCCGAGCTCTTCGATCTGGTCGGTCACGCGGTCGGCCTGGTCGACGTCGTCCAGCGGCCCCACGCGCACGCGGCGGATGTTGTGTCCGTTGACCTCCACATCGGTCACCTGCACCGGCGCCAGCCGGGCCGAGCGCAGCCGTGTGGCCACGCGGTCGGCGTTCGCCAGGTCGGAGAATGCGCCCACCTGCAGCCAGATGGCCGGATGGGCGCTACCCGATGGGACCGCCGCTTGCGCGGTCAGTTCCTCGGCCGGCGCATCGTCGTCCCGATGCGCCGGGTCGATCGCGCGCACTTCGACCAGGCCAGTGCCCTTGGGCCAGATGCCGATCTTGACGGCGGCCGCGTAGGACAGGTCGATCAGCCGGTTCTCGTGGAACGGCCCGCGATCGTTGATGCGCACGATGACGCTCTTGCCGTTTTCCAGATTGGTCACGCGCGCGTAGCTGGGCAGCGGCAGCGTCTTGTGCGCAGCGCTGAAAGCGTACATGTCGTAGTTCTCCAGGCTCGAAGTCTTGTAGCCGTGGAACTTGGCGCCGTAGAACGAGGCGATGCCGCGCTCGTCGTAGCCGCGCGCATCGGAGAGCACGCGATAGGTCTTGCCGAGCACGGTGTAGGGCGACTTGTTGCCATAGAGCGAGCGCGGCTCGATCCTGGGCACCGGCTCGGGGATCCGGCTGACGTCGATCGCCGGCGGCACGCTGTCGTCGTTGTCGCGATAGCGGCTGGACTGCGGGCGGCTGATGTCGTCGCGGAAGCCGCCATGGCGGCCTTCCGCGCGCGGACCCGCGACCTTGCCGCCATGCGAGGGCCGCGGGTGCGAACCGCCGCACCCGGCCAGCGCCAACGCGACTATCGCCAGGACGCCAGCGCGCCAGCTCACGGCACGGCATCCGCCGAGCGCACGCCCGCGGCAATGCCCTCAGCCAGCTGGTGCACAGCCAGGGCATACAGCGGGCTCTTGTTGTAGCGGGTGATCACGTAGAAGTTCTGGAAGGTGAACCAGTATTCGGGGCCGTTGCCGCCTTCGAGCGCCTGCAGGCTGGTCATCCGGCCCGGATCGAACGACTCCAGCGGCGCGTAGCCCCAGGCCTCCAGTTGCTCCAGTGGCCAGCGCGGCTGCGGGTCGGGGACGTCCAGCGTCCTCGGCGCCGTGTCCGGCTGCGCCCGCGCGGCGACCGGGCCGCCGCGCTCCCAGCCGTGGCCGGCGAAATAGTTGGCGACGCTGGCCAGGATGTCCGGCAACGAACCCTGCATGTCGATGTGGCCGTCGTGGTCGCCGTCCACGCCGAAGTCGCGGATGCTGGAGGGCATGAACTGGCCCCAGCCCTGCGCGCCGGCGTAGGAGCCGGTGAGCGTGTCCAACGGACCGGCCAGGTGGTTGGCCGGCAGCTCCAGCAGCACCTTCAGCTGCTCGCGGAAGAACTTCGCGCGCGGCGGGTAATACAGGCCCAGCGTGACCAGCGCATCGAGCACCTGGTACTTGCCGGTGTTGCGGCCGTAGAAGGTTTCCACGCCCAGGATGGCCACCAGGTACTCGGGCGCAACGCCGTACTGCCCGGCGATGCGCTCGATCAATTCGCGATGGTCGCGGTAGAAGGCCACGCCCTCGTCGATCCGCTTGGGCGTGATGAAGATCGGCCGGTAGTCCTTCCACGGCTTGGCTTCGGCAGGGCGGTTCATCGCATCGATGATCGACTGCTGCATCTGCGCGCCACTGAGCAGCGCATTCAGCTGGCCCGGGTCCTTGCCGGTGTCGCGCGCCACCTCGCGCACCAGTTCGGCCTGGCCGGGATGGATCGTCGTTTCGGCATGTGCCGGCGCGACGGCCAGCACCAGGGTGGCGAGCACGCCGGGCAGGCGGCACGAGCGAAGAAGAGACATGGGAAACACCGCGCGGATCGACATCGCACCCAAGCCTATCACGCGTGCACGGCCGATCCGGGGCCGAACCGGGGCGACAGGGTGACGCCGCTCAGTCATGCATCTTGCGGTTGGCGTGGATCGACATCAGCACGCCGAAACCGCTCAACAGGCTGACCGCCGAGGTGCCGCCGTAGCTGACGAACGGCAGCGGCACGCCGACCACCGGCAGCATGCCGGCGATCATGCCGCCGTTGACGAAGACGTAGACGAAGAAGCTCATCGCGATCGCGCCGGCGAGCAGGCGTGAATAGGTGTCGCGCGCCTCCATCGCGATCCACAGGCAGCGGCCGATGATGAAGGCGTACAGCGCCAGCAGGCAGACCACGCCGACCAGGCCGAATTCCTCGGAGAACACGGCGAAGATGAAGTCGGTGGTGTGCTCGGGCAGGAAGTCCAGCCGCGACTGCGTGCCATGCGTCCAGCCCTTCCCGAAGACGCCCCCCGAACCCACCGCGATCTGCGACTGGATGATGTGCCAGCCATTGCCCAGCGGATCGGCCTCGGGATTGAGCAGGGTCAGCACGCGATCGCGCTGGTACTGATGCATGAAATGCCAGCCCACCGGCACCATCCCGGCGGCGATGCCCAGCAGCAGGCCGATGCGCCACCAGGCGACGCCGGAGAGGAACAGCGCGAACGCCCCGGCGGCGGCCACCAGCAGCGCTGTTCCCAGGTCGGGCTGCTTGGCGATCAGCCCACCGGGAATGGCGATCAGCAGGCCGACCACGGCCATGTCCTTCCAGCTCGGCGGCAGTTGGCGCGGGTGCAGGTACCAGGCGGCCATCATCGGCATGGTCAGCTTGAGCAGCTCGGACGGCTGGAAGCGCATGAAGCCCAGGTCCAGCCAGCGGTCGGCGCCACGGCCCTCGCCCAGCAGCGCCACCACCACCAGCAACGCGGTGCTGCCGGCGTAGAGCCAGGGTGTCCAGCTGCGCAGCACCGTGGGCGGGATGCGCGAGATCAGCAGCAGCAGCGCCGCGCCGAGCACGAACCGCGCCGCCTGGCCGCCGACCAGGCCCAGGTCGCCGCCGCCGGCGCTGTACAGGGTGACCAGGCCGACCGTGGCCAGCGCCAGCAATCCCATGGCCAACGGCAAATCGATCCGCGGCCGGGTCAGGATGCGGCGCAGGAAACGGCGCATGCGCGCGTAGAGCATTCCGATCATGGCGTGGTCCCGCCCTCGGCCGGCACCGGCATGTCTTCGGGCTGGTCGGGCGCCAGGGGTGCCGGGGCGGCCGCCGGCGGCTGAGATTTGACCGGTGCCCCACCCTGCGTGGCAAGCCAGGACTCCATCACCGTACGCACGATCGGGCCCGCTGCTTCGGCACCCCACGCGCCGGCCTCGAGCATGGCGACCACCGAGATCTTCGGGTCGTCCGCCGGCGCGAAGGCCTCGAACCAGGCGCGATGGCGCGCGGCAAGGTAGGCGGTGTTCTTGTTGGTGTCGTAGGCCGAGGACGTGCGCGAGAAGCGCTCGGCCGTGCCGCTCTTGCCCGCGACCACCAGCGGAAAGCCGATGAACTGCTTGGCGCCGGTGCCGCTGGTCACCACCGCTTCCATGCCTTGCTTGATCACGTCCAGGTGGGCCGGATCGGTCACCAGCGAGGGGCCGGTCGGCGGGTTGGGCAACGGCTGTCTGGGGGCATCGACACCATCCTGGGTCGCCATCACCAGCCTGGGCGCACGCGGGATGCCCTTCCCGGCCAGGATCGACACCGCATGCGCCAGCTGCAATGGCGTCACCGCCCAGTAGCCCTGGCCGATGCCGGCGATGATCGTTTCTCCCGGATACCAGGGCTGGCGCGAATGCGCCATTTTCCAATCGCGCGAAGGCAAGACGCCGTTCTCCTCGCCGTCGAGGTCGATGCCGGTCTTTCGGCCGAAGCCGAAGCGCCCCATCCAGTCGCTCAGGCGGTCGATGCCCAGGTCCAGCGCAAGTTTGTAAAAGTAGGTGTTGGTCGATTTCTCGATCGCCTTGACCATGTCGACCACGCCATCGCCACCGCGCTTGTCGTCGCGGTAGCAGCGCGAGGCCCCGGGCAGGCAGAACTCGCCCGTGGACAGCACCGTATCCTCCGGCCTGCGGACGCCGTAGGCCAGGCCGCCGAGGGCCAGGAACGGCTTCACCGTGGAGCCGGGCGGATACACGCCGCGCAGCGCGCGGTTGTACAGCGGCTTGTCCGGCGCGGTGGTCAATGCCTTGTAGTCGGCACTGCTGATGCCGTTGACGAACAGGTTCGGATCGAAGCTCGGCACGCTGACCATGGCCAGGACCTGGCCGTTGCGCGGATCGATCGCCACGGCGGAGCCCGCTCGACCGTCGAACGCGGCCATGGTCGCCTTCTGGATGCGCACGTCGATCGAGAGATAGAGGTTCTTGCCGGGGACCGGCGCATGGGTTTCGAGCACGCGCTGGGTGCGGCCGTCGGCGTTGACCTCGACCAGTTCATAGCCCGGCGTTCCGTGCAGCACATCTTCGTACGAGCGCTCGATCCCGCTGCGACCGACGTGGCTGGTGCCCTGGTAGCGGTCCGGGTCCAGGCGCTTGAGGTCGTCTGCATCGATGCGGCCGACGTAGCCGATCACGTGCGCGAACAACTCGCCGTAGGGATAGTGGCGGGTCAGGTAGGGCACCACGTCCACGCCCGGGAAGCGCCAGCGGTTGATCGCGAAGCGGGCGATGTCGTCCTCGGACAGGTGCATCTTCAAGGGGACGTTCTCGAAGCGACGGCTCTGTTTCAGGCGCTTCCTGAAGTCGGCGACGTCGTCCGGGTCCAGCGGCACCACCGCGCCGATCTGCGCGAGCATGGCACTCATGTCCGGCACCTGCTCGGGCACCACCTCGAGCCGGAATGCCGGCACGTTGTCGGCCAGCAGCACGCCGTTGCGGTCGTAGATCAGCCCACGGGCCGGCGGGATCACCTTCGGCTTGACGCGGTTGTTCTCCGAGCGGGTCACGAACTCGTCGTGGCGCATCACCTGCAGGTAGAAGAAGCGCCCGGACAAGGCGATCAGGCCCAGCACGATCAGGGCGAATCCGACCAGCGAGCGCCGCTGGAAAAGCGCCGCCTCGCCGCGGGGATCCTTCAGTGCGCGCCGCCTCTTCATTTCATTGCAGGCGCAGGCGCATGCGCAGGTCATCCAGCAACAGGAACACGAATGGCCAGAGCGCCGCCCCGACGAACGGCGAGATCCACCAACTCGCTGGCGGCAGCGCGTCGCCGGCGAACACCCGCACGATCGTCAACAGGATGCGATCGTTCAGCAGCAGCGCGAGCACCGCCAGGGTCTGCTGCCACATCGGAAAGAAGCGCAGTCGTGAGCGGAAACGCAACGCGATGAAGACCAGCGCGGTCAGGCGCAACGCCTGTTCACCCAGCAGCACGCCATCGAGCAGGTCGGCCGCCAGACCCATCGTGAAGGCCAGGCCGAGCGTCACCCGCTCACCCGATTCCAACGACCAGTACAAGAGCACCAGCGCCGGCCAGTACGGCTTGAACGGCTCGAGCACGTCCGGCAGTGGCACCAGCATCGACAGCAGAGCGATCACCAGCGTGCCGATGAACCACCCGAGGGCCAGGCGCTGCCGGTTCATGGCTGCCCCTTCGCCGGCGGTGCGGCCTTGGTAGCCTCGCCGGTGCCCGCCGGTGCGAGGTCAGCCGGAGGTCCCGCCGGCCGGACGGGCTCGGGCGGCCCGACCGGTTCGGCCTGGTCGTGCAGCAGCAGCACGTCTTCGCTGCGGCTGATGTCCGCACTGGGTTGCGCCTGTGCTTCCAGGAACATGCCGGTGGCCGCGGGCGCCACGCGGGTGACCGCGCCGACCGGGAAGCCCGGCGGGAAGCGCCCGCCCAGGCCGGAGGTCAGCAGCCGGTCGCCCTCGTGCACATCGGCCGCCATCGGGATGGTCGGCAGCACCAGCCGGTCGCCATCGCGCGAGCCATAGGCGATGGTGCGCAAGCCGGTGCGCTCGACGGTCACCGGCAACGCATTGTTCGGGTCGGTGATAAGCATCACCACCGAGGTCGTCGGCAGCGTCTGGATGACCTGCCCCATCACGCCGCGCGCATCGATGACCGGCTGCCCTGGCTTGACGCCATCGCGGGCGCCGACGTTCAGCAGCAGGCGATGGCGGTAGGCGCCCAGGTCGACGCCGACCACGCGGGCCAACTGGACGTTGAGCTCAAGGCTGCGCTGGGTATCGAGCAGCTCCTTCAGATGCTGGTTCTGTTGCGCCACCGCCGCCATGCGGTTGAGCTTGGCGTTGGCCAGCAGCAGGTCCTCGCGCAGGCGCTGATTCTGGTTGGTCAGCCGCTGGCGGTCGGCGAAGGCCACCGAGAGCGTGCGCATCCCTTCCACCGGCAGGCCGGCGAGGCGATACAGCGGCTCGACCGCCACGGCGGCGCCGTAGCGGATGCGCCACATCCAGCCATTGCGATGGTCGAGCACCATCAGCACCATCGCCAGCGCGAGGTAGCCGATCAGCCGCAAGGTGCCGGTGGACCCGGCGAACAGGGGCGAGGATTCCTGGCCCATCAAGAGAATCCGAAAAGGAAGGAGCGACGCAGACGGTCGCCATCAAGCGTGGCAGAAGGCACCGGCATGGCACAACGGATTTGCCACCCTCCATCGCGGAGGGGGCCGGGGACGGGCGACCGGATCGGTCTCAGTCCCATGTCGTCGAACACACCTCGTGTTTCCCCCGTACAGGCCGCGACCGCCGCGTGCAGCGGCCCGGCCATGCCTCACTCCGGCGCGAAGAAATCGCTGCCGTGCTGGTCGATCAGTTCCAGCGCCTTGCCACCGCCACGCGCCACGCAGGTGAGCGGATCATCGGCAACCTGCACGTGCAGGCCGGTTTCCTCGGAGATAAGGCGATCCAGGTCCCGCAGCAGCGCGCCGCCACCGGTCAACACGATGCCACGCTCGGCCACGTCCGAGCACAGCTCCGGCGGGGTCTGCTCCAGCGCCGACTTGACCGCCGCCACGATGCCCGACAGCGGCTCGTGCAGCGCCTCGAGCACTTCGTTGGAGTTGATCGTGAACATGCGCGGCACGCCCTCGGCCAGATTGCGACCGGAGATCTCGATCTCCTTGACGTTGCTCTGCGGGAAGGCGCAGCCGATCTCCAGCTTGATCCGCTCGGCGGTGGACTCGCCGATCAGCGTGCCGTGGTTACGGCGCACGTAGTTGATGATCGCCTCGTCGAACCGGTCGCCGCCCACGCGCACGGACTGCGAGTAGACGATGCCGTTGAGCGAGATCACTGCCACTTCGGAGGTGCCGCCGCCGATGTCCAGCACCATCGCGCCGCGCGCCTCGTGCACCGGGATGCCGGCGCCGATCGCCGCGGCCATCGGCTCCTCGATCAGGAACACGTCGCGGGCGCCGGCGCCCTCGGCCGATTCCTTGATGGCGCGACGTTCAACCTGGGTCGAGCCGCACGGTACGCACACCAGCACGCGCGGGCTGGGACGCAGCATGCGCGACTTGTGCACCTGCTTGATGAAGTGCTGCAGCATCGCCTCGGTCATGGTGAAGTCGGCGATGACGCCGTCCTTCATCGGGCGCACCGTGGCGATATTGCCCGGCGTGCGGCCGAGCATGCGCTTGGCGTCGCCACCCACGGCGGCCACCGTGCGCGGGCCGCCCGGACCGCGATCCTGGCGGATCGCCACCACCGACGGCTCGTTCAGGATGATGCCCTGCCCACGCACGTAGATCAGCGTGTTGGCGGTGCCGAGGTCGATGGAAATGTCGTTGGAAAAGATGCCGCGAAACTTCTTGAACATGAGGCCTGGCGCGCCGGCTGGAAAAGGAAAAAGTAAGCGCGTCAGTCTAGTGAGCGGGTTCTACCCACGCAAGCGCGAAGAAGTTAAGAAAGCCTTGTAGAACGCGATGATGCGCGCATTTCCTGAGCCTCGCCGCCGCTTCCACCGACAAGCGACTGTCGCCTTGGGCGAAGCGTCGCGCTACGATTGCAGGGTTTGCCGGACGACGTCCCGTCCGCGCCGCTCACTGGGGTTTGATCGAACATGTCAGCCGTCATCTGCGGTTCGCTGGCCTACGACACCATCATGGTGTTCCCGGACCAGTTCAAGAACCACATCCTGCCGGACAAGGTCCACATTCTGAACGTCTCCTTCCTCGTGCCGCAGATGCGTCGCGAGTTCGGCGGCTGCGCAGGCAATATCGCTTACAACCTCAAGCTCCTGGGAGGCGACCCGTTGCCGATGGCGACGGTCGGTCAGGACTTCGGGCCCTACCGTGAACACATGATCCGTTGCGGCATTCGCCTCAATGGCGTGCGCGTGTTCGAGGACCAGTTCACTCCGCAGTGTTTCATCACCACGGACCTGGACAACAACCAGATCACCGCCTTCCATCCCGGCGCCATGTCCAGTTCGCACCACAATCACGTGGGCGACGTGGCCGATGCGCAGTTCGGCATCGTCGCGCCGGACGGAAGGGAGGCGATGCTGCAGCACACCGAGGACTTCGCGGCGCACGGCGTGCCTTTCATCTTCGACCCGGGCCAGGCGATGCCGTTGTTCACCGGCGAAGAGTTCCGCTCGATGATCGGCAAGGCCAACTACGTCATCGTCAACGACTACGAATCGCAGCTGCTGCAGCAACGCACGGGCTGGAGCGCAGAAGAGATCGCCAGCCGCACCCAGGCGTACATCGTGACCTTGGGACCGCGCGGATCGTTGATCCACACTGGCGGAGAGGTCATCGAGATCCCGGCGGCCCGCGAGCGACAGGTGATCGATCCGACCGGCTGCGGCGATGCGTACCGGGCAGGCCTGATCTTCGGCATCATGCGCGGCTACGACTGGCCCACCATCGGCCGCATGGCGTCGCTGATGGGCGCGCTCAAGGTCGAGCATCCGGGCACGCAGAACCAGCGCTTCACCTACGACGAGTTCGCCGAAGCGTTCCGCGAGCAATTCGACTACGCGCTTTGAGTCTTATCCGGCGCGCGGCATCTTCCCCGCGCCGTAGGCCACCACGCCCAGCAAATCCCTCCACGGCATCGCAACCACGCGGGGCAGCCAGCGGTGCTGCCAGGCGTGACGGAGCGATCAGGTCATAGGTCGCTCGCCCAAGTCTCAACTCGCTTACGAGCCTTTCCTGCGCCCGATCCGCAGGGTCCTCGCCGCGTCTTTACGACTGCGCTCCGCTGGCGCCTGTTGGAAAAGGGCGAAGACGCGACAACAACGTCCACCCGCAGGCATGGCGCGAGCAGTCGCCCCGCGTCCTGCAGGCGCACCTGTGCGCCCTATTGATGGATGGGGGAAAACGCATCGGATGCGCGGAACGTCCGTGTAGGGACTCGGCCGCGGTGTGCCGTCCATCGACGCGCCGGCCAAGCGGTGGGTCTCCCTGTCCCGACCTTCGATGTTGGCGGTGGGATTGCCCGCCGGTGACGGGCCGCGACCACAGCTGCCGGTCGAACGCTGGTGCGCGACTGCGGGCA
Organism: Frateuria edaphi; assembly: GCF_021117405.1. NCBI lineage: Bacteria > Pseudomonadati > Pseudomonadota > Gammaproteobacteria > Lysobacterales > Rhodanobacteraceae > Frateuria > Frateuria edaphi. Next base: position 3,079,115 of record NZ_CP088251.1, read on the forward strand.
GTGAGGGATGGTGGCCGGTAGTGGCAGCCGGTGCATGGCGGTCGCGCCAAGGGGCGCTCCTACAGGGGTAACGGTCCAACATCGGCGGGCCGGCCGCCTTGGCAATGATCGGCGGTGGCGTCCGACGCGCGCCGGTCGCGCATGCGGTCGGGACCGTTGCAGGACCGTGCGAACCATTCGCAGGTGCGCCTGAAGCGCCGCACGAACGCAGGCAAAGAAAAACCCCCACCGTTGCCGATGAGGGTGTTTCAGGATAAAGCCCCTGGCGGTGACCTACTCTTGCATGGACAAGCCACACTACCATCGGCGCGGCTGCGTTTCACTTCCGAGTTCGGGATGGGATCGGGTGGGACCACAGCGCTATGGCCGCCAGGGAAGGGGTTGAAGCAGCGCTATCAAGCGCCGGCTTCAAAAGGGGTAAACGAGTGACAAGCGAGTTGGTGAATCGAGATGTATCGGCAAAGACATTCGAAGCGTCTTGGGGTTATATGGTCAAGCCGCACGGCGCATTAGTACGCGTAAGCTCAATGCATTGCTGCACTTCCACATCGCGCCTATCAACCACCTAGTCTTGATGGTGCCTTAAGGAGAGTCAAGCTCTCGGGAGATCTCATCTTGGGGCGTGCTTCCCGCTTAGATGCTTTCAGCGGTTATCACTTCCGTTCGTAGCTACCGGGCAATGCCTCTGGCGAGACAACCCGAACACCAGCGGAACGTCCACTCCGGTCCTCTCGTACTAGGAGCAGCCCCCCTCAAATCTCCAACGCCCACGACAGATAGGGACCGAACTGTCTCACGACGTTCTGAACCCAGCTCGCGTACCACTTTAAATGGCGAACAGCCATACCCTTGGGACCGGCTACAGCCCCAGGATGTGATGAGCCGACATCGAGGTGCCAAACACCGCCGTCGATATGAACTCTTGGGCGGTATCAGCCTGTTATCCCCGGAGTACCTTTTATCCGTTGAGCGATGGCCCTTCCATACAGAACCACCGGATCACTAAGACCTACTTTCGTACCTGCTTGATCCGTCGATCTTGCAGTCAAGCACGCTTATGCCTTTGCACACAGTGCGCGATGTCCGACCGCGCTGAGCGTACCTTCGTGCTCCTCCGTTACGCTTTGGGAGGAGACCGCCCCAGTCAAACTACCCACCATACACGGTCCCTGACCCGGATTACGGGCCTAGGTTAGAACGTCAAGCACTTCAGGGTGGTATTTCAAGGATGGCTCCACGCAAACTGGCGTCTGCGCTTCAAAGCCTCCCACCTATCCTACACAGAAGAACTCAACGTTCAGTGTAAAGCTATAGTAAAGGTTCACGGGGTCTTTCCGTCTTGCCGCGGGAACGCTGCATCTTCACAGCGATTTCAATTTCACTGAGTCTCGGGTGGAGACAGCGCCGCTGTCGTTACGCCATTCGTGCAGGTCGGAACTTACCCGACAAGGAATTTCGCTACCTTAGGACCGTTATAGTTACGGCCGCCGTTTACTGGGGCTTCGATCAAGAGCTTCGCCTTGCGGCTGACCCCATCAATTAACCTTCCAGCACCGGGCAGGCGTCACACCCTATACGTCCACTTTCGTGTTTGCAGAGTGCTGTGTTTTTGATAAACAGTCGCAGCGGCCAGGTTACTGCGACCCATCAGAGCTCAGTCACGCACGTGACCACCCCGATGGGCGCACCTTCTCCCGAAGTTACGGTGCCATTTTGCCTAGTTCCTTCACCCGAGTTCTCTCAAGCGCCTTGGGATTCTCACCCTGCCTACCAGTGTCGGTTTACGGTACGGTTTTTCTTAAGCTGAAGCTTAGTGGCTTTTCCTGGAAGCGTGGTCTCAGTCACTTCGCCCAATAGGGCTCGTCTCGGTGCTCGGCATAGAGAATCCCGGATTTGCCTAAGATTCATGCCTACCGCCTTTCCCCCGGACAACCAACGCCGGGTAGACCTAACCTTCTCCGTCCCCACATCGCACTTAAGAAAAGTGCAGGAATATTAACCTGCTTCCCATCGACTACGCATTTCTGCCTCGCCTTAGGGGCCGACTCACCCTGCGCCGATGAACGTTGCGCGAGGAAACCTTGGGCTTTCGGCGTGGGGGCTTTTCACCCCCATTATCGTTACTCATGTCAGCATTCGCACTTCCGATACCTCCAGCAGACCTCTCGATCCACCTTCGCAGGCGTACGGAACGCTCCTCTACCGCGCACACAAAGTGTGCACCCCGAGCTTCGGTGTCTAGCTTAGCCCCGTTAAATCTTCCGCGCAGACCGACTCGACCAGTGAGCTATTACGCTTTCTTTAAAGGGTGGCTGCTTCTAAGCCAACCTCCTGGCTGTCTATGCCTTTCCACATCGTTTTCCACTTAGCTAGAACTTGGGGACCTTAGCTGCGGGTCTGGGTTGTTTCCCTTTTCACGACGGACGTTAGCACCCGCCGTGTGTCTCCCGGATAGTCTGTCCTGGTATTCGGAGTTTGCCATGGTTTGCTAAGTCGCGATGACCCGCTAGCCATAACAGTGCTCTACCCCCAGGAAGATTCGTCCGAGGCGCTACCTAAATAGCTTTCGAGGAGAACCAGCTATCTCCGAGTTTGTTTAGCCTTTCACTCCTATCCTCAGCTCATCCCCATCTATTGCAACAGATGTGGGTTCGGTCCTCCAGTGCGTGTTACCGCACCTTCAACCTGGCCAAGGATAGATCACTCGGTTTCGGGTCTACTGCCAGAGACTATGCGCCCTATTCAGACTCGGTTTCCCTTCGCCTCCCCTAGACGGTTAAGCTCGCCACTGACAGTAAGTCGCTGACCCATTATACAAAAGGTACGCAGTCACCCTTGCGGGCTTCCACTGCTTGTACGTATACGGTTTCAGGGTCTATTTCACTCCCCTCTCCGGGGTTCTTTTCGCCTTTCCCTCACGGTACTAGTTCGCTATCGGTCAGTCAGGAGTATTTAGCCTTGGAGGATGGTCCCCCCATGTTCAGACAGGGTTTCTCGTGCCCCGCCCTACTCAATTTCACGCACGGTGCCCTTTCGCGTACCGGGCTATCACCGTCTATGGCAGACCTTTCCAGGTCCTTCCACTAAAACACTGTGCGCTTTTGGGCTGCTCCGCGTTCGCTCGTCGCTACTTACGGAATCTCGGTTGATTTCTTTTCCTCCGGGTACTTAGATATTTCAGTTCCCCGGGTTCGCTCCGTACACCTATGTATTCAGTGCACGGTACCGCCTAAGCGGTGGGTTTCCCCATTCGGACATTGCCGGATCAAAGCTTGTTGCCAGCTCCCCGACACTTTTCGCAGGCTGCCACGTCCTTCATCGCCTCTGACTGCCAAGGCATCCACCGTATACGCTTGGTCGCTTGACCATATAACCCCAAGTCGCCT